>JBJXFS010000107.1:0-42116 GCA_046155625.1 Verrucomicrobiales bacterium | reverse complement strand
GGAAGGGTGGGCTATTTTTTTTGCTCACAATCTTTCTGTCATCCCCTCGGTGAATCGGTGTTGGGAGGGGCGGATTTTGGGTCTTTAGTTTCCCGGGTAGGGCTGGGTGGGATCGGGGAGGGTGTTGAGGTGGAGGATTTGATGGGGGGTGAAGCGGTCCCAGCCGCGCGTTTTGAGTTCGAATTCGTAGTCGTAGTAGAAGAAGGCGAGGCTGTGAGGGGGGAAGGGGAGGGTGGCGAATTGTTTGGCGAGGCGGAGGAGGTGGCGTTCTTCGCAGGGGAGCGGGGCGCGCAGTTCGTGGAAGGCCCATTCTTTGAAGCGCAATTCGTGCAGATGCCCGTCCCCGGCGGGTCTGACGAACGGGCGGACGGCGGGTGGGAGGGAGCCGAGGGCGGCATCGTCCATGACGAGCATGATACGTTGGTCCCGGCCTGAATAGAGGTGAAAAGAGAAGTAGCGGTCCCAATGACCAGGCGAGAAGGCGGGCAGCACACCGACGAGCAGGGCGAGCGGGATGGAGGCGAAGCGGACGGGGAAGGCGGCGAGCGACGGCCAGGGGATTCCGGGGAGATTCCAGAAGGCGACGGGGGTGAGGGCGGCCAAGGCGAGGTTCCACGGCCAGATGACGTGGTTATTCGAGAGGCCGAGTGGACCGACCAGGAGGAGGATGAAGGCGTGGGTGGCTATGGCGAGTCCGACGCCACCAACCCGGAGAAGGGCGATGGGTTGGAGCAGGAGGAAAGCGACGGATATTTCAATCCAGGGGACGAAACGGTCCGAGGCGGAGAGAAGGCGGATCGAGGGATCAGGCCAGATCGCTGCGAGTGGCTCGACGAAGGCGGTTTGATGAAGAGTGGCGTAGGCGGGGTGGAGTTTGTGAAAGCCGCTCCAAAAATACATGGCGACGAGGAGGAGGCGGAGCAGGACGATCGCCTCGCCGCCCCCGCGTTGAGAGGAGGAGGCAGGAAAGAGGAGGAAGCCGGTCAAGGCGAGCCAGTAGAAGTAAAACCACGGCTGCCAACGCACCTGATCCTGCAGGGCCAGCCAGAGGCAGAGCCCCAAGAGCAGGGCGAGCGGGAGGCGCCGGCGAGGAAACACGAAGGCAGGGATCAGGCTGGCGAGAGTGGCACCGAGAAGCAGACTGTCCCAGGGAGCGGGCAGGGGGCCGAACCATGGCCACACGGTCAGGTGGGGAAAGGCGCGGTCGGTCAGCCACAATTTCCACGTTACCAGCAGGCCAGCCAGCAATCCGAGAAGCAGAATGCGTTGGGAGAGGTTGGCGCGAATGGCCACGCCCTGAGGAAGTCGAGGTGAGGAGGCAGGATTCACGTGAAAGGCGGTGTGTCGCACACAGCCACTGCTCCCACAATCGCGCCGGAAGGTACAGCAAAGAACGCCCAATCCGGCGGCGCAGCCGCATTTTTGGCTTCCGATTGAGGTGTTCCTCGCTAGCGTGCGCCTCCCGGGATTGTCCGGGAACCGAACCACATCTTGTTTTGAGCGTTCCACCAGGCCAGTCAGCCGCCGAACTCCCCGTGATCGATCTTGGGGCTGGGGTGATCATGGACGGAGCGGCCCCGGTTTTCATCCTGGGCCCGTGTGTCATTGAGGGCGAGGAGGCGACGTGGGCCTTGGCATCGGCGTTGCGACGGATGACGGCCGAGGCGAGCGCGCGATTCGTTTTCAAGGCGAGCTACGACAAGGCGAACCGGACCTCAATTCACAGTTTCCGGGGGCTCGGCTGTCGGGAGGGGACGCGACTTCTGGGGGCCATCGGCAAGGAATTGGGGGTGCCCGTGACGACCGATGTCCATTCGCCTCAGGAGGCTGACATCGCCGCCGAGCACATCGACATTCTCCAGATCCCGGCCTTTTTGTGCCGGCAAACGGATTTGGTGGTGGCGGCCGCTCGGACCGGTCGGGTGGTGAACGTCAAAAAGGGCCAGTTTCTGGCGCCTTGGGATGTCGGGCCAATCGCTGAAAAAATCGTGGAAAGTGGCAATTGCCGCTTTTTTTTCACGGAACGAGGGACGACGTTCGGGTACAACAATCTTGTCGCTGACATGAGGTCGCTCTATTGGATGCGGGAGCAGGGGTATCGGGTGGTGTTTGACGCCACGCACTCGGTACAGCGTCCTGGAGGTCAGGGGGCGACCAGCGGTGGGGACGGGCGGTTGGCGCCGGTCTTGGCTCGGGCGGCCGTGGCGGTCGGAGTGGACGGCGTTTTCCTGGAAACCCACCCGGATCCAGCCCAATCCCCCTCGGACGGTCCCAATATGATTCCACTCGCGCAACTCCCCGCGGTATTGCGCCAGCTTCTGGCTTTGCATGCTCTTGCCTAGTTCCATCACGCATCCCATCTGGTTCCTTGCGCTGGCCGCCAGCATCCTAGGTCTGTCGTCAGCCACGCTTTCGACCGGGCAAACCGTGCCCACGCCTCCGGTGGTCGCCCCGCCGCCGGCTGCTAGGCAGGACGTGCCGGTAGCCGTATCGGACCTGACTTCGCTCAATCGGTTGCTCCCAGTGGGCAAGACCGCCCTTCGCGTCACCGTGCCCACTGTCGACGAGGAGGGACACTTGACCTCGGTCATCACGATGGGTTCGATTACCCGCCTCGATGAGGAGAATTTCCGTCTGGAGAAAGTCGTTCTCACTTCCTTCGAGCCCGCCGCCGTCCCCGATGGGGAATTGGCTTCGGCGACAACCGCACCAGAGCAAACCGTCATTCGTCTGGTCGATGCGACGTATCACGCGCCGACCCGGGTGCTCGCCAGCGAAAAACCGGTGACCGTGCGCAAACCGACGATTTTTTTATCCGGCAGTTCGCTGCATTATGACAGTGCGGTGGGTCGAGCGGTGATGAAGGGTCAGACCAGAGCCATCCTGACCGAAATCGCCCCTCCCGAACCTCTGGACGAGCCGACCGAAGAACCCCTGGACGACGAAGACGACGAAGACGACGAGATGTCGCCCGAGCCGATCGATCCCTCCAACCCGCAGCGCCAATGAAATCGAACTTGCTCCGATGGTCACTTCCCGCGCTCATGGCCACTACGGTCGTGGCCCAGAAGCCGCCGGCGCAGCCGGACAAGCCCGATGACGCCGCTGTGTTGGAGGACGCCATTCGCGCGGTTGACCGAGCGGCCGAAAAATCAACTCCGGCGCGGGAATCCGAGAAGCCCAAGGCCGATGCCAAAGCCGCTCCGAACTCGGCGGCCCCGAGCCCCAAACCCCCGGCCAGCGACCGCGCAGCCGGTGGCACCGAGCGGCCGGCCGTCAAGCCAGCCTCGGTCAAGAGGGAAGCACCTCCTCCCACCAACATTACCAGCCTTGAGGGTTGGGAAATGGATAACCCAGGCAATACCATCACCTTCTTGAAAAATGTGGTCGTTGAGCGCCCCGATTTGAAGATTTGGTGCGACCGCCTGGAGTTTGTCCTGAACAAAGCCGGGGCCAAAAAAGCCCCGTCCCCCGCCGACGGCACAAAACCCGCATCGGAGCCGGATCAATTTTCTTCCGAGCGAATCAAGACCGCCACGGCCACCGCCGCTGAGGGCGGAATGGTTGTGATCTGGCGCAAGACCGCCACGGGTGATGTCGTGGCCATCGGCCGAAGGGCCGTGTACACAGCCACCACCGGGACCTTCACGATCACGGGTCTGCCCGAGGTCCTCCGTGACGATACCTATCATGTGCAAAGTCCGAACGAGACCGACACGCTCGTGCTTCTCAAGAACGGGAGTGCCCGCGGGAAGGGCGGGAAGCAGGAACTGAATCTCAGTTCCGTTCGGGCCAAGGAAATCCGCCAGCGGCTCTTCAGTCATGTGCCCGGGAAGCGGCCACCCGAGGCTTCGGGCAGGGGTGGTGTCGAGTCCTCCGCCTCCGTGCCGGCCCCTCCCGCCCCGGCCTTGCCCGCCCCGCCCAAACCCTCCACCTCAGGCAATTGAACCGTCCCCAGCCCATGGTTTCCGCCGCCCCGAAAGTTGCCGCGCCATCAACACCCTCGTGCGAGTTTGTCCTCCGCACCCAAGGCCTGCGCAAAGTCTACGACGGCCGAGCCGTGGTCAATGGCGTGGACGTAACCGTGCGCCCCGGCGAGATCGTCGGACTGCTTGGCCCCAATGGCGCCGGGAAAACGACCAGTTTCTATATGATTGTGGGGCTGGTCCCGCCGACCGACGGTCAGGTCATTTTCGAGGAAGAGGATGTGACGCGCATGCCGATGTATCGTCGCGCGCGATTGGGCATGGGGTACCTGCCCCAGGAAGAATCGATCTTCCGCAAACTCTCGGTCCGCGACAACCTCCTGGCCGTTCTCGAAGGCATGCCGATGACCGCCCAAGAGCGCCGCGATGAATGCCAGCGGCTGCTCGAGCGCTTCGGCATCAGCCACGTGGCTGAAAACCTCGCCCTCACCATGTCCGGCGGCGAAAAACGGCGCCTCACCATCGCCCGCTCCCTGGTCACCCAGCCGAGCCTGCTCATGCTCGACGAACCCTTCAGCGGCGTCGACCCCATCGCCGTCGGGGAAATCCAAAGCATCATTCGCGACCTCCGCGAAGATGGTCTGGCCATCCTCATCACCGACCACAACGTCCGCGAAACCCTCTCCATCGTCGACCGCGCTTACCTCATCTTCGAAGGCAAAGTCCGGCGCGAAGGCCCCCAAGAATTCCTCGTCAATGACCCCACCGCCCGCAAACTTTACCTCGGTGAAAACTTTAACATGTAGCTGGAAGATGGTTCTTGGTTCTTGGTTCTTGGTTCTTGGTTCTTCGTTCTTCGTTCTTCGTTCTTCGTTCTTCGTTCCTTGTTCCTTGTTCCTTGTTCCTTGTTCCAGCCCCTTGATTTATGGTGGCGCCACCGGCCCCTTATCATCCGTCTCATGATCACGCCAGTCCTTCTGAACACTAATACCGAATACTTCTGAATACTGAATACTGAATACCGAATACTTCCCCTTACCCTCCACCCTCCACCCTCCACCTTTCTGCTCCCCCATTACTGACCTACGCCATGCAAACCCATAACGTCAATGTGCCGATCACCGTGACCGGCCGTCATCTAGAAATCACCGAGCCGCTGCGCGACTATGTGTGCAAGAAAATCGAAGGGCTGCCGCTGGATTATCCGCGGATTATCGAGGCCAAGTCGCTTCTCATTTTTCACACCCACCGCCATCGTCAGGAGTGCGAGATCATCCTCTATTGTGCTGACCACTTGACGATCGAGGCGAGCAGCGAATCTCAGGACGACCTGTATGCGGCGATCGACGACACGATTTCGAAGATTGCCCGGCGAATGCGCAAGCACAAAACGCGGCTGCAGAAGCATGCGCGGCCGCGGCACAACCAGACGATCCGGCACATCCAGGAGCAGGTGTTCGAGACGGGGGTTTTGGAAGCTGGGCACGAGGAGATCGAGCCGGTTCTCATCCATCCTGAGCACCACAAAGTGAAACCGCTGTATCCCGATGAAGCCCTGCTCGATCTGGAGCTGAGCGAACGACCGTTCGTGATCTTCCACAACCTCAAGATCGACAAGCTTTGCCTCGTCTATCGACGCAAGGACGGCGATTACGGCCTGATTGTGCCAGAGGACAGTTACGTCGCGGCGGCCACCTCCCCCAACGGCCATCCTTGACTTGACCGCGCCGCACGCCGGGGGATAAGACCCCCGGGAGAGGCCCGCGAAACGCCAACCCCGATCGCCTCATGCCGAGCCGCGTCCGACGCCCGAGCCACATCACGGTGGGCGAATTCTTCGACCGCCATCACGTGGCTTTGAAGATGAGGTTGCTGGGGACGGAAGCAGGATTTGCGCGGCTGATCAGCGAGCCGACGGTCAATCGGCCGGGTCTCGCCCTGGCAGGATTCTACAGTTATTTTGCGAAAAAGCGGATTCAAGTCATTGGATTTCAGGAGTTTTCATTCCTGGAGAGCCTCCCATCCTACGAGCAGAGAAAACGGTTTGAGGAGCTGTGCGATCATGAACTGCCCTGTTTGATCATGTGTCGGGCGCTGGAGTTGCCGCGCAGTCTGCTCAAGTTGGCCAATGATGCCGGGCTTTCGGTGTTTCAGACGTCGATGTCGACGCTGAAATTTCTGAATGCGGCCACGATTGCGCTGGAATTCGACTTTGCCCCGAGTGTCAGCGACCATGCGTCGATGGTGGATGTACGGGGCATTGGGATTCTGATACGGGGCGCCAGCGGTACCGGGAAGAGCGAAACTGTACTTGGATTGATTGACCGAGGGCATTCGCTGGTCGCCGACGATTTGGTGCATCTCAAGTCAATCGAGGGGCGGGAAATCGTGGGCAGCGCACCGGCGAATGGCCGGTTTCACATGGAGGTGCGCGGGCTGGGCATCATCAATGTGGCCGCTTTATATGGTATCGGTGCCATCCTGCCCGAGAAGCGGCTCGATCTGGTGGTGCATTTGGTCAGCGCCAAAGATCTGAATGAGGTTGAGAGGGTGGGGGTGGAACCAAAGTTTACGACCCTGCTCGACATGGCGGTGCCGTTAGTTGAGTTGCCCGTGCTGCCGGGCCGTGACATGGCTCAGCTCGTCGAGGTGGCGGCATTGGATCAGAAGCTCAAGAGTCTCGGTCACAACAGCGCCTTCGAGTTCTCGAAGAATCTGTTGAACGTCATGCAGAAAACTCCATAATTCCCGGTTTTTCCCTGTCCTGATGAACCCATTGATTGTCCAGCGAGAGTTTACCATTCGCAACCGCCAAGGGCTGCACGCCCGGCCGGCGGCCATGCTAGTGAAGCTCTGCAATACGTTTCAGTCGGAGATCTGGGTGGAGAAGGGGGATGAGCAGGTGAACGGCAAGAGCATCATGGGCCTGATGATGCTGGCGGCCAACCACGGTGCCGTCATCAAGGTGACAGCGGAAGGAACCGATGCCGAGGCGGCGGTTGAAAAAATCGGTTCCTTGATCGAGAGCGGGTTCATGGAGGAGTGACACTCGCGCGGTGCGGCCTGGACTTGCCAAGGGCGGGTGGGTCCGCTTGACTGGAGCGGTGATCGGCATGCAGCGGACGTGTTGGGCGATGGGCTTGGCCTGCGGGCTGGGCTTGGGGAGTGTGCGTGGGGCCAACTTGCTTCCGGATCCGGCCGCGGAGGGGTGGACCAGCGAGACAATTGCCGGGCTCGAGTCGTGGGCCACTTTATCCTGGCCGAAGGATCGGGCGCGGCCCGAAGCCGCCGGCCAGGCCCCTTGGATTTCCCCTCCTTGACAGGCCTTAGAACCGGATCTCCAGCCCCCCGAAATACGACCGTGGTTGGTTGCCGCGCGGGCCGTAGGGGAGGCGGCTGACGACGTACTCCTCTCCCGTAAGGTTGCTGATGCCGGCGATCAGGCGGATGCTTTCGTTCACTTGGTATTGAAGGGAAAGGTCGACGATGATGGCCTCCTCGGTCAGACCATACCGGGCGTCCGGATTGCCGTCTAAGTCGGCCGGCTTCGTGCCGTTGGAGGCGGTGCCGTACATTTCGTCGGTGTAGGTGGCGTCGAGGTACAGGCCAAATCCGGCGTATTCGATGCCGATGCCGGCCGTGGCAGTGAACTCTGGGATGTAGGGGAGCTCGTTGCCGGGTCGGCCGCCGCTGAAAATCGATTCCGCGTCCCCGGAGGGCGTATCGGAGGTGATTTCCGACTGGGTGTAGGTGGCGCCGAATCGGAGCGGCAGGCGCCATGAACTGTCCGTCGAGGCGAGGGGATCCCAGCGCACGGCGAATTCCAGGCCGTACACCTCAGCCGAACCCGCGTTGGTGTCCTCGATCGATCCAGCGCCTCCCAGGCTGTCGCGCACGATCAGGTCGTCGAAGTCGGTGAAAAAGCCGACGAGTTCCGCCTGCACGCTGTCGCTGTAATGGCGGATGCCCAGTTCGTAGCCATTGCTTTTTTCCACGTCGGTGCCGTCGACCAGAAACTCGCGGGGGGCGGGGGTCGAGAGGCCGCGATAGTAGCCGCCAAAGACGCTCCAGACGGGATCGAATTCGTAAACCAAGCCGACCCCGGGGGCTAGTTCGTCGATGGAGCCGGATCCGCTGCCGACGACCCGGCTGAGGTCTCCGGAGGTGGCGCCGTCCTGATACTCGAGCTCCATGTGCTCCCAGCGGAGGCCGGGCTTCACGGTCAACCGTCCGAGCTGGATGCTGTCCTCAATGAACATGGAGTAGGCCCAGACATTTTCCTCACGGTTGCCCGCCTCGCCCTGGCGTCCGCGCGTGATGTCCCGGATGCGGCCGGAATCGTCGAGGAACACCCGGTCGTCGCGTTGGAAGCGGGTCGCTTCGTCGTAATGCAGCCTGGCCCCGACGCTCAACGCGTGTTCGAGGCTGCCGGTCTGGAACCCCCAGTCAACCCTGGACTGAACGCCCGCCGTGTAATACTCGCGGTCGTTCGATCGAATGCGCCACGAACCTCCGGTTTGGCCGCGCACGATGTCGTAGCCGACACCCGGAGCTCCCAAGGCCGAGTAGAGGCTGATGTTCCGGCCCTCCGTGTCCCGCACGTTGTCCAATTTGTACCAGTCGCGCTCGAACGACGTGTAATACGCCGCCGATTCCACCCGCACATTGTCGCTCGGCCGCAGGGTGTGGTGCAGCGAGTAGCGAAACTGGTCGCTGCGCATGTTGTCGAACTGAGTCGAGACATACCGGCGCAGCGGGTCGCGATGGAAGTCGGCGTCCGCCAAACCAAGATACGTCTCGTCCGCGTCGAAATAGCTGTACCCGAAGCGGAACTCAAACCGCTGCTCCAGTGAGGTGTTCGGTTCCCAAAACAGCCGGACCATCGGCTCCAGCGTGGTGAATCCCGTGTCACCGCCCGCCTCATCGATGGATCGGAAGCCGTCCGACTGGTTGTGAAACAACTCAAGCACCATTCCGAATAATCCCGCCTCGCTCTTTTGCGCCCGGCCCCACCATCCGTGGTTGAACCACGTGTTGTCCGATCCGTACGTCGATTTCAGATACGCTCCGTTCACCACATCCTCGGCCACGCTCACCGATGGCGCTCCCGCCACCAGCGCCTTGCCCGCGCTTCCAGGATTCTTGCCAGACGGATTCTTCCCGACCGGTCCAAGCGGCTCCGGGGCCGCCACCTCCGGCAGCTCAAGAAACGGCGTGGCCAAATAGTTGATCACGCCTCCCGTCGTCTGCGGGCCGTAGCGCACCTGGCTCGACCCTTTCAACACTTCCACCCCACTCATTCGACCCACCCTCGGCGTGTAATAGGCCGCCGGCGCCGAGTAGGGGGCCGGCGCCATCATGATCCCGTCCTCCATGATGGTCACCTTGGAACTCCGCCCCCCATCCGCCCCCCGCAGCGAAATGTTCGGGAAATTCCCAAATCCATCCTCCTCCCTCACATACACCCCGGGTACCTGCTGCAAGACCCGGTTCGGATTCGTGTACGTTTGCCGCGAAATTTGCTCCCCACTCACCACCGCCGCCGACCCCGCCATCCGCGGAATCATCGACGCTTCCCCAATCACCGTCACCGGTGCTAAATCGCCCGCCAACCCACCCGACGTCGCCCCATCCGCCACCCCCGGTGACTGACCCCATGCGTGAGGCCCCATCCCGAATACAGCGTGCAACATCAGTCCATAAACAGAGGCACGCGGCAGGCTGAACCACCGCACCATTTGTTTGCTCGACACAGAGTTTTTCATATTATTTGAGTTTAGGTCTCATTACCGATAGCCAGGCGGTGGCGACCCTGGGCGAGCTGAAAGGGGGAGGCAAGTAAAAATTTGCGAATGTGTCGCATTAGCATTTTGACACATTCTTTGACTGGCGTTTAAGTGGGGGCGCGGGTGGAGAGCCCTGAAAGCATGAATGTGATGGAGAGCAAAGCGGTGGTGGCTGGCGTTGGGGCGCTGGCGGGGTGGGGGTGTGGGGTGGAGCGGTGGCGGTGTGGGGCGAGGGTGGTATGGCTGGAGCGGCCGATGGAGGTGGTGGGGTGGGTGGCGGGGATGGCGGGGCTGTGTGTGGCGTTGGGGGTCGTGGGGTTGGTGCGGCCGGTGGGGGAGGTGGGGGTCGGTGGGATGGAAAAGGCGAAGGGGGAGGAGGCAGGGGAAGAGTGGGTCATGGTGGAGGTGGGAGGGGAGGCGGCGGCCTTGGGGGACGCGGAGGAAGTGGCTGAGGCGGAGGTTGAAGCCGTGGCCGAGGAGGCGGAAGTATTGGACGCGGTGGAGGCGTTGACGGCGGACGATGTGTTTGTGATTCCGGTGGCGCCGGCCGTTGAGGAGATGGAGCAGGAGGCGCGAAAACCGCCGAAGCCGGTGGCGGTGCGTCCGACGGTGCGTCCGACGGCGGGGGGCAAGCCGGCGTCGACGCCGGAGCGCAGCAGGACGACGGGGGGGGCGGTGGGGCGTCCCGACGGCACAGCGACGGGGGCGGGCACGGGGAGCGGGACTGGGGGGACCGCGGGGCGTGGGCGGGGTGCGGGGTATTTTCCCACGCCACCGTATCCGGCGCAGGCGCGAAGCCGCGGGCAGCAAGGAACGGTGCAATTGATGGTGGTGTTTGGCGCGGACGGCCAAGTGGCGAGCGCCACAGTGAGCCGAAGCAGCGGGTATTCCGAGCTCGATCGCGCGGCGGCCCAATGGGTTCGGCGGCGTTGGCGTGCCGCGGCCGGGCAGGTCGGCACGTTTCGCTTGCCGGTTCACTTCAAACTGCGCTGAATGGCTGGGTTTTGCCCTAGGCTCGGCGGACTTTCATTTCATGCTCCTCGCAAACCTAGTCATCGACTTCATCGTCAAGGGAGGTCCCATCATGTACCCCATCCTGGCGGTGGCGGTGGTGGCGGTCGGCCTGATCGCCGAGCGGATCGGCTGGTGGTCGTCCACCGCGCTGAAACGCGCGCCGGCCGTGCTCGACTCCATTTATGAGGCGCTGGAGGAAGGCCGAATGGAGGAGGCCATTCGCCGGTCCGGGGGGGCCGAGGATCCGGTGGTGCGCATGGTCCACCACGGGCTGAACCACCCGCACACATCGATGGAGGGAGCGCTCCAAGTGGCCTCGGGCCAGGAACTTCGCGTGGCCGGCCGCTTCCTGGGCGCGATGGACACCATCGTCACGCTGGGTCCGTTGCTTGGGCTTCTCGGCACCGTCACCGGGATCATGGGGTCGTTCACTTCCATTGGGTCCGCCGAACTGGCCGTCGAAAAGGTCACCGGAGGGATCGGGGAAGCTCTCATCGCGACCGCGGCCGGTTTGGGCATTGCCATCGTCACGCTCATCCCGATGAACTATTTCCACAGTCGTCTGGCCTCACTTCAGTTCGACCTTGAGGCGGCGGCCAATAATGTCCTCATCCTCGCGGGGCGATCCTCGGGAGGAGCCCCCCGCGCCGAGGCGCCGCGCGAGCCCTCGACCACCCGGTGATGCGTGCCTGCCGACGATGAAAATCCGTTCGCCACTGCCTGTTCGCCGCACCCGGCTGGAGATTATTCCGCTCATCGACGTGATGTTTTTCCTGCTCGCGTCCTTCATGATGGTCAGCCTGACCATGACCAAACAACAGACGATCGGCGTCAACCTGCCGGTCGCCACCACCAGTCAGCGCGACTTCAAGCCTGACATGATCAACCTCGCCGTCAACGCGGCCGGTGATCTGTTCTTCAACAAGGAACCGGTCGCACTCCCCGATTTGCACACACGCCTCGCCCAACGCCGCCGGGAGCAGCCCGACGCACCCGTCTACATCAGCGGGGATGCCGAGACCAAGCACGCCGACATGATCCGCCTTCTCGACGAGGTCCGCCGCATCGGGTTTACCAAGGTCGCCTTCAACGTCCGCCCCGCGGCCACCCATGAGGCTGCGCCCAGCCGCTGATGAAAAACCTGCCCGTCAGCTTGCTCATCTTCGCTTCCCTCGGCCTCTGCGTCGTCTGTGTGGCCCAGTGGCGTCGCGAATCGGCCTTCCGCCAGATAATCGTCGAAGCCCAGGCCGCCCTGAGGGCCGAGGTCGGGGCGGGCCGCGCCCTCGCCGAAAAAGTCGCCGCTTACGAGCTGGAAATCAGCCGCCTGACGCAATTGCGCGCCGACACCGAAGCCAAGCTGATCGAGGTCACAGACGAGCTCACCCAAATCCGGTCGCGGATCGCGGAATCGGGACAGGCCACCGCCGAGCGGGCGCGCGAAGTCGAGGCTCAGAATGTCGCCATCACCGAGGCGAACGCCCGTCTCCAGCAAGTCACGGCCGAGCGCGACCAGGCCATCGAGGAATTAAACAAGCGCACGCGGGCGTACAACGACCTGATGGCTCGTCAAAACCAAGGCGCGCGGTGAGGCAAGGTCCGGGTCCCCATGCCATGAACCGGGATCAACCACGAGAGACACGAACCGCACGAAATCAATGGACCATGCCGGATTCCGTCGCTCATTCCCAACCATTTTTGGCCTTCTGGTTTCGTGCCTTCCGTGGTTGTTCCACCGTTCGTTGGCGGATGGCGTGGTGGTTCGCTCATTGCAGGTCGAGGAGAACGGGACAATGGTCTGATCCCATGACCTCGGTGAGGATGAGAGCCCGCCGCACGCGGGGCCACAATCGTTGCGAGACCAGCCAATAGTCGAGGCGCCACCCGATGTTCCGCGCGCGGGCGTCGCTCCGATACGTCCACCACGAATAATGACCGGGTTCGTTTGGGTGCAGCACGCGAAACGAGTCGACGAAACCCTTGTTTAGCAGTGAGGTAAAAGCCCGCCTTTCCTCATCGGTGAATCCCGCGTTCCGGCGATTCTCCCGCGGGTTGGCCAAATCGATCTCCTCGTGCGCACAATTGAAATCGCCGCAAAGAACCACCGGCCGGGCTTTGTCCAGCGCACGCAACCATCGGGCAAACGCGCGTTCCCAGGCCAGGCGGTACTCAAGACGGGTCAGGCCGCGCTGCGAATTCGGGGTGTAGACGGTGACGACTTGAAAGTCCGGAAACTCTGCCACGATCAGCCGGCCTTCGGCATCATGCTCCGCCCGCCCCATCCCCTTGCGGAAGCTCAATGGGGGTTGGCGCGTCGCGACGAGCACGCCCGCATACCCCTTTTTGGCCGCCGGATTCCACGCGACATGGTATCCATCAAACACCGAACTGTCGATGTCCTCCGGCGTTGCCTTGATTTCCTGCAGACACAGAACGTCAGGCTGCTCGCGGGCCATGAATTCGCGCAGCCCGGCGCGCAGCGCGGCCCGCAGCCCGTTGACGTTCCATGAGATCAATTTCATGCCGCGAACCATGGAGAGATCGCGCGGCGCGACAATTTCCAGATGTTCCGGCAGGGAATTGGTTTAGACTTGCGAATGATTCGCTTCAGTCTGATGCGTGCCGCCTCGATTGTTCTGGCAGCGGGCCTCCTTTTTGGCGGGATCGCCTGCCGCCGCCAACCCCTGGCACCCTCGGCGCCTGCGGCGGAAGCTCCTGTCGTGGAGGAGGAAGTGGTCGTGGAACCGGCGGATGGGACCGCCGCAGGCGATGAACAGGCGGTGCTCGATGCCCAGGCCGCGGAGCTGAAAATCAAAAAATCAGCCCAGGTTTCCGTCCTCTGTTACCACGATTTCACCACCGGTCGTTCGAACAACGCCATGGTCATCAACATCGATCGGTTTCGGCAACATTTGGAGACCCTGAGGGACGCCCGACTGCCCGTGATCTCGATGGAGCACTACCTGGCCTGGCGCCGCGGAGAAAAGGACATCCCCGATCCTTCCGTCATGATCACGATCGACGATGGATGGAAAAGCACCTTCACGCTGGCGCATCCTGTGCTGCGCGAATTTGGGTTTCCCTACACCCTTTATCTTTACAAAAACTACGTCGATGGCGGTGGACGTGCCTTGACGAGCGAGGAGATCCGCCAGCTGATCGCCGACGGTGTGACGATCGGCAGCCACAGCGTTTCCCACCCGTATCCCGCGGATTACCGGCGCCGCGCCAAAGGCCGCCCCGCTGAGTATGAAGCCTGGCTCAACGCCGAGTTCAGCGAATCAAAGTCGTTCTTGGAATCGAGGTTCGGCGTGAAGGTGAAAACCTATGCGTATCCCGGGGGTTATTTCACCCCCGAAATGGCGCGCCGTGGCACGGAGGAGTGGGGATACGACGCCCTCTTTACCTGCAATCCAGTCCGCACCACTTGGGACACCCCGATCGCTGAAATCGGGCGGTTCATCATCTTCGGGAATGATGACAAAGACGCGAATTTCAAGGCAGCCACGCGCTTTGGCGGCGGGCTGGAGGAGATCGGGCGACAGTTGCTGGGGGACGCTCCGCCGGGCGATGACGGCAGTGAGCCCTCGCCACTCGTCGTAGTCAGCCCGGGCGAAAATGCAACCATCACCGACCGCCGCCCGCTCATCAGCGTGGACCTTTCCAATCTTCCCGGCATCGATCCCAACAGCGTGGTGATGCGCATGCCGGGCTTTGGCGAAGTGCCCGCCACCTACAACGAGGAGACACGGAAATTGGTGTACCGCCCCGTCAGCATCCTACGCGCCCCCGAAGTCGGCGTGCACGTTCGATTGCGGCGCACCGGGCAGGAAAAAGAAGATGTCATTTCCTGGAGGTTTTTCATTAATCAGAAAGCGCACTATCTGCCAAAAGAACAGCCTTAAGACAACTTCCACTCGCCGCGGTAGGGGAGTGCCTTGAGCAGCGTGTCGGCCTCGTCGTCGCCGATGACTTTTTCGGCTTTGGGATCCCAGTTGATGGGGCGGCGCAGTTTGTCGGAGACGTAGGCGATGTGGCCCGGGGTGGCGGAGCGATGGCCTGTTTCGGCGGGGCAGATGCACTCGGCGCGGGTGAGGATGCCCTCGACCCAGTTGCGGTGGTGGCCGCCTCTGACTTTGTAGGCCTTTCTCGGGCCGCGGTCGAACGATTCGCGCGTCCACTCGGGGGTGGAGGCCTCGATGTGGCCGCGGTCGGCGAAAACCCATCCGTCCTCGCCGATCCAGAGGGTGCCCATGCTGCGGTTGTCCTTGCCCATTTGGTGGCGGTTGGACAGGGTGACGGTGTAGCCCGGCTCGTAGGTGGAGACCACTTCGTAGTCGATCGGGTTGTTCCACATGCCTTTCTCGGGGTAGCGGAAATTCTTCGCCTCGACGCGAATCGGGCCGCTCTTGTCCATTTCGAGCCCCCAATGGGCGATGTCATTGTGGTGGCCGATCCAGTCCATCAGCTGGCCGCCGCCGTAGTCGAGGCACCACCGCCAGTCCCAGTGGAGACGCTTTGGGTGGAAGGGGAGCTTTTGGCTCGGTCCGCACCACTGGTCGTAGTCGAGACCGTCGGGAATGGGTTCGGCCACCGTGCCGTCGATGTCGGTCTGGGGTCCGGTCGGCAGACCGACCTTCACTTCCTTGATTTTCCCGATCAGGCCGTTGGTGACAATTTCCACGGCGATGCGGAAGACGGTCTCCGAGCGCTGCTGAGAGCCGACCTGGAAAATGGCCTTTTGTTTGGCAGCCTCCCGATACACCGCCTGGCCTTCGGCGAAGAGGTGAGTGATGGGCTTCTCGCAGTAGACGTGTTTGCCAGTGCGCAGGGCGGCGACGGTGGCAATGGCATGCCAGTGGTCGGGCGTGGCGACAATGACGGCATCGATGTCATCGCGTCCGGTGATCTCGCGGAAATCGTTCACTGCGGTGATGCCCTTGAAAGTGCCGCCTTCTTTTTCCTTGGCGTAACGCTCCTGGACCTGGGCCCGGGTCGCCTCGCGGCGCCCCTTGTCCGGATCGCAGACCGTGACGGCCTGGACTTCCTCTGAGTTCATCACGGCGTTCAGATCCCCATTGCCCTGGCCGCCGCATCCGATCAGGCCAACCGTAATGCGGTTGCTGGGCACCGGCTTGTCGCCCTGCGCAAAAACCACAGAGGCCGGCACAATCGTGGGCACTGCGAAAACGGTGGAAGATTTGATAAAGGCGCGTCTTTTCACGGAGACAACCGTGAGGAAATGCAGTGCCGCTGGCAAGGCGGAAATGGTCGGGAAAGCCCCTAACTGCGGCGGATTTCGCACGGCCGAAAAGGCCGCCAAAAATTGAGCGGTGGCTGGGAGGTCGCGAGTTGGCAGTCGCTTGGGACGTCCACTTTTTGATGGCGGAATCGGGGGAGGCGCTGTATCGGCAACGACATCAGCACCGGCACAACTAACTCAATACAACGTTGATTATAGGTAGATTAAGACGCTTTTTTTACCGTCCATCCGGGATTTTCGTGCTCGGCATCCCGCACAGCGGGACAAGTTTAATCACGGCCATGCTGGACTCGCACCGCGATCTGGCGGCCATTGAACGGGAAACCGGCGTCTTTTTCGTCGCCCCGAAACGGATTGCGGAAACCCTGGCCGGCTTCGATCGGTTCGCTGCGGGAAGGGGGGCCAGACGATGGGTCGAAAAAACGCCTGACCACCTTCTGCACTTCGAGACACTGAGAGTGCATTGTCCCCGCCATCCAGTCATCCTGATGCTCCGCGACGACCGCGACCTCGTGGCATCCCTCAAGGCCCGCTTCGAAGACTTCAGCCAAGCCGTCGAAACGTGGCAGCGATCGGCCCGAGTCGCGGCCGAATTGCTGGAACGTGGGCGCGACCCGTTCCTCTTCCCCCTTTGCCACGAGCGCTTGGTCGAAGCGCCCGAACGCGTCTTGCGGAGGCTTTGCCGCCACCTCGGCCTGTCGTTCGACCCCGCTATGCTCGGGTTTCACCGGACTCCCCGGCATTGGTATTCGTCTTCGACCGAAAAACCGGCGGGCGTTTCCCAGCAATACCACCCTCAAAACCGCAACTGGCAGATCAATCAGCCATTGTTTGATCCTCGCAGACGCTGGCAGCGAGACCTCACCGCGGAAGAAACGAGCCGCCTGGAACAAGGCGAAACCGGTAAACTCTTGCAGAGAATGGAACGCGCCCGCCACCGAATCCTGGAGCGCGAAAAGTGACTTTCATAGGGGAGTGTGCTCAAATCCCGGATCCCGCCTGGGCGGGCCGTCACTCGCGCTTCAATTTCGCGAGGAGGCGGAGGATTTCGATGTAGAGCCAGACGAGCGTGACCATGAGGCCGAGGGCGGCCTGCCACTCGAGGTATTTGGGGGCGCCTTGGGCGACGCCGGATTCGATGAAGTCGAAGTCGAGGACGAGATTGAGGGCGGCGATGACGACGACGAACAGGCTGAAGGCGATGCCGATGGGGCCGCTTTGATGGATGAGGGGGATTTGGATTCCAAACATCCCGAGAATCAGAGTGGCGACGTAGACGAGCAGGATGCCACCGGTTGCGGCGACGATGCCCAGTTTGAAGTTTTCAGTGGCGCGGATGAGGCGCGACTGGTAGGCGAAGAGGAGGGCAAAGAGGATGCCGAGCGTCAGCATGGCCGCCTGGAGGACGATGCCTTCATAGAGGGCGGCATAACGCGCCGACACCGCGCCGACGAAGACGCCTTCGACCAGGCCGTAGGTGGGCGCGATGACCGGAGCCCAGACTGGCTTGAAGCAGGAGGTGATGACCAAAATCAGCCCGAGGATGGCGCTGCCGATGGTGATCGCGCCGGAGGCGGCGGGGTTTGACTGGACGTACTGCCAGCTCGCGGCGGCGGTGGTGAGCAGCAGGCTGGCCACGATCAGCGTCTTGTTGACCGAGCCCTTCAAAGTCATGGTCGGGCCGCCGGCGACGGCCGGGGATTGGGCAAAAACGCGGTCGTTTAGGGTGGGATTGGAGGTGCGCATAGGGCGTAAACCGTAACACAAGGCTGGGCGAGGGGAAGCTCAAACGCTGGAGATTCGAGGCTGATTCAGGGAGTTTTCATGTCTGAAGACAACTGCGCTTGATGGAGAGTGAAAACGCCGTGGGGGCCGATTCACTATTGGCCGCGCCCCATGGGTGGGTATGGTCCACGATGGCGACATTGATCATCAAACCCCGGGCGCGGATTTTTCACGGGCACGAGTGGGTGTATTCCATGGAGGTTCAGAAGACGATCGGCGAGCCCGAAGCGGGCGGGGTGGTATCGTTGGTTGACTACAGGCAGAAGCCGCTGGGGTCGGCGATTTACAACCCGAAGAGCCAGATTGTGGCTCGGCGGTTTTCTCGGCGCCGGCAGAAGCTGGACCGGGAGTTTTTCGTGCGGCGGATTCGGCGGGCGAACGAGTATCGCCAGCGGTTGATGGCGGGGCGGGAGCCGGCGGATGTGTATCGGATGGTGTGGTCGGAGAGCGACGGCCTTCCCGGGTTGGTGGTGGATCGTTATGGGGCGCACTGCGTGGTGCAGACGTTGACGCTGGCGATGGACCAGCGGCGGGAGTTGATCGTCGAGGCGCTGCGGGACGTGTGCGATCCGGTGAGCATCGTCGAGCGCAACGAGGCGACGATCCGGGTGGCGGAAGGCATGGAGCCGCGGAGCGGCGTGCTTTACGGCGAGGTGCCCACTCCCTTTCGCGTGACGACGCCGCATGGGGTATTCGTGGTGGACCTGCAGGAGGGCCAGAAGACCGGATTGTATCTCGATCAGTTCGACAACTATGGGGCGGTGGCGGCCTTGGCGAAAGGGAAGCGGGTCCTGGATTGTTTTTGCAACCAGGGTGGTTTCGCGCTGGCCTGCGCCAAGGCTGGAGCCACGTCGGTGCTCGGTCTGGATGCGAGTGAAGCCGCGGTGGCGGTGGCGACGGCGAATGCCGCGGAGTCCGGCTTGGCCGGCAGATGTTCCTTTATGGCGGCCAATGTATTTGATTTCCTGAAGGCGGCGGAGAGTTCATTTAATCAACCGGCGGTGGAGCCGGTGGATTCGGGTGAGTCGGGGGCATCGAGAGAAGGGAGGGCGGAGGAAAAGGCGGGATTGTATGATTTGATCATCCTGGATCCGCCGAGTTTTACGCGCAACAAAGGCTCACTGCGCGATGCCTTGCGCGGGTACAAGGAAATCCATTTGCGAGCGCTCAAACTTCTGCGGCCTGGCGGCCTGCTGAGCACCTTTTCGTGCTCGCACCATGTGTCGCGTTCCGACTTTCGGCTGATGATCGTGGATGCCGCGACGGATGCCAAGCGCACGTTGCGCCAGGTGCTTTTCCACGGCCAGCGCGCGGATCATCCCATTATTCCAAGTATTCCCGAGACCGAGTACCTGAAGGGCTATACCTACGAACTCATGGCATCGTGGTAGGAGTGGATGATTCTCGGTGAGCCCCTCGGGGATTCCCTGGGTTGCGGGGTGAACCGATGAGGGTTGCATGCACGTCGATGAAGGATCGCCTTGCCCTGTCCATGTTGGCCGCCTCGGTTTCGGCCGTGGTGGCGGCCGACGAAGTGATTCGCATCGAAGTGCGAACCCTGCCGGGACTGATGAAGTACGACCAACCGGTGCTCCGAGTGAAGCCGGGCCACGCGGTGGAAATCGTGCTGCGAAACGACGATCAACTTCCGCACAATCTGGTGGTGTTGCGCGAGTCGGGTGTCTTCATGGAAGTGGCGCAGAAAGCGTGGGAACTCGGGCCACAAGGGCCGCCGGCCCAATGGATTCCGGATGACGCGCGCATCCTGGCCCACAGCGGGATGGTGGATCCTGGACAAACCGGGAAGTTAAGTTTCAACGCGCCTGCGGAGGAGGGGACCTTCGATTTCGTCTGCACCTTTCCGGGTCATGCCATGATCATGAATGGAACCCTGGTCGTGAGTGCCGCGCCCCCGCCCGGGCTGCGCGAATTGACCTGCATGGTCTTCAAGGGCCAATGGGATCGACTGCCGGATTTTCTGAACCTGCCCCAGGAGAGCAAGGTGGCGGTCGACGAAGTGGCCGACAATCTCATCAGCGTGGACGCCACCGATTTGCGCGATCAATTTGGATTGGTATTCAATGGATTGCTGGATGTTCCGACGGACGGTCAATACACGTTTTTTCTCGGATCCGATGATGGCTCTCGCTTGCTCATCGATGATGAAGAAGTCATCCGGAATGACGGGGTGCACGCGTATGCCGAGGAGCGCAAGCGGGTGCGACTGGGCGCCGGGGTGCGGCGGGTGCGGGTCGAGTATTTTGAGCACGCGGGGGAGGAGAGTCTGACGCTGGCCTGGGGTGGTCCCGGCTTTAATCGGGCGTGGTTGTCGAAACAAAAGCAGGCGGCCGGCGAAGAATTGCCGGAGATGGTGCTGACGCCCGCCGATGGCCGGCCGGTCATTTATCGGGGATTCTTGTCGCCGAATGCGGGAAGCCGCCGACTGATTGCGGTGGGGACCCAGGAGCAGGTTCACTATGCGTTCGATCAGGATCAATTGAGGCTCGCTTTGATGTGGAAGGGGGCATTTCTGGACGTCGGCCGCCATTGGACGGGTCGAGGCGCCGGGGACATTGGGCCGTTAGGATTCGGGGTCATTGAGCGACCGGGGGGTGAAGATTTGGCCGTTCTGGGGGCCGGTGACGCATGGCCGGCGCCCGACGAAAACGGCCGGGCCCGCCAGGGGCGCTTTCTGGGGTACCGTTTGGACGCCGCGGGGGTGCCGACGTTTCGGTATGCGATGCACGGGGTGACGGTGGACGACTCGCTCCGTGCGACGGGCCGGCTGGCCGAGGCGACCGATGCCCTGATTCGCACGATTAGCATCCGGGGAGCCGGTCCGGTGGAGGAGTTTTATTTTCGGCTGGGCACTGGGGAGGGGCCGGCTCCCGGGCCGGATGGCGTGTGGAAGATGGCGGGCGATCTTTCGGTCAGTGTTGAAGGTGGGGCGCCTCCGGTGTCGCGTGGAGGGGTGGTCTTGGTGCCGGTGAAGCTTGAGGATAACCAAGCGCGTCTGGTGGTCACGTATCGATGGTTCTGAGCGATTTATTTTCCTAATTTCACCCAGTTTTCCATGACTCGATCGTTTTGTTTTCTTCTTTTTGTCGTGTGGACCGCCGGGGTGGTGGGCGCGGATCCAGCGCTTGAAGAAGCTTATTATCCGCTGGTTGCTCTCAAGTTGCCGGAGGGGGCGGTGATCGAACCGGGCGGGATTGATGTGTTGCCGGGGCGGCGGCTGGCGGTGGGCACGCGGCGCGGGGAGGTCTGGGTTGTCGAGGGCGCCTACGAGCCGACTCCCGATCCGCGCTGGTCGCTTTTTGGAAGCGGGCTGCATGAAATCCTAGGGGTGGCCGCGGAGGCGGATGGCAGTCTTCTGGTGACGCATCGCCCGGGGATTGACCGCCTGCGCGACACCGATGGCGATGGGCGGGCGGACGTTTTCGAGACGGTCTCGGACGGATGGGGGATCAAAGGGGACTATCATGAATACGCGTTTGGATCGCGCCCCGACGCACAGGGAAACATTTGGACGGTGTTGTGCTTGACGGGATCGTTCTCCTCGGATGTGCCTTTTCGGGGATGGTGTCTGCGCGTGACGCCGGAGGGTGAGATCATTCCCACCTGTTCCGGTGTGCGCAGTCCAGGCGGGATCGGGCCGAATGCGGCGGGCGACATGTTTTACACCGACAATCAGGGGCCATGGAATGGATCGAGCTCCCTGAAGTGGCTCAAGCCCGGGGGTTTTGTCGGCCATCCTGACGGAAACCGGTGGTTCACTCTGGCCAAAAACCTCGGAGAGGCGCCGCCCACCCCGCAGACGAAAAGCCGGATGGAAACTGAGCGCGCGCGGGTACCGCAACTCGTGCCGCCCGCGGTGTACCTACCGCACGGACGGCTGGGGGCCTCCTCAAGCGGCATTGCCGCCGATCTCAGCGGTGGAAAATTCGGGCCATTTGCCGGGCAGTTGTTTGTCGGCGAGCAATGTTACTCGAATGTGAGTCGGGTCTTTCTGGAAAAGGTCAACGGCGTTTACCAGGGCGCCGCGATTCTGTTTCGCGAGGGGTTCAAGAGCGGGTGTGTGCCGTTGCGGATTGATCCCGAGGGTGTCATGTTTTATGGGGGAACAGCCCGCGGCTGGGGGTCGCGCGGCGGACAGGAATCCTCCCTGGAACGCGTCACATGGTCTGGCAAAACCCCGTTTGAGATTCACGAGATGAGAGCCCGGCCGGACGGCTTCGAATTCAGCTTCACGCAGCCGGCCGAGGCGGCCACGCTGACCGATCCGAGTCACTGGAAGACCTCGGCGTGGACTTACATTTATCAGGCCGATTATGGCAGCCCCGAAGTTGACGAATACGAACCAAAAATTACGGCGATCGAAGTGGCGGCGGACGCGCGTTCCGCGCGCGTGCGGGTCGACAAGCTGACCAAAGGCCATGTGCACCAATTTTCGCTGCCGGGTGTGCGCAGTGAGGCTGGTGAACCGCTGGTCCACGACACGGCGTATTATACGCTGAACGAGATTCCGGCTGCTCAATAACAGGAGAAGGGACGTTGGAATCACGAATGCCACGAGTGGGCACGAATGTTGAGGCTTAACTATTCTTGAGATGCGTCCTCCCCCTCCCAGTTCTCTGGAACATGGCTCTTCCGGGGTGGGGCCGATGGCTGGGAAGCCGGGGTCGCGGCGAAGTCACAGCCATCCCTTGCGGCGGAAATACCAGCACGGCAGGATGGCGGAAATGATCATGAGGGCGAGGGCCCAGGGGTATCCGAACCGCCAGTCGATTTCAGGCATGGCATTGAAGTTCATGCCGTAGATGCTGGCGATCATGGTGGGCGGGAGGAAGACGACGGCGGCGATCGAGAAGATTTTGATGATCGTATTTTGCTCGATATTGATCATGCCCAGGGTGGCATCGAGGAAGAAGTTAACCTTGTTGGAGACGAAATTGGCGTGTTCGGTCAGTGACGAGACGTCGCTGCGCACGGTGCGCCAGTGTTCGTCGAGTTCGTGGGGTGCCTTGACCCGGGCGATTTCGATGTAGAAGGCGACGACGCGGGCCAGGCTGAGCAGACTTTCGCGCGCCTTGCCGGCGAGGTCTCCGCAGCGGCCGATGCGTTCCAGGATGGCGGTATAATCGGGTTTCTGGCCGGTTGGGAGCTGGGTGCTGGCGTGATGGTTTGGGATATTGAAGATGATGCGTGAGATGGCGTCGAGTTCGGCGCCGGCCAGTTCCAGGATGTCGGCGACACGGTCGATGATCTCGTCCATCAATCCGCCAAACATTTTGTCGCGGGTGCTGAAGGTGGCGCTGGGCCGATCGCACTTGGCGCTGAAGGTGCGGAATGGGGTGGGGTTGCCGTAGCGGATGGTGACGAGGTTGGCCGGGGTGAGCACGAAGGTGATGGGGGTGACCTCGGGAAAGGCCGCGTCCGCTTTGTGGATCACGGTGGCCGTCATGAAGAGGGCGTCGTTTTCGGTGTAGAGCCGCGAGGAAACCTCAATTTCCTGCATCTCGCTGCGCGTGGGCAGTTCCACGCCCACGGCGGCCTGCACCAGGGCGATTTCGTCGGCGGTGGGGTCGAGGAGGTCGATCCACAGACCGGCCTGCAGGCATTCGGTCGTCATGGGCGCTCCGGGATCTCCAGGCGGGTGGAGCGTCAACATGAGGTGGAGTCAGCGGGGAACGGGGCAGGGGATTACCGGTGGCGGTAGCGGTCGAGCAACTCTTTGGCGCGGGAGGCGGTTGGCTCGACATTTTCGTAAAAGTCGTCCTCGACCATGCACACCGGGCCGGTGCCGCACGAGGCCAGGCATTCAGCGAATTCGATGCTGAAGGTCCCGTCGGCGGACAGGGCGATCGGGTGATGGTGATCGGTGTGGGAGCGGTCGATGCCCGCTTCGCGGCAGAGCGCTTCCATGAGTTCGTAACTGCCGGCCATGGCGCAGGAGAGCGTGCGGCAGACGCGCAGGTGGTATTTTCCCGGGGCGGACTGACGGAAGCCCGGGTAGAAGGTCACCACGCCGAGCACGTCGATTTTCGCGATGCCGAGTTTTTGGGCCACCCAATCGATGGCGTCTTCCGAGATGAAGCGGAACTCGCGCTGGAGGAGGTGGAGCAGCGGCAGCACGGCGCTGCGTTTCCGATCCGGCGGGTAATGGCCGATGTATTCATCGGCTTTGGCGTCGAGTGCGGGTGGAATCGTCATGATTGGCGTTACGAAAGCGGTAATCGATGGAAGCGAAAGAAAAACTGCATGAGAATCTGACGAGGGGGCGGATGGCCGAGGGATTTCAATCACAGTGGCGGCGACTTTCTTCCGAAGGTTCGCCCGGGGTGTGAGTGAGCGAGGGAGCGGGATTGGCGAGGTCGGAGGCTGAGTGTTCCGGCGGCGTGTGTTCGGGGGCCGTATGTTCGGGGGCCGTATGTTCTTGATCGACCGGCGCGTGATCGTGATCGAATGGCAGGTGAGGGTGGTCGTAATCCGGATGGCCGTGGTGGTCGTGGTGAGGGTGGGAGTCGTAGGCATCGGGATCGGGGTGGGAGGGGGCTGGGGCCTCGAGGTAAGCCCCGGCCATGGCGGCGCGTTCGCGCCGGGCCTGGCGGGCGGCGAGATCTTCGGCTTCCTCGGCGGCCTCGCGTTTTTTTTGGGCCTTGTCGTGGAAATAAGCGATCCAGATGCTGATTTCGTAGAGGAAGACCATGGGTACGGCGAGGAGGGCGAGGTTAAGCAGATCGGCCGTCGGCGTGATCAGGGCGGCGATGACCACGATGATGATGATGGCGTAGCTGCGCGTGTTTTTCATCAGGTCGTAGCTCAGGATGCCCAGCTTGTTGAGGGCATAGACGATGACGGGCAGTTCGAAGCAGAGGCCGAAGATCAGGGTGAACTGGACGACGAAGCTCGCGTAGTCGGAAAGCCGGTACTCGGTGACGGCACCGAGGGTCAGGTCGTAGTTGTAGAGCCAGCGCAGGGCGTTGGGGGTGACGAGGAAATACGCAAAACAGATGCCCACGAGAAAGAGGCCGAAGCCCACGGCAAGCGAGGGCCAGAGCACGCGGCGCTCCTCCGGGCGCAGGCCGGGCACGATGAATTCGAGCAGGAAATACAGGAGGAGCGGGAAGCCGACGACGATGCCGGCATACAGCGAGAGTCTCATCGACAGGTTGAATCCCTCGCCGGGCTTGAAGAACCGCATGGTCATCTGCTTTGGACCGCGCACGAAGCCGACATCGACCTTCTTTTTCTCCAAGTCCTGGACGATGGCGAGCAAATGCGGGTGGCCTCCACTGGCCGCTTGAACATACCCTTCTCGCGAAGCCTCGGGCAAAGTCAGGGCGGCGTGCCGAATGAGCACGGCCTCGACCACGGACCGCAGGTGCTCGGTTTCCGGGGTGAAGGCGTGACTCAGGAAGGTGGCGCGCTGAGCCTCATCCAATCCGATGAGCCCGTAGGCGGTGGAAACGACATGGAGCCACTCTTTAGGATCGTTGAGTCCAACTGGACTCCGATCCTTGTCCATGACCCCGATCTCCGCGCGATGCATCGGGTACTGGACGATCTTGAAGATTTCCTCGCGAAAGACGAAGCAGACGATCATGCCGATGAGCAGGGTGGCGATGATCCGGGTGAGGGTTTTGCGAAGATCCTCGAGGTGTTCGAGAAACGGCTTTTCCTCGTCCTCGGGGATGAGCTTGCGCTTCACCGAGAGTTTGTGCCGCATTTCGAAGATTTTTTTTCCAAGCCAGACCATGAGCGGGATGTGGGGGTGAGGGCCGGGAACGCGGGCGCCCCGCAGAGCGGAGGCGGTCGTTGAGCCCTCGGGGCGCAGGGAGGGGTACGTAGCACGGTCGAGCCCCGGGTCAATAGCACCCTGGGAACTGGTCGAGGCCCCACGCGACCGGCTTGAGCGACGCCGCGCGCCCGCAATGCGCGGGCCGGCGTAAACTGGTATATCCACGTATGATCACGATTCGTCCCGCCTCGGAGCGCGGCCATGCCGATCATGGCTGGCTCGATTCCCGCCACAGTTTCTCCTTTGCCGAGTACCACGATCCGGCGCACATGGGATTTCGTGCACTGCGTGTCATCAATGACGATCGGTTGGCGCCGGGAATGGGGTTTGGCATGCATCCGCATCGGGACATGGAAATCTTCAGCTACGTCCTTGAGGGTGAGTTGGCGCACCAAGACAGCCTGGGCAATGGCCGGCGCCTGAAGCCAGGACAGATCCAGCTGATGAGCGCCGGGCGAGGCGTGACGCACAGCGAGTTTAACCCGTTGGCGAGCGAGCCCGCACACTTTCTCCAAATCTGGATTGTGCCGCGTGCCCGCGGGCTTGAGCCCGGTTATACCGAGTGGCACCCGCAGGCGGAGCATGAGATCATGCCCAAAGTGCTGGTCATTTCGCCGGACGGGCGGGACGGGTCAGCCGTCATTCATCAGGATGCGGTGGTTTATCGCATTCGGCTGGAGCCCGGGGCCACCGTCACCCACGATCTCGAGGCCGGGCGGGGCGCGTGGGTGCAAGTGGCGCGCGGCGCTCTGTCGCTCGATGGCCATCCGCTGGGGACCGGTGACGGCGCCGCCACGGAGCAGGCCGGCCGATTGACGATGACGGCCACGGTGCCCGCCGAAGCGATTCTCTTCGATTTGTGCTGATTTCGTCATTTTTAACAAATAAAGGGGCAGGCTGGGCGTTTTTCAGGGCGGGATGGTCGGGGATGGTATCGTCGGTCACCCGCACAGCCCACACGCCCAGTCGCTGGCCAGATGAATGCAAAAACCGCTGGCCCTGATGGGTTTTTGCATACCATTGGCCGCGGCTCCCCAATCGATGCGAATCCTTGTCATTGAAGATTATGTTCCACTCCGCCACGCGATCGCTCAGAGGCTTCGGGAAGATTCGTACGAGGTGGACGAAGCGGCCGAGGGTGCGGACGCGCGGCGACTCGCCGGCACGCGTCATTATGCACTTGTCTTGCTTGACTTGATTTTGCCTGATGGGGACGGCATGGAGGTGCTGGCGGACCTGCGCCAGCGGCAAAGTGAAACCTCTGTCCTGATCATGACGGCGCGGGATGCCGTGCCCGAGAGGATTCGGGGGCTGGACGCGGGCGCGGACGATTATCTGGTCAAGCCGTTTGCTTTGGACGAATTGATGGCGCGGGTCAGGGTGCTGGTTCGTCGGCGCTTTGGGCAGACTCAACAATTGGTGAGCGTGGGCGACTTGGACATCGATCTGCGCAAGCGCATCGCGCGCCGTGGTGGCACTGCGATCGCCCTGACGGCCCGGGAATTCTCGCTGTTGGAGCTGCTGGCGCTGCGCCGCGGCGGACTGGTGACGCGGAGGGAGATTTGGGAGCAGATATACGATTTAAACTACGAGGCCGTGAGCAATGTGGTGGATGTGTACATTGCGCATCTGCGGAAAAAGATCGAGCGACCAGGCCAGCCGCGCCTGATTCATACGCGTCGTGGAGAAGGGTATGTGCTGGCCCTGCCGGAGGACGCCGGCCTGCCCGTGCCGAGCGCCGTGACGGCCGCGCCCGCGGCGTTTATGGCTGGATGAGGGGGCTGATGACACGACTGTTGCGGACACGGCTGGCGGCGGATTTCGCGTTATTGACGCTGGTACTTGTCGTGACCGGTGCTGTCTTATTATACCAGTGGTACAACACTCACATTCGCGAGGACTTGGACGCGAAATTAGGGATAGCGCTGCAATCGCTCGCCCTGAGTTGCCTGGTCGGGAGCGAGGGGCCCGAGGTCATGCTGCCCGCCGAGACGCAGTCCCATGCCGTACCGCCCGACGGGGCGCCGCTCTGGCTTCTGATCCGGCGAAGGGATGGCACTGTTTTCTATCGGTCTTCCGAGGTCATTCCGATGCCCGAGTTGCCGATGTTGGAGGGTGGGGAGGGCGGACCGACCTTTGGCGATCTGACGTTGCCTGATGGGCATTCGGTGCGACTGGCCGGCCACTGGATATCGCCTCCCTTGAAGCCGGGGGCCATACTGCCGGGTCCG
Organism: Verrucomicrobiales bacterium; assembly: GCA_046155625.1. Taxonomy (GTDB): domain Bacteria; phylum Verrucomicrobiota; class Verrucomicrobiia; order Verrucomicrobiales; family V1-33; genus CAJBME01. Next base: position 14,313 of record JBJXFS010000107.1, on the reverse strand, counting down.
GAATTCCGAGACGTCCATCTGGCGGCGGCGATTTCCCAGCGGCCCCTGGAGGCGCATCTTGTGGACGTGCGCCACATGCTCGTGGCGGCCTCCGTGGTGGTCCTGATCGTGCTTACCGGATTGGCCAGCTGGCTCGTCTATCGCGCGTTGCGGCCGCTGCAGGCGCTCTCGCGCGAAATCTCGCGCTTCCCCGTAGGCAGCGCGAGCCGGTTCACCGCGCCGCGACAGGCGGCCGAGTTGGAGCCGGTGGTCGACAGGTTGAACAACCTGATGGAGCGGGTGAGCCGCACGCTGGCGCGCGAACGCAGCTTTGCGATGGGGGCGGCCCATGAATTGCGGACACCGCTGGCCGGTCTACGCGCCCGGATCGAGCTGGCGCTGAGCCGGCCACGGACGGCGGAAGAATACCGGGCCGAGCTCCAGGAGGCGTTGGACATCGAGCGAGGACTCGAGTCGATGGTCAGCCATCTTCTGCTCCTGGCGCGCCTGGATCAGGACAATCATGAGCGATTTATCAACAAGCCGATCCAAGTCGGGAGGCTGTTGCGCCAGTGCTGGGGTGAATTTTTCGACCGGGCGGAAGCGCGCCGTCTTCGAGTGGGAATCCGGGTACCTGACCGGGGGCCCGAGTTGTCTTCGTCCGAGGACTTGCTTCGCTTGGTCGTGCGCAACCTGTTCGACAACGCGGTGAGCTACACGCCGGAAGGAGGTGCGATCGACATTTCCGCGGTCCACTCCGGCACGGGTTGGGAAATCGCGGTCTCCAACACCAATCCGGGCCTGCGAGAGCACGATCTGCCGCAACTGGCGGAACCTTTCTGGCGGGCGCGCCACGAGGAGGCGGCCAGCGACGGCCGCCACGCGGGATTGGGGCTGGCGCTGTGCCTCCGCATTGCCCAGGAACTCGGCGGGAGCCTGAGCCACTCACTGATTGGGGAAGATACGGTGAGCGCGCGCCTCGTGCTCCCAGACCATCCGCCGGCGCGATCGGGGCAGGGCAGTGGGTAGCGCGCGAATTTCGGTCAGGCGCGCTCGGGGGCCTCGAGATTGGGGCGTTCGCCTCCGTGACGGATGTCGTAGGCGCTTTCGGAGTAGACGATGTCTTCGGCGATGTTGACGGCGTGATCGCCGACGCGTTCGAGGAAGCGGACGATGAACATGGTGTTGACATAGTCCCCGATATGATCGGCATCCTCGGCCGAGCGTTTGATGAGGCGCTGGATGAGCTGGGCGTGGGCGTCGTCGAGCGCTTCGTCGCGCTGCTCCATGGCCAGGGCCATTCGGAGGTCACCGTCGACAAAGGCGGTGATGGCGTCGCGGAGCATACCGGAGGCGAGTTCGTAGACGGGCTGGATGAATCCGGTTTCGGGCAGGGCCGGGTGCTGGTTCATGGAGCGGGCGCGGCGGGCGATATTGACCGCCTCGTCGGCCACGCGTTCGAGTTGCTGACCGACCTTCATGGTCCAGAGGACGCGCCGCAAATCGGTGGCGACCGGACTGAACTTCATGATGACTTCAAGGCTGTCGCGATCGACCTGGATTTCCAGGCGGTCGACCTCATCATCCTCGGCGATGACTTGGTTGCAGAGGTCGGTGTTGCGTTCGAGCAGGCCGCGCACAGCCTTGGAAAGGCTGTGCTGGGTCAGGCTCGCCATGGTGACGATGTCCTGGCGAAGCTTGTTCAGGGCGTCTTCGAAAGCGTGGAGAATGTGCTGTGGCATGAGGCTGGATGGATTGGGGTCGCTGTGGTGGAGAGCGAACGGGCGAAGGCATCAGCCGTAGCGCCCTTCGATATACATGGCGGTTTTTTCGCTGCGCGGGTGGAGGAACAAATCGAGGGTGGGGGCGTGCTCGATGATTTCTCCCATGAGCATGAAGATGCATTCATCGGAGGCGCGGCGGGCCTGCGCCATGTTGTGCGTGACCATGACGATGGTGAAATGCTTCTTCAGGTCCGAAATGAGCTCCTCGATGCGTTCGATGCCAGTGGCGTCGAGGGCTGAGCACGGTTCGTCCATGAGGATGATGTCCGGCTTGAGCGGGAGGAGGCGGGCGATGCACAGTTTTTGCTGCTGCTCGAGGGTCAACCCGGTCGCCTTGCGTCGCGGATTGTCCTTCACGGCCGGCCAGAGGTCGACGGCGGTGAGGGCGGCCTCGACCATTTCATCGGTTTGGGCGCGGGAGAGGGATCTTGCCGGGGTATGGGACTTGAGACCAAAGGCGATGTTGTCGTAGATCGAGATGGGGAGCGGGTTGGGCCGCTGGAAGACCATACCGACCTTGCGGCGGAGGGCCGCGACGGAGACGTCGGCGTCGAGGATGTTTTTTCCGAGGATGCTGATTTCGCCGGTGGTGGTGACGTTGCCGTAGCGTTCATTGATGCGATTGAATGACCGGAGGAGGGTTGTTTTGCCGCATCCCGAGGGGCCGATGAGCGAGGTGATGATGCCTTGGCGGATGTCGATGCCGGCGTCGATGAGCGCCTGGAAGGAGCCGTACCACAGGTTGAAATGGCGGACGCGGATGCTGATGTCGTTGCCGGCCCAGGGCTGGTTGGCGCTGGCATCGCGGGGATCGGATACGGCTTCGGAGAGCATGGCTGGGGGCGGCGGAAGTGGGGGTAAGGCGGCTTCAGCCGAAATCTCCATTCAGGTAACGGCCGGTGATTTCCTTCTGCGGTTTGTTGAAGAGGGTTTCGGTTTCCCCCCACTCGACGAGCTGGGAAGCGTTGAGAAAGGCGATGTGGTCGGCCATGCGACGCGCTTGCTGGGTAAGGTTGGTGACGAGGATGATGGTCATGCGCTGTTTGAGGCGGCTGAGCACCTCCTCGATTTTCATGGTTGTGACCGGATCGATGGCGATGGAAAACTCGTCGAGGCAGAGGATTTCGGGATCGAGCGACAGGGCGCGGGCGAGCGTGAGCCGTTGTTGCTGGCCGCCGGAAAGCCGGGTGCCGAGCAGGTCGAGGCGGTCCTTGACCTCGTCCCAGAGCACGGAATCGCGGAGGCAGCGTTCGACGATTTCGTCGAGTTGGCTTTTGTCGTGGATGCCCATGCGGCGGGGGGCGTAGGCGACGTTTTCGTAGACGGACATTGGCAGCCCGACCGGCAGGGGAAAGACCATGCCGATGCGGCGGCGCAGGGCATAGACGTTTTTGATGCGGCCGACCTCCTCGCCACCGAGCAGGACTTCGCCTTCGCGGCGGGCGATGTCGATGAATTCGAGGGTGCGGTTGATGGTTTTGAGCAGGGTGGTTTTGCCGGAGTTGGCGGGACCGACGATGCCGAACACGCTGTAGCGGGCGGCGTGCAGGGTGATTTCGTCGAGCGCCTTTTTCGATCCGTAGTGGACCGAGACGTCGCGGAATTCCAGGTGGGGTGGACCGGGTTTCACGGGAGACGGGGACGTTACCATCGTTTGCGGCGGCGCAGGGTGACGCGGACGGCGATGGCGACGCTGTTGATGAGCAGGATGAGGAGGAGGAGGACGAAGGCGCTGCCGAACTTCATCGATTCGGACATGTTGGGCACGTCACGGCAGATGAGGTTGAGGTGGTACGACATGGCCATGAACTGATCGCTCAGGCCGTACGGGGCGAGGCGCTCGGGGAAGTGCGGGGAGAGTTTGAAGTAAGCCGCGGCGCCGGTGAGCATAATCGGGGCGGTTTCGCCGGCGGCGCGGGCGACGACGAGGATGACGCCGGTGAGGATGCCGCTGATGGCGTTGGGCAGGACGATGGTGCGGATGGTTTGCCATTTGGAGGCGCCGAGGTTCCAGCAGGCTTCGCGGAAGTTTCGGGGCACGGACGCGAGCGCCTCGCGGGTACTGGCGATGATGATGGGCAGGGTCATGACGGCCAGGGTGAGGGCGGCCGAGGCCAGGCTGAGGCCGAGCTGCATGGCGCTGACGAACGCGCCGAGGCCGAAGAGGGCATGCACGATGCTGGGGACGCCGGCCAGGCTGGTGACGGCGATGAGGATGGTGCGGTTGAAGGCGTTGTCGCGGGCGTACTCGTTGAGGTAAATGCCGGCCCCGATTCCGATGGGGGCGACGAGGAGGAGGCAGACGAGGGTGAGCCAGAAAGTCCCGATGAGCGGTCCCCAAATTCCGCCGGCGGCGCCCATGCGGCTGACGTCGGTGGTCAAGTATTCCCACGACAGGACTGGGGCGGCCTTGACAGCCATGAGCGTGAAGATCCAGACCATCGGGATGACGAGCAGGATGGACAGGCTGAAGGTCGTCCATTTCGCCACGGCGGCGCGTCGTTCCTTGACGTGTTCGAATTCGCTCGAGGCAAACGGATTGGCGATTGGGGCCTGGATGTCGGTCGGATTCATCAGCGAGAGTCTTTGCTGCCGCGAATGACGAAGCTGGCGATGAGGTTGATGGAGCAGGTGATGACGAGCAGGAGGATTCCGATAATAAAGAGCACCTGGGCGTGCGGCTGACCTTGGACGGCATCGCCCATTTCGGAGGCGATGGTGGCCGTGAGGGTGGAAATCGGGTCGAGCAGCGAGGTGGGGATCTGATTTTTATTTCCGGTGGCGAGGAGGACGGCCATGGTTTCGCCGATGGCGCGGCCCACGCCGAGCATGCAGGCGGCGAGCAGGCCGTTTTTGGCGGCCGGGAACAGGACGCGGTAGACGATTTCCCATCGATTGGCTCCGAGGGCGAGTGCGGCCTCGCGGAAGGAGTCGGGCACGGCGCGCAGGGCGTCTTCGGCCAATGAGACGACGAGTGGCACGCTCATCAGGCCGAGGATGACGGCCCCGTTGAGCAGATTCTGGCCCATGCTGGCGCCGGCGTATTCGATGAGGAGGGGGCTGATGATGGTGACGCCGATGAAACCCCAGACGATCGACGGCACGGCGGCGAGTGTTTCGATGGCCACTTTGAGCCATTCGCGCGTTTGAGGGCCGGCGAATTCGCTGATGTAGACGGCGGCGGCAAGGCCAGCCGGGATGGCCAGAACCATGGCGAGGGTGGCTACGGCCAGATTTCCCAGGATCATGGCGAGCACGCCATAAGTCGGGGGGGCGGCGCCATCGTCTTTCGGGTGCCAATGGGTGGAGGTGAAAAACTCCACCCAGTCGAGCCGAAACAGCATGGGCCCGGCGCCGAGGAAAAGGAAGATGAAGATCGCGATCACGCACACGATCGCGCTCCACCCGAGTCCGTAGATCACGGCTTGGATGGGGGTCTCGGCCTTGTCGCCGAGACGGGACAATCGGGCACGCAGGCCTCCGGACGGTGGACGGGACGTGGCCATGAAGGACGGATCCGCGAGAACGCCGGCTTAGTTGACCGTGACCGCTCCCGTGTCGGCCACGCCCTTCTGACCTTCGGGCGAGAGGATCCAATCGATGAATTCCCGCACGTGCGGAGCCGGTTCGCCCACTGTGTAAATGAAGAGCTTGCGGGCCAGCGGGTACTTTCCTGAGCGTGCGTCGTTGACACTCGGCTCGACGGCCGGTCCGCCATTCTTCGCCGACATCTTGAGCCACCTCACCTTGTCGGTCTTGAACGCCATGCCGTCGTAGCCCATGGCGGTTTTGGTGGTGGCGAGCGTGTCGATGATCGCCTGGGAACTGCTCATGGCGGAAATTCCCTGGCGGTACGGCTTGGGCCGACCGCCCTCGTCCTTGCCGCAGACGGCCTCCTGGAAGTATTCATAGGTGCCCGAGGTGCTTTCGCGTCCGAGCACCTCGATGGGGCCGGTCAGGCCGCCCGGGGCAATTTGATCCCACGCGGTGATCGATCCGCCGCCACCGTAGATTTGCGTCAATTGCTCAACCGAGATTTCCTGGAGCGGATTGTCCGGATGGACGAAAACGGCCAAGGCGTCGTAGCCGACATGAAACTCCTTCACATCCTTCCCGTGCTTGGCCTTGATCGCTTCGATCTCAGACGGCTTCAACGGCCGGCTTGAATTGCAGACGTCGATTGACCCGTCCATCAATTGCTTGATCCCGATGCCCGACCCGCCGCCGGAGGTGACGATGTTCGCTTTGTCGTAGGCCTCGGCCCAGGCGGCCCCGATGGGCGCCATGGTATTCGATCCGGACATTTTGATCGTCGGCATCGACACGCTGTCCCGTTTCCCGCAGGAAGCCATCGCGACCGCCAGTCCAAGGGCGGTGAGCGCGCCCCAAATGGGTGAATGTTGCATTTTCGTCAGATTAGTGGGGATTTGCTGGTTATTTAAGTGACGAGACCGTCATATGAGCGCGCAGACTCCCACGCGAGCAAAAGCGTGTCAAAGGGGGAATTGGGGGCCAGCGCCTGGCGGCGCTTCAGGAAAAGCTGGCGCTTGGCACGAGCCAGGAGCTTCCTGCCCTCGCGCGGCGTCAGGTGTCCATGGCCGTGCTGCCGGGCAAGGCACAGGCGGTGATTGGGATGCGTGGGGCGGGGAAGTCGTATTTCCTTTTCCAGCAGATGCCGGAGCGGCTGGATCGGGGTATCCCGCGGTCGAGGTGCTCCTGAGTGGTTCCTCGATTCGCACTACCAGCCCAAGATGACAGTTGGCAGGTTTGGCGGGATGGGGCAAAGTGAAGGATCATGAAGCTTCGGAATTTGATCCTCATTGCGGCGGGAGGCATTGGTCTGCTTACGTGGGTGCCGGCCCAGGTCACGGGGATTGGGGGGCGGGGCACGGGGGCGGACATTGGGACGAAGCCGGTGGCGCCGAAGTCGGAGACCACGGTGACGATCAAGGTGGGGAGCATCCGAAATTGGAAGAGTGTGGAGGGCACGGAAATTTCGGCGGAGCTGGTTTCCTGGCCGATCAACGACCCGAAGGCGGCCACGGCTGATCCGGCCACGCTGAAGTTCGACATTGTGCGCGGCGGGCAGATCCGCCTGCGCCGGGCCGGGAAAGTGTTTGTTCTGCCGTTGGCTCGCCTGTCGGAATCGGACCGGTCGTATGTGGCCGGTGTCGAGTCGGCGGCCAAGAAAGGATCGAAAAAGCCGGATGCGGTGGAGGCGCCCCCGAAGCCGTGAACCCGCGGTGATTGACTGCATTGGAGTATAGGGATTTGCCGGGCGCTTCGCGGCTCAAGGAAGGGCGAGAAATTTCCGGCTCGTTGGCGGCGGGAGCTTGGGCACACCGACACACTTGGCCTTGTTTAAGAGTCGCTCCGAGTCAGGAAAAACGGATACAGGAGGTGGAAGCAAGGGGCAATGCCCACCGGGTTGGTCCCAAGGTCCATCGTTCGAGAGGTGGACACCATTTCCCGATGGATCGCCTCCACCGTCTACGCGCCCGGGAGGTCGCTTCCCACCTTAATGCGTTGTGTCCTTGCTCTGAGGCTCCGCGTGATCACCATTACCTCTGCCCGCCATGAAATCATCCCCCGAGTTCCGAACCTCCGATCGCGTCAATCAGCTGCCACCCGCGTCCTATTCGCTAGCCCTGGCGGCTGCGCTACTGGCCACGACCGGGGACGCCGTGGCCCAGGCCCAGCAGACACCGGCCGACGCCCTGCAGCCGTCCCAGGCCGACATTCCGGCACCCGATCCGGAGGTCGAGAGGTCATCGTTTGAGTTGGCGCCGGGACTCGAGGTCAATCTGTTTGCCGCGGACCCGATGCTGAAAAAGCCCGTGCAGATTGCGTGGGATGGTCGTGGGCGGCTGTGGGTGGCCTCATCGGAAACCTACCCGCAGATCAAGCCGGGCGAACCAAGCGAGGACAAGATTGTCGTGCTGGAGGACACGAATGGCGATGGAGTGGCCGACACGTCGACGACATTTGCCGACAATCTGCTGATTCCGACCGGCTTGTTTCCGGTGGGGCCGGGCGAGGCGGCGGTGCTGGGATGTGGGACGGACGACAAAGGGGTCGGCTGCTATGTGGCCAACTCAACGGAACTCATTTTCTTGCGCGACAAGGATGGCGACGGCCGGGCTGACAAGGAGCATGTCATGCTCAGCGGCTTTGGCACCGAGGATACCCACCACATCATCCACACGTTTCGCGGGGCGCCTGACGGCGGATTTTATTTTAATCAATCGATTTACATCCACACGCATCTCGAAACGCCCTGGGGGGTGCGCCGACTCGGGGGCGGCGGCGTCTGGTATTTCCGCCCGGAAACCGGCCAAGCCGAGATCCTCACGCGTGGCCAAGTCAACGCGTGGGGGCATGTGGTCGACCGGTGGGGGCAGTCGTTCACCACCGATGGCGCATACTCTGAAGGCGTGAACTATGCGTTCCCCGGGGCCGCGTTTTTTTGGGCCAAGGAGGACGACTGGACCAAGGACTACCCGCGTATCCTCAAGGGCCTGAACCCCGGCCAACCGAAGCACTGCAGCTTGGAAATTATCTCGGGTCGCCACTTTCCCGAGGATTGGCAGGGAACGATGGTGTTGCCCGATTTCCGTGGCAATCGCATCAACCGCTTTGTCATCACCGATCAGGGGTCAGGATACGCCGGGAAGCAGGTTGAGGACCTTATCAAGACGACCCATCGTTCGTTCCGGCCGGTCGACCTGAGCATGGGTCCGGACGGCGCGCTGTACATTGCCGACTGGTACAACCCGATCATCCAGCACGGGGAGGTGGATTTTAGGGACCCGCGCCGCGACCACACCCATGGCCGTATCTGGCGGGTCACCGCGAAGGGGAGGGAATTGGTGAAGCGGCCGGAGTTGGCAGGGGCTGAAGTGGACGATTTGATCGGCTGGCTGAAAGCGCCGGAAGCCTGGACGCGCTTTTTCGCCAAGCGGGAGCTCAGGGAGCGCGGTGGCAAATCGAAGGACGACAAGCGGGCGATCGACGAGAAGTGGTCCCAGCTGTTGGACGGAGTGGACATTGGGAACGAAGAGGACGCCCGGTTTGGCCTGGAGTTGCTCTGGGTCAATCGACTGAATGACAGCCCGGGATTCGCGCGGGCATTGACGCGCCTGACGCAAAGTGGAGTGGCGCCGGTGAGGGCGGGCGCCTATCGGGCCCTTTACCAACGATACCTCAGCGGGTATCATGTGCCCCTGTTCATTGGCCAGGATTCCCCGGAGCTGCGGAACGCGAACCTGCAGGCGAATATTCGGGATATTCTGGCTCCGGCGGTGGCCGATGCGCACCCGCGAGTCAGGCTGGAGGCGATCCACTGCCTGCGCGCCTTGGGATCCCCGCAGGCTACGGAAACGGCACTCCAAGCGCTGAATCATTCCATGGATGAAAACCTTGATTTTGCGCTGTGGCAGACATGCCGGGACACGGCGGATGTGTGGCTTCCCGCGTTCGAGAAAGGCGAGACCACCTTCGGAGGAAATTTCCAGCATGTCGTATTTGCGCTGAAGGCGACGGGCAATCCAGCGGCGTTGGAGCCGTTGGTCGCCGCGCTGCGCGATGGAAAGATTGGCGAAAGCGACCGTGTGCCCGTAGTGCAGCTCATCAGCCAGATGGGTCAGCCCGCCGAGCTTGGATTGTTGCTCGAGGCGAGGGCGGGGATGACGCCCGCGTCCCTGGCCAGCGGCCTTGACCTTCTTGCCCAAACGATCCGCGTGCGCAATGTCCAGCCGGCCGCGCCCGAGCGGGCACTGGCCTTTCTCGATCATGCCGATCCCTCTGTGCGTCGAGCGGCCGCCCGGTTGTGCGGCGCGCTGAAGCTGGAACCGGCGCGCGAGAAACTGATTGTTGTCCTGATGAATCCAGGCACGGAGTCCGCCGATCTTCAGGCGGCCTTGGACGGCATGATGTCCCTCGGTGGTGACGCCACGCCACGGATCGTCAGTGCACTCGCCGGCAAGGCGGATGCGCCCCTGGCCCAGCGAGCGGCGGCCATCGGGGCGCTGGTTTCGATCAACGTCGAGGCGGCAGCGCTGCGGGCCGTGGAAGTGCTGGCGGCCGATGGTGGCACGACGGTCGCCCCGGGCTTGTTTGAAGCTTTTGTCACCCGCCGCGACGGACCGGCCGCCCTGGCTGCCGCCCTGGACGGCAAGAAACTTCCGGAATCGGTGGCTCAAGCGGGTCTGCAAAAAGCGAGCAGCGCGGGCACCGACACCCAGTCGCTTCAGGACGCGCTGGCGGCGGCCGGCAAATTGAAACCGATCAACCAGACGCTGACGGCGGACGAAATGAATGCCTTGGTCGCCGAAGTCCGCGACAAGGGCGATCCGCATCGAGGCGAACTCGTTTACCGTCGGGCGGCGCTGCTGTGCCAGACGTGCCATGCCATCGGCGGCGGCGGACCGGAGATCGGCCCCAACCTGCTGAGCATCGGGGCGAGCGCGCAAATCGATTACCTCATCGAATCGATGCTCAACCCGAGCGTCAAGATCAAGGAAGGCTACCACACCAATGTCATCACGACCAAGGACGGCGCCGTGCTGGCCGGCGCCATCGTCGCCAAGGACGGCCAAACGGTCACCCTGCGCGACGCCGCCGGGCAGACTCAGGCCGTCCCCGCTCAAAACATCCACAAGAATGAAATCCTCCCGATCAGCCTGATGCCGCCCGGCCTCACCGCCAGCCTGCGCAAGGACGAGTTCCTCGACCTCATCAAATTCATGAGCGAGCTCGGTCGCGAGGGCGACTTCAAAGTACCGCCGCAAAATTACGTCCGTCGGTGGCGCCTGCTCCAACCGAACGAATTGCTCGGTCGCGCCCACAATCTGCAGGGCGACCGGCTCTTTGCCTCCGCGGATCCAGCGCTCGTCTGGATGCCGGCCTACTCGACCGCCAGTGGCGCGCTGGCCGGCGACGAGATCCCGACCATCAAACTCTGGAACAACTTCAATCGCCGCGTCGCCCAGTTCGATGTCACCCTGGCCACCCCGGGTCCCATCACCCTCGCCGCGCCGGATCCGACAGGCGTCAAATTCATCCACGGCGAACAATTGGTCGACGCCCAACCCCGCACGACGCTCACCCTGCCCGCCGGCACCCAGACCATCACCGTGTTCTACGACCCCGGTCAGCGCCCATCACCGCTGCTGCTGGAATTGGTCGAATCACCCGGTGCCCAGCTGGTGACCGGCCGGTAGCGCCTGTTCCAAGCTTTTCTTGCCATGGCGGCCCCAGCCCACCACTCCCGGTAGTGAGCGAGTTTTTGCCTTGCGCGAAGCAGGGGAGCGTGCACTCTGACCGCCCGCTCTCGGGAAACACCGGGAGCCACCGTCGGGCCGTAGTTCAGCTTGGTAGAACGCTTGCATGGGGTGCAAGAGGTCGTGAGTTCGAATCTCGCCGGCCCGACCATATTTATAATGAACGACTTACAGAACGGGAACCGGCCCGGTGAGAATAAAAGTGAGAATACGTCCGCCGAAGTTCGTGGATATTCGCCAGCGGCCGACGCCCGATTCTTGAGCCTGCAACTGTGCGGGCAGCCTCCTCCGGCGTGACCGCCGGAACCCGGTTGATCCCCAACCGCCATTGTCCTTCCGCCCTACTTCCTTCAAGGGCTCCGTGGACTTGGCGTTCCGCACCGATTGCCCAACGGCGCCCCGGTCCGACTTTCGCGTGGCTCAAAGGAATTCCTTTTTTCCCTAAAAATCGACCCCGCCCCCGGGGAAGGGTACACAGCCCAAAACCGATCGGGCGAGGCTCAGGGTGTGGGAGTCGAGTCTGTGATCCGGGCTGACTGTGCTGGTCAGGATGAAGCCCCCCCAGGCAAGTCGGTTACAGTTTCCTCGACAACGCGCGACTCATCAACCTGCGTATAGCCATATGCCACCACGCCGACCAAGATGGTGGAGTTGACCAGCACCAAGTGTTGGCCCGCCCGAATTGCCCAACCTGACTTTAGTGGGAAAGGTGGGGGCCAGAGTTGCCATGGCCAATCTGGAAACCGTGCGAAATGGGCGATTTGAAAACCGGGAACTTCAGCCGGTTTTCTTCCCAACTATTCCAATCCAAAGCTCTTCTTCTCTGCTTCCAAATCTGGCGGCTCTGGCGTAGGCCGCTTTGCCCTTGATCGTGGACGACTAGGAAATCACGACTTCCAAACCGGCCGATTCTCACGACGTTTGCACCGCCCGCCGCAAATTTGAGTGTTTGTTTGGTTATGGGCCTTACGGTGTTGTCGTTAGATCCCCAACCTCGAGCCCGACCGGATGCAGCAGCTCCAAATAGTGCTTCTTCGCCGTCTCCAGGTCCTCCCGCAGGAATCGAGCCGCCGCCTCCCACGAATTGAACTTCCGCGCCACCAGCGACCCAGCGTGCTTCCGCAGCTCGTGATTGGTCTTCTTGTGCTGTCCGGCCGGGAAGAACTGCCGCAGCCACTTGGAGTGTGCCCGCAGCACCAAATCCCGCCGTTCGGTGTCGCTCCCGGCCCGAATCAAGTGCACGCTCTTGTCCCCAGCCTCCTTCCGACGGGCCAGGAATTCCTTCCGCAGCACGTCCGGCACCTGGACCCGGCCCTCATGCCCCTTCGGCACAAACTCACCTGGACGCGACACCACGTCCAAGAACAGCTTCCCGCCGCTCTCTACCAGCCAACCCGTCTTCATGGCCGCGACCTCGCTCGCCCGCAGCCCCATCAGCCGAATCGACCGGTTCACTACCCACAGCTCGTACCCGTCCCAGGTCAAACCGGTCGACCCAGTGTCCGCGGCATTCCGACCCCGCACCGTCTCCCGCTCGGGCACGCCAACTCCCTTGCGCAGCAGCTCCGCCGCCTTGTCCATCTTCGCATACACCGACTCATCGGCCGGTGTAAACCGATGCGACCCCTCCTTCAGCAGCCGCGCTCCCTTGAAAGCCGCCACCCCGGCCGGCAGCTGCCAATCCTTCCACACATGCCGGTGGCGCGCCGCAAACACCGCCTGCGCCTGCCTGAGCGTCGAATTCGCACTCGTGTTCGCCGGTAGCACCTCGCCGTAGTTCGGCCTCTCGAGCCCCTGCTTGCGCGCCAGCCACTTCTCGGCCACCGACTCGCCCAGAATGCCAATGCGCAGCCCCGCGACCTGGTCCGGCGGAATCTCCAGTGCCACCGAGACAATCCGCTTCAACGACCACAGATTCGCATCCGCGGTTGACGGCCGCACCACCCCAGCCTCCCCATAAACCTTGGCCACCTCCGCAAAGGTCGGGATCTTGCCCTTGCCGGTTTTCGCCCGGCCCACATCCAAAGCCTCCAGGTTCCCGCCCATCCATCCCTCGATCCGCTTCTTCGCCGCCTCAACCGCCGTCGACAAGTGGGCGGTGCGGGTGCTGACCAGCACGCGCTTCCCGTCCACCCTCAACCGAAACGACCAAGGCGTCTTCGGGCTCGGCTCCCGGTTCCCGGTCCCTCGGCGATACAGCGTCCAGTCACGCCCCAAACAGCGAAACACATGCGTGGTCTTCATCTGGTTGGAGTGATACCAATGTGATGCCAGAAAGCAAGGATTTTGTCAGCTTTCAACGGATTTCGTCGGCTTCTTGATCAAATGGTTACTCTGTAAAATCACTCCGACAGACCGGCATCACCTTGGAAACCATGCCCCTCTTAATCAATTGGTTTCAGGTTCGAGTCCTGATCGGGGTACTTTTTAAATCAAAAGGTTACGCATTTTTTCGCGTTTTCGCCAAAATCGCCCTTTGCCATTCCTTTGCCACTTTTGGCAGGTATCAAACACGATCACCAGCGTTTGGAAGCGCACAGCACTCTGTATAACGGACAGATCATCGGGGTCGACGAGCGCACGAACGGGCGAGTCAACATCGTGGTTGCGCGGTATGGAAATCACGGCTTCCGAGGCCTCACCCGCCCCATCGGCGTGGCGTGTGCCAAACGGTTCACACGCAAGAAGTCGCAGGTTCGACCCTGCATCGCGCACCATGAACCTCCACGAGTTGTGACTCGCGTTCATTTCCGGAGGTTTTCGGCTTGGACACTTCTTGGACACTTTTTTGGTTCCGGTTTGTCCGCTGGTGGCCGCTTTTGAGCCCGCACGGCGCGGGGTGCCGCGTTTCTTGACCTCCTGGCCGGACGGCTTTCCGGCGCTGGCGGCTGGCCGTTTCGCCGCTGCCCTCTGGTCTCCGGTCCGCTCAGCACACCATGCCGCATCAAGCGCGGTGGACCGCCATCCGATGCCCCGGTCTGAAGTCGGCCGATCAGGCCGCGGTCTGCCCCGCCCTTCCTGGAGCCGGGACGGTCACGTTTCCATCATGGTTCGGCCGAATCAGGCCTCGTCCTACTGGTCGCGCCTACCGTTCTGCTGTTCTCTCTTGTTCTATTCTGCGCCCCCCCCTTCTACATCTCCATGCATCGGTGTCCAGTGTCTAAAGAAAAGGAAAGCTAGCCGGGGGCTGACTCGATGTCTGAGCGAGCGATGGCCAAGGGTTGCGTTGAGGCACGGGTAGCTGATGGTAGAGAGGCCGAAACGCGCTC
>JBJXFS010000106.1:0-3141 GCA_046155625.1 Verrucomicrobiales bacterium | reverse complement strand
GGCCGGACGATAGAATGCGGCCGTCCGGCAGCCATTGGGCCGAGAGGGTAGAACCCAAGTGGGCAGAGAAGCGCTCGGCCTCCGCGCGGCGCTCCAAATCCCAGAGATGGATTTTCCCCACGCCATCAGCGACGAGGATCTGGCGGCTGTCAGGACTGAAGTCAAAGGCCGAGGCGGGGGCGCCAATCATCAGATCAAGCGATCCTTCCTTTTCGGCTTCAAGGTCCCACACCCGGTTGTCCCGTCTCGAGCCGCCCAAGTCCCCGTTGAACGTCGCCAGTTTCCGGCTGTCGGGACTGAACATCAGCCCGAAGAAATTCCCCGTCGGAGTCCGCAGCGTTCGCTTCACTGCGCCGGTCCGACTGTCGAGCCACAGCGCGGTGCTGCCTCCTGTCACAACCGCCAGCGTCCTGTCATCCGGCGAAATGACCACATGAGACAGGTTGCCCGGGCTCGGGAGGGAACTATGCACGTGGCCGCTGGCGGCCTCCCAAATCCGGATCATGCCGTCGCTGCAGCCGCAGGCCACGCGCTGACCGTCAGCGGACCAACTGAACACTCCGGTCGGCCCGCCTTCCGTGAGTTCCGTCACGCGTTCGCCGCTCCTCATGTTCCAGACGGTGATGGTGCCGGATCCCGCAGCAAGCGTGGCCAATCGTTCGCCACGCGGGGAGACGGCGAAGCGAGCATCCCATCTCGCCGCGAACGGGATGTCGCGAAGCCACCGCCCGCCGGAAAGATCTCGAATTCGGATCACGTCGGCCGCATTCGCCGCGACCAGATTTCCGTCCACGGAAAGGCCTGACCACGTTCCATCTTTGGTCGCCAAGACCACGATCGCCTCCCACCGGTCCACCTGCTGATTCAGGTAGTTCCATTCCCAGCCGCGCAGACCGGCGGGGCAGCGGTCCAGCGATTCCCGCAGCCTGGCGGACTGGCCGTCCTGCCAGGCGAGGCCCGCGCGATTGATCTCGGACACATAGAGTCGCTGACGATAGTCCTCGTTGGCGCGGAATTGCACGAAGATCACGCCGCCGATCCCGGCCATGAGTGCGAGCGTGATCAGCCCTGCAGCGAGGAACGCGAGTTTGTTCCGCCGGATCAGTTTTCGGACCCGATACGCGGCGCTCGGCGGACGGGCGACGACCGGTTCGTTGGCCAAGTGCCGCTGGATGTCCTGCGCCAAGCCGTTGGCCGTGTCGTACCGCCGCGCGCGGTCCTTCTCGAGGCACTTCATGACGATCCAGTCGAGGTCGCCGCGCAGCAGATGCGTCGGCTTCGCCGAATCCGTGTGCCGCCGCTGTGCCGTCGTGGTCCGGTCGACGGCCGGCAGCGTCCGGAGTTTCGTCGAGGGTCTGGCCGGCTCTTTTTCACGGATGAGTCGCCGCAGCGCGTCG
Source organism: Verrucomicrobiales bacterium (assembly GCA_046155625.1). Taxonomy (GTDB): domain Bacteria; phylum Verrucomicrobiota; class Verrucomicrobiia; order Verrucomicrobiales; family V1-33; genus CAJBME01. Next base: position 1,744 of record JBJXFS010000106.1, on the reverse strand, counting down.
ATGCCGCCCTGCACCATTTCCTTTGAGTCGAACGGCGTCTGGCCCACGAGCAATTCGTAGAGCAAGACCCCCAGGGAATAGATGTCGCTGCGAGTGTCGATGTCGAGGCCGCTAGTCTCGGCCTGTTCGGGACTGATGTAGGCCGGTGTCCCGATGAACTGCTGAAACTGCGTGAACAGCGTTTTGTCCGTCAGCTCCTGGTGGGTGGCCTTGGCGATGCCGAAATCAATCACCTTCGGCACGGGCACGCCATCGTGCAGGGTCACCAGAATGTTCGACGGCTTGAGGTCGCGGTGGATAATGCCCTTCTGATGTGCGTGATGCACCGCCTGACACACGTTGATGAACAGGTCGAGCCGCTCCCGGGTCGGCAGTTGATTTTGGTCGCAGTAATCGGTGAGTTTGGATCCCCGGACCAGTTCCATCACGAAATATGGCCGTCCGGCATCGGTCACATCCGCGTCGAAAATTCGCGCGATGTTGGGATGATCCATCATGGCCAGCGCCTGGCGTTCGGCTTCAAAGCGGGCCACCACCTGGCGGCTGTCCATGCCGAACTTGAGGATTTTAAGCGCGACGCGGCGTTTGACGGGCTCGCGCTGCTCTGCCATCCACACGTCACCGAATCCACCCTCGCCGATCTTCTCGAGCAGCTTGTAACGCCCCAGCATTTGCGCGGGAGCTTCGGAAGGCACGGAGAGGGGCTTGCCGGCCGGAAGCGCCTCGTCGTGCAGGGCGGGGTGCGGCAGGAATCCGGCCGCTCCGAAATGGGACTCGAGTAACTCGTCCAGCGCGGCCCGCAGGGAAGGGGAGTCCCGGCAGGCGTGGTCGAGGAAGGAGGCGCGTTCACCGGCCGACGGTTTTTGCACGGCGAGGTCGAACAGGATCTCTTCGAGGCTTCGGTTGGTTTCGTTCATCGGGGGGCAGCCACCTTGCCGGGCATCAGTCTTCAGTGCGTCGTTTTCGCGGCCGAGATTTCATCCATCTCCATAATTTTTTTTCAGCTCCCGGTGCAGCCACGACCGGGCGTAGGCCCATGAACGATTCACCGTGGACAGGGAAAGGCCGAGGGCCTGGGCAATCTCCTGATGCTCAAGGCCGGTGAAGTAGCGCATCTTGACGATTTCCGCCTTCTGCGGCGATTCGAGCGCCAGTTTTTCCAACGCTTCGTGAATCGCCAGCACCGTGTCATCGGTATCCTCGGTCGCGAGGGTGACATGGTCCAGGTCCACGCGTTCGTACTTCCCACCGTGGCGGATCCGGCCTTTTTTCCGCGCCCGGTCCACCAGGATCCGGCGCATCGCCTCCGCCGCCGCACCGAAAAAATGGGCGCGCCCATTCCACGTCCGCGGCGACTCCATCCCGCCCAGCCGCAGCCATGCCTCATGCACCAAGGCCGTGGCCTGTAGCGTCTGCCCCGGCAGCTCCCGCGCCATCTTCTCCGCCGCCAGCCTGCGCAGTTCCTCATAGACCAGCGGCAACAATTGGTCGCCCGCACGCGGACCGCCCGCCTCAATGGCGCTCACCAATTGGGTGACGTCGGCCATGCCCCGCTTCTTAGCACGGAGCTCGCGCAACGACTTCTCGACCGGGGAGGGGATGGGCACAACAGATTTTTGCACGGTTGTAAGGTAGTGTTTCACTGGATAGGGGTAGGGACGCCACATTGGATTGCGGCGCCCCTCCCACCGAACCGGACGGGCGGATTTCCCGCATCCGGCTCTCCAGTCAGCGTTTGGCTCCA
>JBJXFS010000104.1:0-3827 GCA_046155625.1 Verrucomicrobiales bacterium | reverse complement strand
CTGGAGCCGGCCGGCATTGTCGTAGCCGTAGCTATTGGTGAATTGCGTCGTCCCTCCGAATTTGACCTCGAAGCCTTTGTAACGGTTGGCCACGGTGCCGCCGGTTCCATTTTCGTAGAGCCGGTGGATGACGGCGCCGCTGGTTCCCGGGAAGGAGGAGGGGTAGGCCTCTTGCAGGAGCAGCAGTTTGCCGTTTGTGTAGTCGTAGCTGAAGGACCTGGTCCCCAGCGCATCGGTGACGTTGCTCAGTTGACCCAGGCGGTCGTGGGTGTAGCTGACATCCGGTGTGGAATCGGAATAATCGACCTTGGTGAGCGCTCCATAGGCGGTGCCGACGGACGAGTCGTCCCCTGTGGCCCAGGAGGCCAGGGAGTACTTGTACGTGGTGATTATACTCCCCGAGGTGCGCGCCCAAGTGCGCGTGTGAACACGGCCGGCCGTGGTGTGGGTGTACTGGGTCTTTTTACCGTCGGCGTACACCTTTTCGATGAGTCGACCGCTGTAGGCGTTGTAATTCCAAGTGGTGGTATCGGGCGATCCGCCGGTGTCGGGCGGGGTGGCACCGATGGTGAGGCCGCGGAATGTGTCCATCGTCGTCATCCGGCCCTGTTCGTCATAGCTGTAGCGCACCGGATATTGGAGTTTGCCATACTCTTTGAAAAGTTGACCCGCGAGCGTATAGGCCTTGTACTGGGTTCCGGCCCCTCCGGGCAATTGGGTCTGTATTACGCGACCGAGCGGATCGCGGATGTAGATCGTCGTCTCGTTCGCCCCAATATTCTTCTCGGTCTGGACCTGCCCGTTTTCGAAGAACGTGAGTTCGGTTTCTTGATTGTTGCGCGACTGCTTGAATTTGTCCGCCCGGCCCACTGAATCGTAGCGGGTCACTTCCGACCAGGAAACGACACCGGAAGCGCTATTCTGAAACTCCTCGCGCTTGGGCCGCCAGAGGTCGTAGGTGGAGATGGTTTTCGAGCCATCGGCATGGGTGGTGGTGCGTGACCAGATGCCGTTGGCTGGGTCAGCCGTGCCTCCGAACCGCGCCTCGACCCATGAGGTTTGGGTGCCCTGGGCGTTCGTCCGACCGGCCAAACCATCCGCCGCCGTCCATGCAGTGCTGACAACCGTTGGCGTGCTCGCTGAGGGCAAATAGACACGGGACTCGGTCTTGAAGGCGATTCCCACCGGTTCGGCGTCGGTGACGACCGTAGTTTCCGACTCGGTGATGCGATCGGTGCTCGTGTCGATCGCGAAATTGAGGTTAAGGTCGACGGCAGTGCGGTAGCGTTCGCCCTTGGAATTATAGGCGAAGAGGGTCGTGACGCCGTCGGGATCGATCTGACGGAGGAGCTGATTGGTGGTGGTGGAATACTCGTAGTACGTGTCGGCATCCGAACTCGCCCCCAGGCTTTGGCGTGAGGCCACCGGCCTTCCCGCCAGATCCGTGAAGGTGGTCACGCGCTCAGTGGTGGAGCCTCCGGAGCTGAGGGCAATGCGGGCCACCGTCAGTCCGTAGCGACTGCCCGATCCGATCGACCAAGTGCCATATTCATAGCGGGTGTCGGCCACGGAGGGGCCGGAAACCTCGTAAACCGATCCATCGCCAAAGGTGGTGGTGGAGGAACTCGCGCTAACTGTGGTCGTTATGGGGATGGTCAAAGTAGTAGTAAGCTTGCCGTCGCTGAGTGCCGTATAACTGACGGTTTGCGTTTCTCTGGCAGGACCGGGATCCGCATCGGCGTCTGGCAAAATAGTTCTCCTAAGGCGCCCCGCCGCATCATGTTCGACCGTGTCAATCAACACGCTAAGCCCTCCTGGTCCTGATCCGCTTTTAGTCCTTGAGACGCTGAATCCGCCCAGCTCAGTCGACCCGTCCATTCGGCGCGCGTACGTGTAGTCCGTAGTGACTTGGGAGGATTTGCCGAAAAACTCCTTCACGCTCTTGAGCCTTTTGAGCTCGTCCATCTCGTATTTGGTGACGCGGCCGTCGACTTCGCGCACCTGGTCCAGGCCGCAGCAGCCGTAGACGATGGTCCGGTATTGGGAGGCATCCTGGTTGAAATTGATCTTTTCCGGCCGGCCTAGCGGGTCGATGTCGTTGGTGAGATCGACCACCTCGGAGTACGACGTGATGAGATTGCTGGCCAGATCGGTGACAACCTGCTTAATCTCGAATCCCTGGCGGTTGTAGGTGGTTACCGGTTGAGTGTGGAATGCATCGCTTCCACCCGTGCGCCAGCCGGATTTGACGGTATGCGTACGCGAGAGCGAATCCGTTCCAGCCGTCGCGTAATCGTAGGTGGTGAGCGTATTGTCTGGCTGGAGAATTTCCTTGAGCCGGAATCGTTTGTGCGTGTCGGCGGACACGCCGTAGTACTTGCGGACGATGCTGTAGTTGTTGGAGTCCGCGGCGACGGTTTGGGTGACGGTTATCTCGGTAGTGTTGGCGGTGACGACATTGGCGACGTAGGAGAGAGTCTGGGTGTCGATCGAGAGGGTTTGGATGATGTAGCGTTCGGGAAAGTCCAGACGGTTCATGCCGCTGACGGTGGGAAGTGGCATTTCGACGCGGTGGATCTTAAGCGCTTGGGAATAGTTGGCGACGGGCGAGCCATGCCAAGAGCGGTAAATGGTCGTCGTTTGCACGGAGCTTCCCACCGGTCGGTCATACGAATAATCCTCCCAGAATGAGAGGTAGTTGGTCCCGTTGGAATTGTAGATGTAATCGCGGCGAGTCTTGGCGCGACCATAGGACGCCGCATGAGCGACATCCGTGTCGTAGTACGTCCAGTCGATCCTGGAAACCGGGATCGTTCCGGCTTTGTCCTCATAGCGGATGCGCTGGGTCGGGCGGCGGCGCAAGCTGCCATCGGCGAGGGTGAAGGTCGTGTACGTGGTGCGGGTGACAGAGGTCGTGGCGAGAATGGGCGTCGATCCGCTGAAGCCGGCGAGCTCGTAATACGTGCGAACCGAGGCACCGGCATTCTGGACGACGGTTTGTTCGCGGATTTTCCTAAGGGTGGCGCTAAAATTATACTCTTCCGCGAGCGACCAATCGTAATTGGGAGCGGAACCGGTCCGCGTGTAGGTCCATTTACGCGTGATTTCGCTGGATCCATTGTCGCGGCTTTCGATAAACAATTGCTCTGCCGTTGTGGAGCGATAGATGTCGATGCGGCGGAACTCGGAGAGGCCGGAGGTGCTGTAGAGGTTCACACCGGAGACGGTGACGATCGAAGGGGGTGTCGTGTAGCCGTAGAGTCGGACGCGGGTTCCTTGGGTAAGGTCGCTCGTGTTGATGGGCTGGACATCGGCCAGACATCCATTGCCCAGCCACTGGCGCACGCAGGACTGACCGCCATAGGTGAACCAGCGCAAATCGCCGCCGATGTTCGCGGGCGATTTCATGTTCTTGATCGAAGCGCCGTCGGATGGCAGGTCCCCGCTCCGAAAAATCATCTGCGAATGCATGACGGGGGCGAGCGTTCCATTGGGATTGTTGCTCCGTCCGAGATTGATCGGAATATTGACTGGGCTCTCGGCGTTCGGTCCGAACTTGCCCGGCGTACCCCCGGTGCCGCCGCCGCCCGCGCCACCGGCGCCGCCTGAGCTGCCGGTCCATCCCGTAGGCCGATCCTCGGCCTCCGTGCCAGTGACCCCGGTTGGATCGCTGTCCTTGGTGACGAGCTTGGGTTCGGCCCCCGGGGTCTCGCAGGGGACACAGGGAGCGCATGAGCCGCTGCCCTCGGGAGCGGTGGTTTCGCTCGTGTCCCAGCCGCCCGTGTAACCTACGGCGGAGTTCACCCATCCAGGGATCCCGGGATTGG
>JBJXFS010000066.1:0-9347 GCA_046155625.1 Verrucomicrobiales bacterium | reverse complement strand
CCAATGATGCGCCACGCGCGTGTCGCCGCGATTCGTCACGGCGTCCTCGATGGAAATCTCCGGCACGCCAAGCGTGCAGCGGATCGTGCGCCGAATCTCGAATACTGGTCCGAAGAAGCGTGAATCGCGCACCACGAGGCCGAGTTCCATTTCATGCCGGCCACAGTGCGGGTCGGGATTGCGGAGCGTTTCAACCTGCGCCGGCTGGCTGGAATAGCGGCCGTGCAGCGAGGTCTGCGTGCCATCTTCAATGCGTGGCCCGCCCATGTATTCCGGGCCGCAAGTCGTCACCAGTCCGCCCGCCCAGCCGCGCAGCCACTCGATGCCCGTGTGATAGGCCGGGCTTGGCGGCAGCAGGCCATTGGGCGACAGCCAGGCGAGAGCGAATTGATTGAAGCTCGCGTCCACGATGTCGCCGCCGCGATCGAGCGCGACGGTGAACCGCAGCCCCGCGCCCGTGTCGAAAAGCGCCACGCGCGTCGACGCGGGCACCTCAAGTGTGCCGGTGCGGACGCCGCCGAGTTGCAGCGCGTTTTCAAATTTGGCCAGGTCGGGTTCCATCATCCGGTCTCGTTTCATTTCACCACGGCGGCAGGGCCATCGTTCCGCCATCGAGGACGATGGATGTGCCGTTGATGTAGCCCGCCTCGTCGCTCAACAGAAAGGCCGCCATCTGCGCGATGTCGCCGGGCTGGCCCAGGCGGCGCACGGGGATGCGGCGGGCGACCTCGGCGTACAGTTCGGCGACGGGCTTGTCCCAGCCTTCGCAGCTCGCCGCGAGCATCGGCGTGTCAATCGTCCCGGGGCAGATGCCGGCGATGCGCACCTTGCCCGCGTGGTCCACCGCGAGGCAGCGCACGAGGGATTCGAGCGCGCCCTTGGACGCGCAGTAGAGCGCGTGCGACGGAAAGCCAATGAACGCCGCCACTGATGTCGTGATGAGGAAGACGCCGCCGCCCTGCGCCTCCATCAAGGGGATGACGTGCTTCGCGGTCCAGAACACGCTCTTCACATTCACGCCCATGATTCTCTCCCACGCAGCGTCATCGAACTCCGTGATCTTGCCCTTGCCCCAGACGCCGGCGTTGCAATGGGCACCGTCAATGCGCCCGTAGAGTTCGACGGCGCGCTTTACCATCGCAGCCACGCTGTCCTCGCGGGCGACATCGGCGAAGACAAAGCGCGCTTCGGTACCCGCGGCACGCAGCTCATCCTCAAGCGCTGTTCCGCGCTCTTGCTGATTCGACGCGATGACGACGCGAGCACCGAGCGCAGCGAAATGCCGGCTGCACGCCTCGCCGATGCCCGAGGTGCCGCCGGTGACCAGAATGACTTTGTCTTTGATGCTCATGTTTTCATTTCCACGGCAAATCGTCGTCGTTTTCGAACTTCATGAATTCGATGACCGCACCGTCCTTGAGGATGAAGGCGACGGTGAAATTCGGCGACGGATTGAACGGCTCGATGAGCACTTGCTCGTCGTGCAGTTCCGCCGCGATGTCGTCCACGCGATAGGCGACGTGCGGCAGGTCGCGCACCGGTCCGCTCACAGGGCTGTCGGGCTCGAAACGGAGGTATTCAACCTTGTGAGGGTGCTTGCGGGGGTCAGTGACCCAAACCCTGGTGTCCGCAACGTAGAACTCGCCGGGATGGCTCTCGTCCGTCGGCAGGCCGATGTGATGGAATGTTCTCATATAGGTCTAAGACAGAATCATGGAGGGCAGAATCATACGCAGTTGAATGAATTCAGAAAATTAATTCCGCCCTTCATGATTCTGTCTTTCCCCTTCTCGCCGTGATGGCGCGGTCGGCCATGCGGAAAAAGTCGTTCTCCGGGGCGTAGCCAAGCACTGTGCGGGCGCGGGTGATGTTGATTTCAAATGGGTGATACTTCGGATTGGGGATCTCCACCACAGGCACGCCGAGCCTCTGCGACAGATACTCCGCCGCGACGCGGTAATCGAAAGCTGACGGCCCGGCGATGTTGAAGGTCTGGCCGATGGCCGACGGATTACCGAGCATCCGGCCGAACGCCTGCATGACGTCATCGACATGCACGATGTGCCGCCGCAGCGGAGTGCCCCGCGCGTCGATGAGAATGGGAATGCGCTCCTGCTGCGCCCGCACGAGCCCGAGCAGTTCGTCGCTGACTTCGCCAAAGCCGTGCCCCGGCTCGGCGGGGTTCACATTCCGCAGCAGTGAAAAGTGATTCAGCAAGTCGTCGTGCTCAAACACCCACGACGAACGCAGCACCGTAACCGGCACGCCGTATTGCACCGCGTATTGGGCCGCCATCGTTTCCTCCATGACCTTCGAAAAAGCGTAGTAGCCCGGATAGGCCGTGAGCGGATGATTTTCATCCAGCGGCACCGGCTGCGGATAAAACCAGATGCCCAGCGCTGCATCGCCGCCGAAGAGGATGAACTGCTTCACTCCCTGACGGCGGCAGGCTTCGAGAATGTTGAAAGTGCCGCGGACACTTACATCGAAAAACGTGTCCGCGTCCTCCTTCGTCGTGGCGAGCTGCACGACGATGTCCGCACCCCGCACCGTCTCATCCACCGCTTGCGCCTCCGTGATGCTGCCGCTCACGGACGTCAGGCCGTCTCCCGCGACCGGTGTGCGGTGCACCAGCGCCCGTATCGCAAACCCGCGCCGCGTCAGCACCGGCAGTGCGTGGCGTCCGAGTTTTCCGCTGGCTCCGAAGATGGCGACGGTCTTCATCGCTCTGGACAGAAGCGCACCTGAGGAAAAGGGCATCGCCAAAGTTTTGTTTTTTCCGGCCCTGCCGGAAAGACAGACGGCGCACGCGGCGCCCCGGCCCTTTCCCCGCTGGGTTTTACGGCAACACGCGCAGCGAAAAGGAAGACAGCCGGCTGAGCGGGTTGCACCCCGAAGCGCTCACTCCCGGCTTCCATGGTCACTCGCCTGCGCCACCATTCGGCTCCCGTGAAAGAACTCATCGCATGAAACAACTCACCACCATCCTCTGCACTTTCAGCCTGCTCTGCGGTTTCGCCCGCAGCGAGCCGCAGCCGAACTTCATCGTCATCAACATAAACGACATGGGCTACGCGGACAGCCCCCTTCCCACCCCACCTCCCCATGACCCACGCCCCCTTCACCAGCGCCGACCCCCGAAAGCAAATTCCTTTCAAAAAACTTAGCAATTTTCAGCTTTACTGCAAGCCGCTCAGTCGTTACTTCCTCCCCATGTCCAACGCCCTGCGTGTGCGTCCCGGCAGGTTGCCTATCTCGCTCTCTTGGCTAGGGGCGCTCTTTGCGGTCGCGCATCCCGTTATGGCTGAGACTTTTGGGTGGTTCGATGCCGTGAGCGGAACGTTTGACACTCCGAGTCGCTGGTTTTATCCACCCGAAGGAACAATATATCCTGCCGTCCTCAGAGACCCCAACCCCAACAACCGCCTGCCGCGTGCCGGTGACGACGTGTCGTTCACGCGCTACGGTTTGGATGATCCTGCGACGCGGACCGGTGTGGCTTACGAAGTCACCATCCCGAATGCGACCGTGGGCTTCCTATCGCATAACGAACCTGATGGAAACACGGCTCAGCCGTTGGCCTTCAATGTCACCGGCACTTTGACGGCCGCGCGGATGGCGCTCAACGGAATCATTTTCCGTGGTGGGGGACGCATTCTGGGACTGGCGGCGGATAATTCTCTGAACGTCAGGGTGACAGGTGGCACGACCATGGAGGTAAACGGCGGGGGGGGAGTCCTGATCCTGGATCAGGGCTCGACTTTCCGTGCAAACAGCTTCGAGGGCGGTGTAGGCTGGAGAGTGAGCGATGCGAGCTCAATCGTGCTGGGTTCGGCCCGATTGAGGCCCGGCGGGTTCTCGTTTCCCGACGAGGTCAGCGGTGGCTCGACGTTCGATGTCGGCGACATGGAGATCACTGAAGGCTACTTGCGCGTGAGCGGCGGATCGCAATTCAGCGCCGGCACGATGTCGCTGGGCCAACCGCTGTTCATCTCGGCGGGAATCATCGTGAAGGATCCGGGAACGAGAGGCACTATCGACGCGCTCCTGGCACCTGGCCTGGGATCGATTAGAGTCACCGATGGCGCTGAATGCATCATCAAACGCGTCGATGCGTCCTACAGCGGCCTGTCGCTTCACGCGCTCGGTCCTGATGCGCGTCTTCGATTTCAACAACGGCTACTGCTATCGTCCGGCGAGGCATTTGCGCTGGATGGCGGCATCATCACAGCGCCGGAAATTGTGGTGCAGTCCAGGGGCCGCGTGTCTGTCGGCAAGGGAATCCTTGGGCTGAGCGGGGCTCATTTAGACTGTGCGAGCGAACTGAACATCGAGGGGGGGCAGTTCTTTGATGGCAAGGTCTTCGTGGGTGGCGGGGGGCGTGCGAGCGCGCACTCAGTTTCCATCGGACTCTCCGGCAACCCGGACTTCCAGGGCAGCCTTACGGTCGATGCCGGCGATGGCGGAACAGCACGATTCGACGCAACCAGGAAGATTTTGGTGGGGGTCGGCGGGCTTGGCTCTCTGGAGGTGCTCAACGGTGGCCGGTTGGAGTTTGCGGAGGATGGGGGATTCATTGCGGTGACGCCGGTGACGGGCAACCCTTCATCCTCGGCAAGGGGCGAAGTCAGGGTGTCCGGCGCGGATTCCTTGCTCGACCTCAAGCGCGGTTCGTTGGGCGTGGGTATTCACGACACCGGAAATCTGACCGTCAGCGGCGGAGGTCGAGTACTGGCGGACAGCTTGGACGTCGGCATCAATGCCGATGATTCACTGACTGTTGGCACCGGCAGTCTCGCGCTTATCACCGGTGCATCGTCCATGTTACGACTGGTATCTGGTTTTCGTGTGTGGGAAGGGACGGTGCGCGTCGCTAATGGCGGTTTCATGCAGATCAGTTCAGAAGGTGTCAGGGCAGAGTTCACGCTCATCCACCCGGCAGTGTTGGAACTGGCCAATGCCAGCGCCGAAGTCGGCGCCGGCGGTCCACCGCCGCCAGGCGTCTTGCGCATGAGCCGCGGTATCCTGAATGGCAGCGGCACCATTCGCGGTAGCGTTGAAGTGATTTCGCAGGGCACTTGCAGGCCGGGATCCGAAGGAAACAACGTCCTCCGCATCGAGGGAAGTTATCTGCAGGACGCGAATGGCCGGTTCGAAACGGAAGTCAGCGGGCCCGGAGCGAAAGATGTGGATCTGATCGACGTGGCCCGAAGCGTGACCTTGAATGGAGCGCTGGCGGTACAGTTCAGCGGCGGCTTTGCGCCCGTGGCTGGTGACCAGTTTGGATTCATACGCTTTGCCGAAGGTCTGACGGGATCCTTTTCGCAAATCGAAGTCGGAGGTCTGGCTGCTGGGGTCGCCTACGAGCAGCGCATCCTGGCGCCGGGATTGTACGGCCTGGCGTTTGTGTCGGATAGTTCTTCGGTCGCGTGCGCCGCTCCGCCGCGAATCGAAAAAATGGACACCACTGTGCCCGGTCAGATAACGTTCACGTTGGCCGTTGGCTCGTGCGGCCAGTACCGATTGGAGTACTCCATGGACATGCGCACATGGACGGTGCTGCAATCATTTACGGGCGATCCCGCGGGCCGGGTGAGCATTACGGACCGGCGCGTGGGCTTTTTCCCTTCGCTGTATTATCGCGTCGTGGGATTATGATCGACCAGAGCTGCCGCCCAGTGTGGATGTTCACTGTGGGAGAAGCGGAGGGTGGCTTGCGGCGGCGACCTGCCAAGGCTCAGAGCTCCCGGCGGGCGGCATCATCGCGCGACACCATCAGCATCAGCATCAGCATCAGTCTCGCCTTGCCGCCAATCCCGAGATTAAGCCGATAGACCTGACCAGGTTTGGTCGTCATGACAGGAGTCGAGGGCTGCTTGTCTTTTGGATGGTTTGGCTACCCGTCGGGCGACCAAAATTTTCTTCCGCCTCACGGCGGCTTTGAAGGGGGAATCAATATCTGTCTCCACCTTACAAGTCCCGGCCGCGTGGGCCGGAACGTTCACGCCGCCACGGGTCTAGGTTTTGATGCCCGCGGCTTCAGCAGAGAGAGCATTTCCGGAATCCGAGAGAACGCAAATACGTCAACATAACCTCCATTATCTTCATCTATGTAACCCTGTGACTGATGAATCAGTAGCTGGCCAAACTCCGCTAATACTCCAAACACTGGATGGTTAGCAGGATACCACGTCAGGACTTCTTGTTCGGTTGGCTCCTGCCTGCCTGGAAACCAGCCTGCTCGAAGTAGACAGGTTTCAATATTAGGTGAAAAGCGCATATCATGACTCTTCTTGAAGTTTCTTGAGTGGAAGTGCATTGTTGTGAACAACAACGATACCGGACTCATTTTGATAAATTCGACATTGTGGGCAAGCTCGTTTTGGTGCCAGCCACTCGAAACCTTTGCTCACATTTATCTGATAGGAATTTGTTGATCGTTCGGTCAGGTGATTTCAGAAACGGTTGTCCCAAATACGGTCAGGATGAGGCTTGGTTCGGGTGCGGAGTCCTTCGGCTCAAAATCAAGCTGCGGCTATGATCCCGATCCGGGAGACGACTTGAAATCTCTCAGGTTCACCAGCGCGGACGCCGCCCTGTCTCTCTCGCTATGCACTCAGCGGCCCGGTGCCGGACCAATCGTACTACCCTCGATGAACTCGGCGTTGATCAAGCTGCGCCTCGGCACGTGCTTTCCGGCCGCGATCTGGTTGGCGCATCGGATTACATGAGTCCACAGAGGACGGGCATCCATGTTGAAGCCCGCACGGGTCAGTCGATGGCTCAATTCGTTGTAACTGATCTGCACTGGATCCGGAGGCTCATAGACCATGAAGGTAATCTTCAGCGCCCCTCTGGCCTGGGCCCGCGTTGGGATGCGCCTTTTGCGTCCTGCGCCCTGCGCCCTGCGCAATGAGCAGTCTGTCCCGCTCGAGCAAGTGCAAGGCGGTTTCCACGGTTTTGGCATTCACGCCTACTTCGATGGCAAGGCCCTCCCGGCCCGGAATCTCATAGTGCCATCTGCCGCTGGCCAATTCTTCGCGCAAATATTCCGCCACTTGCTCGATTTTACTCAGAATCCTCAATTGCGCCATACGGGGCGTTTCGTCTGAGGACGGGAAAATGTCTATGCGTATTCGGGGGAAGCGCAGGAGCCTGAAACCATGGATGGGGCGTGGAGACAGGGCTCTCCCGCACGTGGGACGATGGCGTTGCCAGGCATCCTCGGGGTCTGGTTGGCTGCCCTGCCCCATTTTAGGTCATCCGGACTAGATTTTTCCTCTGCCATTACCCGCCCGGGCAGGCTATAATCTCCGCTGTGACCGCCACCAAACCATCCACGAAGAAATTCCTGATCCTCATCCTTTCCACCTTTTCGCTCCTGCCGTTCGACGCCGGTGCGCAGTCGGAAAAGCTAAAGGTATTCATCCTCGCCGGCCAGTCCAACATGGAGGGGCAGGGCTCGGTGGATCATGATGATGAGAGGGACTCCAACGGCGGCAAGGGCAATCTGGTCTGGTCGATGAAACACTCGAAGAGTGCCGAAAAGATGAAGATGCTCAAGAATGAAAAAGGCGAATGGGTCGTCCGGGATGATGTGCTGATTTCATTCAAGGTTGGCGATAAGGTCCTGAAGGGTGGCCTCACGGTGGGCTACACCGGTTATGCCGCGGACGGATCGAGAAGGCACATGGGACCCGAGTTGGGGTTCGGGTTTGTTCTGGGCGACTTCTACCAGGAGCCGGTGCTGTTGATCAAAACGGCATGGGGCGGAAAGAGCCTCTATGAGGATTTCAGACCGCCAAGTTCCGGTGGCAAGGTTGGTCCCTACTATACCAAAATGGTTGAAGAAATCCGCGCCGCCTTGGCTGAAATTGGCGGGCAGGAATACGAAATGGCCGGTTTCTACTGGCAACAGGGCTGGAACGACATGTGCACCGCACCGGCGATACCCGAATATGCTCAGAACCTCGTCAACTTGGTCAGCGATCTGCGCAAGGAATTCAAAGCGCCGAACATGCCGGTGGTGGTCGGCGAACTGGGTAATGGAGGACCGGCGAAGGACGGTGCCATGTTTGAATTCAGAAAGGCACAGGAAGAAGGAACAAAGCAGCTCAAGAATGCTTTATTCATCAAGACCACCGATTTTGCCCGGCCGCCAGAACTCTCGCCCTGTCCCGGGCATGGACATCACTGGTTCGCCAATGCGGAGAGTTACTTTCTGATCGGAGAAGCGGCCGGCGAGGGTATGAAGAGCCTTTTGAAGTAATCGTTTTCCGTTGGAACGTGCATGTTGCAAACATCGCTCAAAACCATCGGCCTGCTGGCAACACTTGCGATGGGCCTCACCAGCTCACTTTCCGCTGTGCAAGCTGCGGAGCATTTCTGGGATGAGATACCGCTCTCGCCTAGCACCACGATGCCAGCCGAAGTTCTGGACGATTACTGGAACAGCGAATTCCAGAGGGTCAATCGCGAGGTGGCTGCCGCGCAAAACACCCGGCTGGTTATCTTCGGTGATTCGATCACCTGGTCATGGTCGCTTGGACCCGCCACTGGTCGGAAGATTTGGGAAAATCAATTCAAAGATCATCATCCCATCAACATGGGTAACTCGGGCGACATCACGCCGGTCATGCTGCATCGCGCCACTCGCGGCAATCTCGACTTCCCCGCTGGCCAGCATCCCAAAGTAGCCGTGCTGTTATGCGGCATCAATAACTTCGGCGTCACCACAAGCACCGGGGGCAAGACCGAGGTCGATTGCTACCAGTTCGACGCTGATCACGAAGGCCATTCAGGGAAAGACTTCGCCTGGTTCGCGGAAAACATTCCCCGCCTCCTGGAACCAAACATCCCCGATATCACCGTGCTCCAGCCAGGTCCGGACGACCACGCCGAAAACATCACGGCTGTCATCACTGCGCTCCGGGCCAGAAACCCCGACGTGAAAATCGTGATCACGGAGCCCAACCACACCGCGAATCACTCCACCAGGTCTCCTGTCGTGGTGGTAAAGATCGGTATGGTCCCGGAAACGAAAGTGCCCGGCGCAGACCAGGCGCGGAAGAACGCCGCGATTCTGGCCGAAGCCATTTCACCACTGCTGCCCTTGAAGAAAACCTCCAGCAGCCATTGAAAGCGAACCTCGTGAAGCAACTCCCGTCCTCAATCAACTCACCATGAAAATCACCAGCATACTTTTCACCACCATTCTCCTCGCCGTTCAACTCCAAGCGAAACCGCTGAAAGTTTTCATCCTGGCTGGCCAGTCCAACATGGAGGGACATGCCGCAGTCAGTACTTTTGACTACATCGGCAAGGATCCGTTGACGGCACCCATCCTC
>JBJXFS010000362.1:0-13132 GCA_046155625.1 Verrucomicrobiales bacterium | reverse complement strand
TTCCGAGCGCCTGGCGGTAGAAGGTCTCGGCCTCGCGGAAGCTGCCCTCGGTTTCGAGCTTCCGTCCGAGCGCGAAGAGGAGTCTCGGAGCGCGCGGACTTTGGAGGAAGGATTGCCGATGCGCCGTATAGTAGCGGAGCGCGGTTGCGGCCGGCCCGTGCTCCGCGAGGCCGAGGGCGAGGTCGATGTGGTTGAGCCGCCGCGGTTCGGAGAACCAACGCCCGGGGAACGGGAGCACCGCTTGGGCGCGCCCTTCGCCGGAGGACGGTTGCCTCACCACGCGGCCGACGTTCTCCAGCAGCCACGCCACTTCGACCGGGCCCTTGAAGATGGCTTGCAGGTTGCCCGCGCCGTCCAGCAGGAAGCTCGTGGGCACCGGCAGCGGGGCGTGAGAGTCCAGCACGAAATTGTGGACGCGCTGGAACTGGGCGATGGATTCCGCCGAGATCACCCCGGAGCGGAACGGCCAGCGGACTGTCTCCAACACCTCCTGCGCTTTCTCGTTCTGGTTCTCGGCTCTGCCTCCGGCACTGTCGCCCGTCGCGGAATCGACCGAGAGCGCGAGGACGTCGAGACCGAACTTGCGAATCTCCCCGGACTGAGCGGAGAATTCCCGCAGTTCCGCGAGACACGGCGCACACCAAGTGGCCCAGAGGTTCACCAGGACCGACTGCCCATCGACCATGGGGACGGGCGCTCCGCCCTGGAGGGGAACGTATTCCATCGGCGGCAGCGGCACCGGCGCATGGGTGAAGACGCGCGCTGGACCGGCCGGAGGTTCCGCTTCCGCCAGCCGGGGGACGGGCCCGGTGTCCGACGCCGCCCTCGGCGGAGAAGGCTCTGCTTTCCCGCTGCCCTGGACGATGCGGTAGTGCCGGTCCGGCTCCAGCCCGGCGATCGATTCCGCGTCTCCTCCCGGCCAGCGGATGACGAGTCGGTCGATGGCGCTGGCGCTGCCGATTCCGAAATGGAGGCGCTTCGACGACTGCGAGAGGAACGCGTCGCCTGCGCGCAGGGTGCGCAGCAGTGGAACGGGCTGGCCCTCGAGGTGCAGTTCCAGGCGCGCTCCGATCGCGTCGCGGTTGCAGGTGCGTCCGGCCAGCGAAAGCGAGAGGAAGCCTCCGGGCTTCGGAAACCCGTTGCGCAGGAGGCGCAGCTGCGGGCCGTTGCGGTTGGAGACGACCAGATCGAGCCGTCCGTCGCGATCCCAGTCCACCGTGGCCGCACCCCGGCCGTCGTCGGGCCAGTCGAGTCCGCTCACGGCCGAGGCATCGGCAAACGTTCCCTCGTGGAGGTTGAGGAAAAGGCAGTTTCGCTCGCGCCCGCTGAAGGATTTGCCGGACTTCACTATTTCCAGGAACGACGTCGCCGCGCCCGGGAGTTCCTCGCCCCCCGCCTGGCCGGCGGTGAGGACTTCGTGGTGCGACCCGACCTGTCGCCAGAAGAGACTTCACAAGTCCCCCTTGTCGGGCGTGGTGATGTAACCGTTGGCGACGAAGAGGTCCTCCCAGCCGTCGTTGTCGATGTCCGCAAAGAGCGAGCCCCAGGCCCAGCGCCCCCTCTCGACGCCCGCGCCTGACCCCGTTTCGGTGAAGCGCCCTTGTCCCGAGTTCCTGAACAGGCTGTTGCCCTTGGCAAAGCGCCGGTTGACGGCTCGCACGCCCGGCTCCTCGCGCCCGAGGAATTCAGGCTGGCTGGAGATGCGGTTGCCCGCGTAGGAGAACATGTTGGAGACATAGAGGTCCATCCATCCGTCGCGGTCGTAGTCGCCCCACGTCACCGACATGCCCGCGCCGAAGTCGCGCACCCCGCTCGCCTCCGCCACTTCCTCGAACTTCCCTCCCGAGTTGCGGTAGAGGCAATTGGGGCCGTAGTCGTTGGCGACGTAAAGGTCGGGGTCGCCGTCGTTGTCGTAGTCCTCCCACGCCGCCGCCAGACTGTGCCGCCGGTTGTCGGCGTCCAGCCCGGACTCGGCGGTGGCGTCCGCGAACTGCCAGTTCCCGTCGTTGCGGAAGAGCGCGTTCCTGCCGCCGTCCCTGGAATCGTGAAACACGAAGCCCGGAAGGTTTTCCCCCGTCTCCGCGTGGGCGTTCTTGTCGGCAAAGCCGACGCAGACGTAGAAATCGAGGTCCCCGTCGCCGTCGAAATCGACCGACGAGAGCGAAAGGCTGTCGCTGTCGATCAGGGGCAGGGCCGCGCGGGGTAGAAACGATCGGTTGTCCAGGTTCTCCAGGACGCGGACCCGCGACTTCACGGTCAGGGCGAGGTCCTGGTCGCCGTCGTTGTCAACATCGGCGAAGAGGGCGCTCGACGTGTTGTCGAGCCAGTCCACTCCGAAGGCTGCGGACGCCTCGGCGGCGGTTCCATCCTCCCGGCGGAGGTAGAGACGGTTCGGCAACCCGCCTGGCTGGCAGAGGTAGATGTCGTCAAGCCCGTCGCCGTTGGCGTCGCCGACCGCGATGCCATGGCGACGGAAATAGCCCAGTCCGTAGGCCCGGTCCACCCGCTCCAGCCAGTGGTTGAGCCCTCGGGAGACGTGCTCGCGGAAGGATGGGTTCTCCCCGAGCACCAGGCCCGTGATGTCGCCGAACCAGACGCCGCCGTCGGTCTCCACCTCCTCCATGGCATCGACCCGGATCGATGTCAGAAGCGGTGGCCCGTCCGGCCCCATCCGCCACCGGCACGTCCATCGGGCCGTCTGCTGCAGCGCTCCCGCGGAGGGCCGCCCTGCGGCGTCGTACGTGACCGTGGTCTCAGCCTGGTCGCCATCCATCGCGACGCTCACGATCTTCAAGTGGATGTGCCGCGCCTCCGGGGGGCCCAGGGGTGCGACCAGCCGCCCGAAAGCACCCGCGCATGCTTCCAGACCGTGAAAAGGAAGGGGGGTTGCGCCGCTCTCTCCGCCGGTCGGCGGCTGGGATCGGCGCACGCGTTTGGCGGGCCCGGCAAAGACTTCGCGCAACGCCGACGGCCGCAACTCGCTCGCGGCGACCTCGCCGGTGGCCAGCGTTTCCAGTTGCGCCGCGCCGACACTTTGCGCCGAAGCCAGCGTCCCGGCCAGCCTTCCCAGTTGCGCCGCCGCCTCCTCGGCAAAGACTTCCGATTTCCAATCCCCCTGGCGGGGATCGATCGCCGCACGCTCGGCTTCGCGTTCGGACTCCGACTGCAAGGTCGGGATCGGAGCCGAGGTCGGCGTCTGTTCGGGTGAAGACGGAGCTGGCGCGGAGGGGATCGCCTGCGTCCGGGCGGGGGCTCGGGCGTCGTCGGGGGACTCGCGGTTGCAAGTCGTCGCCACCAATGGCAGGCCGAGCGCGACGAGCATCGTCGCGAGGGTGCGGATGGGCGGAAGTGGCCCATTGTCTGGCAGCGCATCGGACATCGACCGGAGCAGCCCGAGTCTGGCGCGGAACCCTTGGAACACAAGTCGCGCTTGTCTTCCGGCAATCCCGTCCAAAACGTGTCCCAACTATGGCGCCCGCCAACCAAAGGCTTCGTCCTTGCGATTTTCTCAATGACGCGGCGGGCTGAGCGGGATGACGATGTTGGTGCACGAATCGGCGACGCTGTAGGCGGCCTTCTGCGTCACCGCCTTCGGCCGCACCGGCTACTCGCTCCAGCCCGCCGATCACGCGATCACCACCGCCGAGGCCCAGACGAACGACATCGCCGGGTCCGGCAGCCGGTTGCCCACGGCTTCAACGAGGTCCAGAAATCGGAACCGGCTCGGGCGGTGGGGCACACTCGTGGCGTGCGAACGTAGCGGGGCGCAGTCGGCAAAGTCGAACACTTTGAGCCGGCATTTTTGTCCGGCACCCCGGCGGCGGCGCGCGAGGAGGCACTCCTTGAGCGCTTTCCGATGCTGTGATACAAAAAAACTGTAACCTGGTCCGCCGACTGTCTCAGGAAACGGTTGTATGAACCCGACACCACATCCGTCCTGCCCGTCCTGCGGCCAGCCCATTCCCCCCGGAGCTCCCGAGGGCCTGTGCCCGCGGTGCCTGATGCTCGGCGCGGCCGAGCCGCCGCCTCCGCGCCCGTCACTCGGGGGAGCGCCCCTGCCGACACGCGAGGAACTTGCCGAGGCGTTTCCCGCGCTGGAAATCGGCGACATGATCGGCCATGGCGGCATGGGCGCCGTTTTTCTTGTGCGGCAGCCGAAACTCGAACGTGACGTCGCCCTCAAGGTGCTGCCCCGCGCGTTGGCGGCCGATCCGTCGTTTGCCCAGCGTTTCCATCGAGAGGCTCGCGCCCTGGCAAGACTCAACCACCCGAACATCGTCACCGTGTTCGACTACGGAGAGCAAGGCGGCTGGTACTACCTGCTCATGGAATTCGTCGATGGCGTGAACCTGCGCCAGGCGATGCGCACTCAGCGGTTCACTCCGGAACAGGCGCTCGAGATTGTGCCGCAAATCTGCGGCGCCTTGCAATACGCGCACGGCGAGGGCGTCCTCCACCGCGACATCAAGCCGGAGAACCTGCTGCTCGACAGCAAGGGCCGGGTCAAGATCGTCGATTTTGGCATCGCGAAACTCGGCCAGACCGGCGAGGGGGAGCCGGCTCTGACGTTGAGCGGCGCGAGGCTCGGGACCATGGCTTACATGGCGCCGGAGCAGATCGAGCAGCCGGCCAAGGTCGATCACCGCGCCGACATTTATTCCCTGGGCGTCGTCTTCTACGAGATGCTCACCGGCGAGTTGCCGATCGGCCGGTTCGCGGCGCCGTCCGAAAAGTCGCCGGTCGGGCCGCAGGTGGACGAAGTGGTTTTTCGCACGCTCGAGAAGGAACCGGGGCGGCGCTTTCAGAGCGCGGGCGAGATGCGGACGCAGGTCGAGACGTTGACCGGGGAGCCGGCCACGGTGGTTGGGGAGGGCGGGCCGCCATTGCCACCGCCGTTACCACCGCCTTCGGGAATCGCCGGCCGAGTTGGCGGACGATTCACTGGTCCCGCCATGTCGCTGGCGCTCTTGATCGCCGGCGCTCTCCTCTGGGGGGCTGTGGCTTTCATGATAAACCAGATGCATCGGGGATCGGAGCCGATGTTCTCCGAGCTGCTGCAGGAAAGAACGGAGATGGCGCGGCTGCCCACGATCCTCGCCGGCACGCTCATCGGCGGGCTGGGCCTGGCGGGAATCGGGCTCGGCTGGTTCAACCTCGTGCGCCTCCGAACCGCCGGCCCCCCGCGCCGGGGCATCGTGGTCGCCTCGATCATCGCCCTACTGGCCCCCTGCGTGCCGCTCTGGATGGTACTCGCGATCAACGTGCATGACGAGCCGCTGGCCTGGTTCGACGGGATCGTGCTGACCGGGCTGCTGCTTCTGTGGTTTGTCTGTTGGCTGAATCCGCGGCCGCTTCCCTGGTCACTGCCGGCTTTGCTCGCCTTCACCCTGGCGGTGGTGCCCGTGCTTTTCATCGCCCACGCCTGGCGCGGCCACGCCGATGCCGTCGACACCCGCTGGGCGCAGGAAATGAACATCCTCCAGATCAGGATCAACGAACTTCAGAACAGCCGCCCGCCCGGCGCGGCGGAGTCGGAAATCAGCCGTCTGGAACGCGACTTGGACACCCTCCACCTCGAGGGCCGCCCCCGAAGTCGCGTGCCGTTTTCCAGCGGCCAGCGCGCCTGCTTCGCCCTGTCCGCCTGCGCCGCGTTCGGCGGCACCCTGCTCGGCTGGACGACGCGCCGCCAGCTCCGTGCGGAACACCCGCGGGTCCACCGCGGCCGCCCGCTCGCCGAATTCGCCGCGTGGTTCTGGCCGGTGGTCGTCGGGCCCGTGCTCCTGCTTTTCCTGGCCTGACCCATCATGTCCGATCCGGAAACCACCGCCGCTTCGACCCGCTGGACGCTGGTCCTGCGCGCCGGCCGCCAGGACACGGCGGCCGCCGCGGCGCTGTCGGAACTTTGTGAGCTCTACTGGCAGCCGGTCTTCCGGTTCCTCCGCAGTGAGGGCCGCCCGGAGGACGCCGCGCGCGAGCTGACGCAGGAATTTTTTGCCCGCTTGCTGCGCGCCGGCAGCGTCGGTGCCGCCGACCCCGGCCGCGGGCGCTTCCGCTCCTACCTCCTTGGAGCGGTCAAACACTTTCTCCAGGACGAACGCGCCCACGCCCGGCGTCAGAAACGCGGCGGAGGGCACGCTCCCGAACCGCTGCCGGAGGAAACCACCCAGGCCCAGGTGGGCTCGGGCGCGGTCCCCTCCGTCAACCCGCCCACCGACGCCCATTTCGACCGCGAATGGGCGCTGCACGTCCTCGAGCGTTCCCTGTACGCGCTCGCCGCCGAAACGCGTGCCGCCGGCAAGGCCGACACCTTCGACATCCTCAAACCCTGGCTCACCGGCGCCTGTGCCGACCTCACCCAGGCCCAGGCCGCCGCCCGGTTGGCGATTACCGAAGGCGCCGTCAAGGTGGCCATTCACCGGCTGCGCCAGCGATTCCGCGAGCTCGTCCGCCGCGACATCGCCGCCACCGTCGACCGTCCCGAAGACGTCGACGATGAAGTCCGCTATCTCGTCGAGGTCCTCGCCCATCCAGGACATTAATCCCGTTCCGGTCAGCCAGTCTCCGGATGACCTCCAGGAACCGCGGCGATCATGCGGTGGGATAAAACCCTGGCGCCTCCGGAACTCCGCATATGCCGCTTCCATGTACTCGGCGAGGCGGGTGCTGGCCCCTTCCGCGATCGCACGGTGCTTCGACTCGACGAACGACCGCAGCGCCGCCTGGCGACCGGCGAGTTCCGAGTCATAGCGTTCGACCAGCTCCGAATACTCGGGCCTGCCGAAAAGCGGGGGTGCGATCACGGTCAGTTTCGGGCCTCGGAAATGTCGCAGCCACGCCCGAAGCGCAGGCTTTCATGCGGGAGAAGAACATGAAGGACGCAGGCGAGTTGATGACTTACTTCGCTGTGCAGGTGAATGAAATGGTGAAGAAGCGCGGACGGAAGACGATCCTTTGGGAGGGTGCGGCGAATGGCGCGGCGAAGGATATGGTTCACATGACGTGGGACGGCGGCGCACGCACTGCCGAGCGGCTCGTGTCGCAAGGCATCACGACGATCACCGTGCCGTGGAATCTCGCAGGAGTGCCCTGGCAGAATTGGACGATGTATCACTCGAACGGCAGTGAGCTGAAAGAAGGCGACCCGGTTCTCGGCGCGATGCTGCCGGTCTGGGAGCAGAAAGGGGAGGTGAATCTGCGCTGGTTGCGCGGCGGCCTAGCGGCACGACAGGAGCGCACCTGGGGACCGGATACGCTGATTGAGCCGGCGAATTTCGAGGGACGGGCTGCGTCGTGCGACTTGGTTCTAGACCGGATGCTTTACGGATTTGCGATTGTTCACAATCCGAGGATCCCTGAGGGATTCACGCACCGGCAAATCACCACGCAAGCCATGCTGTCTTTCCCGACATGGGGCGCTTACGGCGCAGTGCGTTTCACGACGGACGACACGGAACCGACTGCGCAGTCGCCCGAATTTACGACCGCAATACCGCTCGCAGATAGTATCACGATCAAAGCGCGCCTTTTCGACAAGAAAGGAAACCCTGCGGGACAGACTTGGACACAGCCTTACATTTTTACCCCGCTCACGCTGCAAGCGCAGGGTATTCTGCCGGAAGGGACCTGGTTCGCCGACACGGCGACTGTGGTCGTCGCATCCACGATGAAAGCCGGGATGGTGCGCTACACTCTCGATGGCTCCGCACCGCTGCCGACCTCGCCCGCCTACGCAAAACCGCTCACGATTATCGCGACCACGACGATCAAAGCACGCTGGTTCGATGCTCAAAACGTGGGGCGCGGGGAAATCGCCACCGCCACTTATCAAAAGCTCGTCACCATGAGCCACGCCGCAGTGAACAAGCCCGTCACAATGACCGTGACAGCGAAACTCACCGACCCTGCACAAAACGCAAAATTGCTCGTGGACGGCGTTCTAACGCGCGGCGGTGCATGGGGCGCTCCCGAGGTGCTCCGGCTTGGCGACAGCGATCTCCATGTGATCATTGACATGGGCGCGAACACGGAGGTTCGCAAAGTTGTCGTGCAATGCATCTATTGTCAGGAGGCTGGGATTTACCCCGCGAAGCACATCGAGGTTTCCGTTTCTCACGATGGGCAGAATTTCACAATAGCCGGCGCTGCGGATTTCAAAGTTCCTGACGAACGAGGCGCGGACGGTTCTTCCATTAGGGAAATCGCCGTCGAATCAAACGGCGCGGGCCGCTACGTGAAAATCTTCTGCACGAACAACGGCCAGCTCCCTGCCTGGCACAATTCCCCGGGTGTTCTCGGTCACTTGATGCTCGACGAGATCCTCGTGAACCCGATCGAAGCGCCGCGTTAGGTAAATCGTATGGAACGCCGTGGATCATCACCAACCCCCATTTTTCCCGCACTCCAATCTTCGCCGAGACTTCGACTGGCAAGCCGGTCCGACCCAATGGCTCTTTTCTGATAGCAAGAATTTGCTTCTGGGCGCGCGCGCTGGGAGCGGGGGGTGGGAAGGGGTCTGCCCCTCCGACCCCGCAGCCGCCCTCGCGAGTCTCGACCACTTCCGCTCGGCCCGCGCCCGCGCCGTCGCAGCCGCGCGGGATCCCGCCGCCAGAGGCCTCTACCCCGAACTTGCCCGAAGGCTCTTCTCGCAGGCCGAACCAGGGCCCGGGTCGCCTTGACGCATTGGCTACGCTCGTTCCCTCAATTTCCTGTCATTTTACCCTTTCAGTTAGTAAAAGGCTTGTGTGGCGGCTTGAATTTGCCCAAGCTGGTGGCCAACCCAATTCCCGTTCGCTCATGAGCACACACAAGCAGACATCCGCTTCCGCACCCACCCGCCGGAAGTTTCTCAAGACCTCAATTGCCTCGATGGCGACGATCAGTATCGTTCCCCGGCACGTCGTCGGAGGTCAGGGTGTCACTCCTCCCAGCGAGATCCTGACGCGCGCCGTCATCGGAACCGGTGGCATGGGGATGGGACATGTGACGAGCATCAACACCGCTTGCAAGCTC
Organism: Verrucomicrobiales bacterium; assembly: GCA_046155625.1. Lineage (GTDB taxonomy): Bacteria > Verrucomicrobiota > Verrucomicrobiia > Verrucomicrobiales > V1-33 > CAJBME01. The sequence goes on along the minus strand of JBJXFS010000362.1, from coordinate 4,123 downwards.
CTCGCCGTGTGCGATGTCGACGAACAGCACCTCGCCAACGCGGTCAAGGAGGGCGGCCCTGACGTGAAGGGTTACAAGGATTTTCGCGAAGTTCTGGCTCGGAAAGACATCGATATCGTGCACGTTCCCACCCCCCCGCACTGGCACGCGCTGATTTCGATCGCGGCCGCCGAGGCCGGCAAGGACATCTGGTGCGAGAAGCCGATGACGCGCACCATCGCCGAGGGCGAGGCTGTGGTCGCGGCGGTCAAGAAACATGAACGCATCTTTCGGCTGAATACGTGGTTCCGGTTCGAGGGAGGCCTCTATGGGATGGGAATGCCCGCGGCGCCGATCAGGAAAGCCGTGGCCCACGGCCTCTTTGGCTGGCCCCTCAAGGTGACCTTGTGCCCCGGCACTGGATTCGACTGGAAATTCGGCTGGTCCGGTCGCACGGATCTTGAGGAACAGCCCGTTCCCAAGGAACTCGACTACAACTTTTGGCTCGGGCCCGCACCGGTCAAACCCTACCACCCGCACCGGGTCCACGGCACCTTCCGCGGCTACTGGGACTACGATGGCGGAGGCCTCGGCGACATGGGCCAGCATTACCTCGATCCCGTCCAGTACATTCTCGGAAAGGACAACGAAAGTCCCGTCGAAATCGAGGCGGACGCCCCGAAACAACACCATGACGCCGTGACCAGTTTCCGCAAGATCCGGCTCAAGTACAAGGATGGCTGTGAAATCATTCTCGATGGTGAAAACAACGACACCAACACGCCGTTCATCGAAGGCCCCGAAGGAAAGCTGATGCGCAGTTACATCTCCGACGTCCCGGATTTCAAGGCGAAGCTCAAGGAACTCCCGGATCCCCAGCCCATGGTCACCGACTTCGTCGAAGCGGTGAAGACTCGGAACAAATTTGCGCTCAACGAGGTGAACGGCCACCGTTCCTGCACCATCATCAACCTCGCCAAGATCGCCTGGCGTACCGGCCGCGTGTTGCGTTTCGACGACGAGAAGCAGCGCTTCATCGACGACGACGACGCCAACGGCTACATCAGGCAACCGATGCGGGAGCCCTGGAAGATTTGAGCCTCCCGCCCGGTTTGCACATCACCCAATCCCAATTCCAATCCTAAACTAGAATATTATGAAGCTAGCCCTTCACGCCCCGGCTTCACAAAAATTTCTTCGGCGGGATCCCGCCGAAGTAAAACCCTGGAAGGAAACATGCGGCGACATTCGTTGTCTAATCGAAGAGTCGGACGAGGCGGCCGCCGAGGTTCACCATGTGAGAATTGACAATGCGAAGCTCCACTATCACGAGAGGACAGACGAGATTTATTACATCATAGACGGCTCTGGAAAGCTGGTGCTCAACGACGCTGAGATCGACGTTCACAAAGGCGTCGTCGTTTACGTGCCGCGCGGTGTCAAACACAAGGCGGTGGGGGACCTGACCGTGCTGACGGTATGCATCCCCCGCGGCGTGTTGGACGACGTGCATGAATGCGAGTGAGCCGCTTATCGACGCGAGTGCTCTCCCTATCTATTACCTTGAACGACGATTCATCCGCAGTGATGTGATTGGTTTCTTGCTGAGCAGGAATTTGCTTCTGGGCGCGCGCGCTGGGAGCGGGTGCGTGGGTCATGTGAGGGGGGGGGTGGGAAGGGGTCTGTCGCGAATCAGGCCAGAATGTCATGCACCACGTGGCCATGCACATCGGTCAGTCGGAAGTCACGACCCTGGAACCGGTAGGTCAGGCGCTCATGGTCGAGACCGAGGCAGCGGAGGATAGTGGCGTTGAAGTCGTGGATGTGGACCGGCTTTTCGATGATGTTGTAGCAGAAGTCGTCGGTCGCGCCATGCGTGATTCCCGGCTTGATGCCGCCGCCCGCCATCCACAACGAAAAACACCGGCCATGATGGTCGCGGCCGTGGTTGTCCTTCGACAAGTGCCCTTGCGAATAGACCGTGCGGCCGAATTCGCCACCCCAGATGACCAGCGTGTCCTCGAGCAGTCCGCGCTGCTTCAGGTCCTTGATCAGCGCCGCGCTCGGTTGGTCCACGTCCCGGCACTGCCCGCGAATTTGCCCCGGGAGGTCGCTGTGCTGGTCCCAGCCGCGGTGCATGAGCTGCACGAAACGCACCCCTTTTTCGATCATGCGCCGCGCGAGCAGGCAGTTGCGCGCGTAGCCGCCGTCGGTCGGGTTGTCGACAATGCCGTACATGTCGCGCACCGGCTGCGGCTCGGTCGAGATGTCGGTCAATTCCGGCACCGCCATCTGCATCTGGTACGCCATCTCGTATTGGGCAATGCGCGTGTTGATTTCGGGGTCGCCGAAGGACTCCGCGGCCAGTTCGTTGAGCGACTGCAGGCCGTTGATCATCGAGCGGCGGCCTCCCTGGTCGATGCCGGGCGGATTGCTCAGGTAAAGGACCGGATCCTTGCTGGAGCGGAAGCGCACGCCCTGGTGCTGGCTGGGCAGGAACCCCGGACCCCAGAGCCGCGAGAACAACGGCTGATCAGTTTTGTTGCCGCTGCCCTGCGAGACCATCACGATGAACGAGGGCATCTGCTTCGAGACGCTGCCGATGCCGTAACTCAGCCAGGCGCCCAGGCTCGGCCTCCCCGGCTGCTGGTGGCCGGTCTGGATGTACGTGAAGGCCGGATCATGGTTGATGGCCTCGGTGTGCATCGACTTGATGACGCAGATGTCGTCCGCGACCGTGCCGAGGTTTGGCAGCAGCTCGCTGAGCCAGAGGCCGCTCCGGCCATGCTGCTGCCATTCGAACATCGGCGCCACGCAGGGAAAAGACGACTGGCCCGACGTCATGCCGGTGATGCGCTGCCCCATCCGGATCGACCCGGGCAGCTCCTTTCCGTGGTGCTGGCGCAGGCCGGGTTTGTAGTCGAACAGGTCGATGTGCGACGGCCCGCCGGACATGGTGAGAAAAATGACTCGTTTCGCCATGGGGGCGAAATGAAGCGCTGGCAGGGCGCCCGGTGACTCGGGCCCTGGCGCGGGCGGAGCCCCGGCGAACAGGTTTTCGTTCAGGAGCGAGCCGAGCCCCAGCGCGCCCAGACTGGCGGCCCCGCGGCGGAAGAACGCGCGGCGGTTGAGCAGGCGGGCGAATTCGTGATCAAGATTCATGGCATGATGGATGCTTCGGGGTCGGCGGTGGCGGCGGCGCGATCGCGGGGCGCTCACCCCTTGGTGACGGTTTCGTCGAGGTTCAGCAGGGTGCTGACTATCATGGTCCAGGCGGCGAGTTGCGGCAGGTCGAGCGAGACGTCATGCGGCGCCTCCCCGACCTTCATGAGTTCCCGCGCGGCCTCGGGGTTCGTGCGGTAGCGGGCCGACTGGTCGGCGAGCAGGGTGCGCAGCACGGACAACTCGCGGTCGCCGGGGGCGCGGCCGGTGGCCGTGCGGAAGGCGCGCGCCAGGCGTTCGTCGTCGCTGGCGCCCTCGCGCATCAGGCGTTCGGCGAACTTTCGCGACGCCTCGATGTAGGTCGGATCGTTCATCAGGACCAGCGCCTGCAGCGGCGTGTTGGTGCGCGAGCGTCGCACGGTGCAGACCTCGCGGTCTGGCGCGTCCAGCGTCGCCATCTGCGGCGGCGGCGAGGTGCGCTTCCAAAACGTGTACATCGAGCGGCGGTACAGGTCCGCGCCCTGGCTCTGCACGAAGAACTGGGCCGAGAAGCTCGCGCTGTCGGTGCGCTGCGAAAGCTCGCTCCACAGGTCCCCGGGCTGGTAGGGATTGGCGCTTCGGCCACCGATCTCGGTGCCGAGCAGACCGGCGATCTCGAGCGCCTGGTCGCGGATGAATTCCGCCTTGAGCCGAAACCGTGGACCGCGCGCCAACAACCGGTTTTCCGGGTCGCGCTCGAACCCTTCCGGCGTCATCCGTGACGACTGGCGGTAGGCAGCGCTCATGACGATCTGCTTCTGCAGCGCCTTCACGTTCCACCCGCTCCGGATGAACTCGGTGGCCAGCCAGTCAAGCAGCTCGGGATGGCTCGGCCATTCGCCCTGCGATCCAAAGTCCTCTGCCGTCTTTACCAAACCGGTACCGAAATATTGCTGCCAGAACCGGTTGACCGTGACCCGCGCGGTCAGTGGATGATCGGGCG
>JBJXFS010000044.1:0-31756 GCA_046155625.1 Verrucomicrobiales bacterium | reverse complement strand
GGCGCGGTCGTCAGCCGACTATGACCCGGCGATGCAGCTGGAAGGACTGGGCTCGGACGTCGCGAGCCCCACGGAGGCCGCCTCGCGCGACGAGGCCATCCTCGCCGTGCTGCGGCCGGACCAACGCGCCGCCTACGAAGCGGACCGCCAGCGCCGACGCGATGCAGCCGCCAAGAACCTTGAGGCCATCGGCATCAAGCCCGATCAGGGTGCCTTCGAGGCGCTCGGGCGGTGAGAGGATCCATCCTCAGGTCGGTCCGCCCTCGGCCTGGCCGTCGCAGGAATCCGGACTCACGGCCTCGCCTCCTCAATTGGGCAGTGGGGCGGTCACGATATCGACCTTGGCACCCTTGCCTACGAGGTCGTAAAGCCAGAGGATGTCGCGCGATGCCATGCGCACACATCCGAAGCTGGCCGGGGAGCCCAATTTGGCTTCCTCCGGAGTGCCGTGGATATAGATGTAGCGCCCGTAAGCATTCTTGTTCTGCCCCTCACGCCCCTTGAGCCACAGAATCCTCGTGACAATGGGATCGCGACCCGGAGCATTGATCGGGACGATTTCGCCCGTCGGCCGCCGGCTCTTGAATTTCATTCCCGCGGGTTGCCCGTCTCCGATCTTCTTGGCGACCTTCAGTTTCCCCAACGGCGTGTAGTTCGTGCCCGGAGCATCGCCATGACCGAACTTTGAGGTCGAAACGGGAAAAGTGGCCAGCAAGGCGTCATCGCGATACACCGCCATTCGCTGCTCCGGCACCGAAACAACCAAGCGATGAGGGTCCGCGCACCCAACCAGCGCGATAGCCAACACCGCCGCGGCCGTTTTTGAAAGAAACGTTCTCATAACTCGGAAAATCTCCCTCAGTGAGCCCCGGTTCCATCTAGTCCATTCGGTCCATCCCGTCCAGCACCCCATCATTCCACCATAGCCGCCGAGACCCGCGCCGCCAGCTCGTGAAACGCCGCGCTCACGGGATTCGCCGACGGCGGGCGCAGCGCGATCGGCTGACCCGCATCCCCTCCCTCCCGGGTAGGCAAGTCGATCGGAATTCCCGCGAGCAACGGGACACCGAGCCGCGCCGCTTCTCGGCCCCCTCCCCCTTCACCAAAGAGGTAATACTTCTCCTCGCGTCCGGGCGGCTGAAACCAACTCATGTTCTCGACGATGCCCAGAATGGACACATTGACCTTCGCGAACATGGAAATGGCTTTGCGCGCGTCGATCAGCGCCACTTCCTGGGGCGTCGTCACAATCACCGCGCCATCCAGCGCGACCGTCTGGACAATCGTGAGTTGGATGTCGCCGGTTCCCGGCGGCAGATCGAGCACCAGATAGTCGAGTTCGCCCCAGGCGCATTGGCGGAGGAACTGCTGGACATACCGGGTCGCCATCGGGCCGCGGACGATGACCGGGCTGGCGTCATCGAGGAGCAGTCCCATGCTCATCAGTTTAATGCCGAATCGTTCGACCGGCACTATCTCATTGCGGTCGGTGGCCATCGGGCGTTCGTCAGTACCGAACATGTGCGCGATGCTCGGCCCGTAGAGATCGCAGTCGCACAGACCCACCCGAGCGCCACTCGCGGCCAACGCGACAGCCAGATTGCAGGCCACGGTGGATTTTCCCACGCCGCCCTTGCCAGAAGCCACGGCGATGATCCGTCGCACGCCGTCGATCGACTGCTTCAGGAGCGGTCCGGCGGGGCCCTGCGTGGTGGGCGGATCTTTCAGGTCGAAATCCAATTCCACTCGGGTCACACCCGGCATCGCCTCGAGCGCGGCGGTGGCGTGAGCGTGGATGGTCCGCGGAACATCTGGATCCCGTGTCTGCAGACTGATCTTCACCCGAACGGACCCGCTGGCGACCTCGACCGCCTTGATCAGACCGAACGAAACGATGTCCCGGCTGAATCCGGGATACTTCACGGTGCGGAGGGTGGCGAGGACCTGGTCTTGAGTGATCATGCAATAACGGGACGCCGGAGGGTGGCGCGTGGACGAGGCCTGCCAAGGACAGAATCACGCCCGCGGCGTCAGGCGCTGACGCGGCACCCCGCGAGCCCGCTCGCTTTCCGGAAATACCGCCTGCCGATGGAGGTTGATCAGCAACCCGACACAGACGAGGCAAAAAAGCAGGTTGGAGCCGCCGTAACTGACGAAGGGGAGCGGCAACCCCTTGTTGGGAAGGCAGACGGTGGTCACCGCGATGTTCAGCGTCGCCTGCAGCGCCAGCAGCACCACACACCCGACTCCGACCAGCCGACCAAAACGCGTCGCTGCGTGCAAGGCGATGAACATCCCGAAGATCAGAATCAGCGCGTAACACACGACCACCGCCAGCGTGGCCACCAGGCCCAACTCTTCCCCAATCATCGGAAAAATGAAATCCGTGTGCGCATAGGGCAGTCCAAGCACCTTCTGTTTGCCGGCGCCCAAACCCACACCGGAAGTCGACCCACTGGCAAAAGCCATCATGGCCCGCACCTGCTGCATCCCCGTGTCCGTCAAGTGGGCCATGGGATCGCGCAGCACGTCGAGAAACTCGGTAAAACGTTTGGCGCGATTGGGAATATACGTGACGGCGGCCGCGATGGCGGCCAACCCCGCCAGCACCGTGGCCCCCAACGCCCCAAGATTGGCGCCCGCCACAAACATCAGCGCAAAGGCCGCTAATCCGATCAGCGCCGCCGCCCCCAGGTCAACTTCGCAACCGACCAAGGCCACGGGCACCGCGACCAACAGCATTGGAATGCCGTAGCCGTATAGGAACCCGCGACTGCGCACGCCGGCCCGCGCATACCACGCGGCCAACCCGAGAACCAGCGCCAGTTTGGCGCACTCGGATGGCTGCACCTGCACCGAGGACAGCCCCACCGCCTTCAAGCCGATCCATCGGCTCGATCCGTTCTTCGTCACCCCGATCTCCGGCACGAAACAGAGGGCCAGCAACAAACAGCTCAACACATACAGCGCCGGAGCCAACCGCTGCAGCCAACTGAACGGAATCCGGCTGGCCAGAACACAGCCCAGCACGCCGAGCCCCAGCCAGGCCAATTGGCGCCTGAGGCTGAAAAAGTGATCGCTTCCCTGATCGGCCGACCACACGCCGGTGCTGATGAGCATGACCACACCAAGGCCAATGAGCAGAAGAACGCACCCGAGCAAAACATGGCTGGCGACGCGCGACATAATCTGGAATCGGGAGAATTGAGTGTTTAGGATTGAGTCGGGAAATCGATGGGTGGAGTAGCGGACGGGCCGTTGGCCTGACCGCCGCCCGACCACCTGGTTCAGCGGGTGGTCGGAATGCTCAGTGTGGTCCCCGGGCGCAATGTATTGGGCTGGATCCCGTTGGTTTTGATGAGATGATCGAGGTTGACGCCGTAGGCTTTCGCGATGCGGTACGCCGTCTCACCGTCCTTGACCACGTGAACCCGGCCCGTGGCTTTCGGCTTTGGCTTCGGTTTCCCCGCAGCCGTCTCCGGCTTTTTTCCAGCGGAAGAATCTGCCCGTTTCGCCGGGGTGGCGGCCGGTTTTTTCGCCGATATCGCCGCGTTTGAAGCGGGCTTGGCCGCCGCGTTCACCTCCGGACGAATGGCGGGCTTGGCGGCCGGTGCGGATGGCTTCGGTTTCACCGCCGGAGCCTCGGCCACGAGTTCGGCCCGCTTCGTCGGCAAGCTGGGGTCAAAGGGGGGTGGATCAACCGCCACTAGGCCGTCACTGGTTTCGTGCGGCGATGCGGCGGCGCGGGAATCTGGGGTCGTGGCCTCGATGGTGGGCACCTGAGATGCGGCGAGCAGCCGATCGGGTGAAGTGGAGACCACCCCCTCGGTCTGGCGATTCGGAATGACCAGTTTCAGGCCCGATTGGAAGGCGCGTCCTTCCCCAAGTTTGTTTATGACCATCAGGTTTTTTTCATCCACGCCGTATTGGGCGGCGATGTCACCGAGCCGCTCACCGGGCGCGACGACGTGCTTTCGCAGGTCATGATGGGCCGGCTCATCGGCGAAGGTGTCCATGCGGTCGCCGTGAGCCACCGAAGTGGGGCGTACCTCGCGCGAGGCTGGGCGCAAGCCGGCGGTGTTCGCGTTTGGATCTTCGCGATGGCGGAACATCTCGTACGCCATCAGGCCACCGATGGCGATGATATGAATGCCCAGCACCACGCCAAAAACCCGTGAGAGGCGGACCCCCGGCTGGTCGTGCTTCCAGTCGTCCTCGCTGGTCAAGTGCGCGGGCAGGCGGTTCAACTTGGCGTTGAGCTGGTAAAGCACACTTCCTGACACAGGGCGGCGCAATCGGACGGGTCGTGAGGATCGGTGGAACATGGCACTCAGTGGATGGAATTTGAAAGATGAAATGATGGAGATGGATGCGAACCCGCTCAGACGGGCGAAAGCAGGCGATGCACGGCGCGGACAAACCGGTCGCCCCGGTCCTCGTAGCCGCTGAACATGTCGAAACTTGAGGTGCCCGGACTCAGCAGCACGATCTGACCCGGCCGGCTTACCTCCAGCCCGCGCGCCACCGCCGACTCCAGCGAATCACACGCCTCGACCGGCACCAATCCACCCCACGCATCGGCCAAGTGAGGACGAAGTTGGCCGATAGCCAGCACGTGGGTCACGTGGGCTCGAACCAGTGCTCGCATCGGCGAGAAGTCGAGCCCCTTGTCCTTGCCGCCCGCGATGAGCACGACCGGATCGGGCAGCGAGCGCAGGCAGCTCTCGAGCGCATGCAGGTTGGTGGCCTTGGAATCGTTGATGAATTCCCGACCCTCCACAACCGCGACCAGTTCACATCGGTGACGCGGCGCCCGATATTCACGCGCGGCCGCCCCCATCGCCGACCAATCCACCCCCAGCGCCCGCCCGACCGCCAAAGCCGCCATGAGATTCTCCGCATTGTGCCGCCCCCGCAATCGCGTGTTGGAGAAATCGAGCACGCGGTCGCCTCGATGGCTGATCCATCGGCCATCAAACCCATAGTCCGCGCCCTCCGAATGCGCGCTCAGCGTGACCGTTCGTTCCGGCGGCGTGGCGGGTCGCCGGTCCTCGAGCTTGACCACCGCCGTGTCTCCCGGCCCTTGGTTTTCGAAAATCCTGGCCTTCGCGGCGAAGTACGCTTCCAACGACGGATGGCGGTCGAGGTGGTCGGGGGCGAAATTCATCCAGACCGCGACCCGCGGTCGGAATGATTCGATCGTCTCCAACTGGAATGAACTGACTTCCAGCGTGTGGACGTCGATCGGGTCCCCGGCCCAGAGGACGTCGGAAAACGCGCGGCCATGGTTGCCCGCCGGCACCGTGCGCAGTCCGCCCGCCGTCAGCAGCCGAGCCACCAGTTCAGTCGTCGTCGATTTTCCATTGGTGCCGGTGATGGCGACGACCGGTTTGTCCTGGTGTCTCCAGGCGAACTCGATTTCGCCAATGACCGGCACCCTCGCGGCCGCAAAGGCCTTCGGAAGATCCCACAGCGGGTCGATGCCCGGACTGAGCACAGCCAAATCAAACCGGTCGTTGGGCGCCGGCCCAGTGGCCCCCAACTTCACCGAGATCCCTTCCGCATCCAATTCGGCCGCCGGTCCGGCCAGCGCGGGACCGGAACCTGAGTCAAACAGCGTGACCCGGGCTCCGCGTTGCCCCGCCAGCCGGGCGGCCCCGCGGCCACTGGCCCCGAGTCCGAGCACGGCGATATGGTGGCCAGCGAGCGTCATGAGTCAGTGGTAAGCTGGTTGGAAGTCATCAGCGCAATTTGAGCGAGGCGACGCCGATCAGGGCGCAAATAACGGAAAGTATCCAGAAGCGGGTGACTACGGTGGTTTCCGCCCAGCCCCCGAGCTCGAAATGATGATGGATGGGCGACATCCGGAAAATTCGTTTGCCGCCCCGCAGTTTAAAACTCGCCACCTGCAGCATCACCGAGGCCGCCTCCATAACGAAAACGAACCCGACGATCACCAATGTCAGCTCCTGCTTGCAGCAAATCGCGACGGTGCCGAGCAAGCCCCCGATGGCCAGCGAGCTGGTGTCGCCCATGAACACACGAGCGGGATGGCAGTTGTACCAAAGGAATCCGAGGCTCGCCCCGACCAGCGCCGCGCACACAATGGCCAATTCCCCGGTCATCGGGTGGTGCGGAATGTTCAGGTAGCCAGAAAAATCCTGACGGCCCACCGCATAACAAAACAACCCGTAGGCCAGCGCCACGGTGATGGTGCATCCCGTGGCCAGGCCATCCAGTCCATCGGTGAGGTTCACCGCGTTGCTGCTGCCCACGATGATGGCCGTGAAAAATGCCAGCGCCAGCAGTCCCATGTCCTTGAGCAGCGGATTTTTCAGGAAGGGCACGTACAACTGAGCGATGAAATCGTCCCCCACGCGCGAGTAGCAGAGAAAAATCGATGCCGCCAAGGCGATGCCCAACTGAACGACCAGCTTGGCTCGCGCCGACACACCCTTGGAATTCTTCCTGACCACCTTCGTGTAATCATCCATGAACCCCAGCGCTCCCAACCCGAGAAAGACGAGCAAGACCACCCACACGAAGACATTGTCCCACCGCGCGCAGAGCAAGGTTCCGAGCACGACACCGCCGATAATCATGATGCCGCCCATGGTAGGCGTGCCTTTCTTCCGGCCATGCAGCTCGAAGAGTTTGTGCACTTCTTCCGCCGTCCGAATCGGCTGGCCGACTTTGAGCGAAATCAGCTTTCGAATCACCCATTCACCGGTCAGCACGATCATGCCGAACGCCAGCAAACACGCCACCGCGGCCCGGAACGTCTGGTAGCGGCACACATTGAGAAGCTTGTAAATCAGCCCTTCCTGGTGCAGCCCTTCGGTGATCTGGTAAATCCAATACAGCATGCGACTACGGAGTGGGTGAGGGTTCTGTGGATATCGGTGGCGGTTTGGATCCCGCTTCGGCGGCACTCAGGACAGCCAGCACGCGCTCCATCGCGGCCGAGCGGCTTCCTTTGAGAAGGATGAGATCCGCGGGCGAGGCGTGGGAGCGAAGCCAGGCCGCCGCCTCCTGCGCGGAGGCGCAGTGGTGCGACTGCTCCGCTTGGGCGAAGGCATGGTGGATGAGTCGTGAGTCATCGTCGCCGACGGTGAGGAGGAAATCGACGCGGGTATCGGCAGCCGCGCGTCCCACCGCGCGATGCCCCTCGGCGGCATGAGATCCCAGTTCACCCATGCCGCCGAGCACGGCGATCCGTCGGCCAGCGACCGGTTGATCAGCCAGCGTGCGCAAGGCGGCCGCCATGGAATCCGGATTGGCGTTGTAGCTGTCGTCGAGAAAGCGAAGACCGCCTGTCTCGCGGAACTGGAGGCGGCCGGCGTGCAGCCGGCTCGTCTGCAACCCGTGTCGGATGTCGTCGGGAGGCAGGCCGAGCCGCCAGGCGACGGCGGCGGCGAGCAGGGCATTGCCGATCATGTGGCGACCGGGCACGGTCAGTTCGGTGCGCAAGGGCGGGTGGCCGGGGAGGGCGAGCTCGAAAGAGGACCCATGGATGGCCTGGGCGCGAACCTGACCCGCGGTCAAGCCAGCGGTAATGACCGGGGCGGCCGAGCGGGCGGCGAGGGACGGCGTCATGTCGTCGTCCGCATTGAGCACGACAAACCCATCCGCGGGAATGGCCTCGATGAGGCGGCCTTTCTCCAGGGCGATGCCTTCACGGGATCCGAGGAATTCAATGTGGGCGGTTCCGATGTTGGTGATGACGGCGACGCGGGGCTGCGCGATGGCGGCCAGCGGCGCGATTTCACCGAAGTGGTTCATCCCCATTTCGAAAATCCCCGCGGTGTGATGCGGTTCTATCCCCAGAACGGTGAGTGGCACTCCGATGTGATTGTTTAAATTGCCGCGGGTGGCGTGCACGGCGTAGGACTGCGCGAGCACGCCAGCGAGCAGGTCCTTGGTCGACGTCTTGCCATTCGACCCCGTCACGCCGATCGCGAGGAAGGGACTCAGCGAGGCGCGATACATCGTGGCCAGCCGTTGCAGGGCGACCAACGTGTCGTCGACCCGAACCAGGGGACCGCCCGCGGTCAGGCTGGGGCGGGCGCACAGCGCGGCGGCGGCTCCATTCGCAAATGCTTGATCGAGAAAGGTGTGAGCGTCATGTCGTTCACCGATGAGAGGCACAAACAACGCATCCTTGAGGTTCTCCCGAGAGTCGGTGGAAACGCGCTTGACCACCGGATCGGCTTGTCCGGACTCCCAAACGCCACCGACCCACCCCGTAATCTGGCTGAGCGTGAGCGGCCTCATGGGAACCTCCTTCCCCCCAGTGGCGGCGGGCGAGTTCCGCGGGACATCGAGTCGGGTCTCGGCACGGATGGTTTTTCTTCGATGAATCGGCGCGCAACCTGACGGTCGTCGAAGGCGATAGTGCGATCGCCGAGAATTTGGTAATCCTCATGCCCCTTCCCTGCTATCACCACGATGTCGCCCTCCTGAGCCAGTTCGATCGCCCGCCCAATCGCCTGACGCCTGTCCACGATAACCTCACCCGCGGCCGAACCAAATCCGGCCTTGATCTCATTGAGGATGGCGACGGGGTCTTCGCTCCGCGGGTTGTCGGATGTGAGAACTGTAAAATCGGCCAGGCGGGCGGCCACGGCCCCCATGAGCGGTCGTTTCCCGGAATCGCGGTCGCCGCCGCAGCCGAACGCGACCAGCAGACGGTGGGGCGCCAGCTCACGCAGCGTGACCAACGCATTCTCGAGGGCATCCGGGGTGTGGGAGTAATCGACAAAGACGCGGAACCCGCGTTTTCCGGCTACGTTTTCGAGCCGGCCAGGCACTTGCGGGGCCTGGGCGAGGTTGGCGACCGCTTCGCGGAGATTGAGGCCGCAGGCCGTGGCACCAGCGAGCGCGGCCAGGCTGTTCATCACGTTGAAGCGCCCGATCAGCGGCAGGCGGACCAGTAGTTTTCGTTCGCCAACCTCCAGTTGATAGCGGGTGCCGGTGGCGTCGAAGCGCACGTTGGTCGCGCGATAGTCGGCGGCGGCCCCCAGGCCGTAGCGGACCACCCGCACCCGTGTGCCCAATCGGGCGATGAGCTTCCGGCCGGCTGGGTCATCCGCGTTGATGACAGCGACGGGTTTTTTCTCTGGCTGCCCGGCCATTTGCTCGAAGAGCAGGGCCTTCGCCTCGAAGTACTCATCCATCGTCCGATGGAAATCGAGGTGGTCCTGGGTCAGGTTCGTGAAGATGGCGGTATCGAAGGCGATGCCATCGGTCCTCCGCTGCACCAGCGCGTGCGAGCTGACCTCCATGGCCACCCCCTCGCATCCATGCGCAACCATGCGGGCCAGCCATTCCTGCAGGTCGATGCTCTCGGGCGTCGTGTGGCTGGCCGGGCGTTGCGTCTGACCGTCATCGTAATGCACCGTGCCGATCAATCCGGCCCGGCCGCGTGACGCCTTGAGCAGGTGATGGATGAGAAATGCCGTGGTGGTCTTTCCGTTGGTGCCGGTCACACCGGCCACGCGCAAGGACCGGCTCGGATGACCGTGGTAAGCGGCGGCCAACGCGGCCATGGCGCGTCTTGGGTCACGCGCCTGCAGCCAAGCCACACCCGCGCGATCGGGCTTTCCCTCACTGAGCACGCCCACGGCTCCAGCGGCAATCGCGTCATCGACAAAATGCGCGCCATCGGCTTTGCCTCCCTTGAGCGCGCAATACAGAAACCCCGGCTGCACTCGGCGCGAATCGTAAGCCAATCCCCGCACCTCCACGTCCAGCGGCCCGGAAGCAGCCAGGTCGCTGACGGATGAGATGAGCTCGGTAAGAATCACGGGGCGGACGGGGGCGGCAGGAATGGGGTCATCGGTCGCGTGCCACTTCAGGCATCCAGGCCGGGTTGGGGACTACGCCGCGATGGGCCAGCACTTTTTCAGCAATCCGGCGAAAAAGCGGGGCGGCCAGCTGCCCGCCGTATTCATTCGACCGCGGCACCTCCGGGTCGTCGATGACCACAACGCCGAGAAGCTCGGGACCGGCCACGGATTCGACGTACCCGACGAAGCTGAGAACGTAGGCACCCTCAGCATAGGCGCGGCGGGCCGGCACATAGCGCTGGGCGGTCCCGGTTTTTCCTCCGACCAGGAAACCGGGGATGGCCGCCTTTTTGCCCGTCCCCTTGCGCACCACTTCGAGCATCGCGGTGCGCAGGTTCCGGGCCGCCTGCACGGAACACACACGCCCCCGCTCGATCGGCGGCCGTTCTTCCAGCAATTCGCCTTTCTCATTGAGGATGGCCTCGACCAGCCGCGGGGTGCGCAGCACGCCGTTGTTCAAGATCGCGGAAAAAGCGTTCGCCAACTGAAGGGGGGTGACATTGACTTCATACCCAAAGGAGAGACTGCGAAGCGACAGTGTTCCCCATTTGTGGGGAGGGCGCAGCTGGCCCGCGGCTTCGCCGGGCAGGTCAACCCCGGTCCGTTGCCCAAATCCCAATGCCTGCAGGTAGCCATAATAGCGGGCAGCCCCCAGTTGGCTGGCCAGCTTGTACGCCCCGATGTTGCTTGAGTGAGCGAAGGCGCTGAGCACGGTGGCGCTGTCGATTTGGTGGTCGTCTGCGATGCGGATGTTGCCTTTTTGGTAGAATCCGCCGTGCAAGTTCAAGGGCGTGGCCAGTCCGACCAACTGGCTGTCAAAGGCACCGACGTACGGACCGATCTTGAACGTGGATCCCGGCTCAAATGTTTCGGCCACGGCACGATTGGGCGTCATGACCCGCAGGTCATTCAGCGTGTGATGAGGCCGGTTGGCCAGCGCGACGATCGAGTTGGTGGCCGGTTCGATCAGGATCACGCTGACGCCGCGGGCGCGCAGTGGCGGCACATACACCTCCGTCGGATCGTCCCCTGTTTTGTCCAGCTCCGCTTCCAGCAGACGCTGGATCTGGTGATCGAGCGTCAGACGCACCGAGCGACCAGCGACCGGCGGCTGGACTGGCCGGGTGGTCGAGGGTGATTCGCCGCCGGCCGGTTCCCGCTCGAACCACTGGCTTCCAGGCACTCCGCTCAGCAAGTCATCCAGTGATTTTTCCAAGCCCTCGACGCCGGCATTCTCGCTGTTGGTGAAACCCAGCACATGGACCGCCATGTCCGGAAACGGGTGCAACCGCCTCATCGACTCCCGCACGAAAACGCCCGGCAACTCCTGGGCTTCGACAAAGTCCTTGAGCAACTGCGCCTCCTCGTCCCCCAGCTCCTTCATCACCACCACCTCGCCGCGCGGCTCCTCCCCAACCTCGCGGCGGAGGACGCCGGGGCTGAGTCCGAGCTGGCGTCCCAGGAGCGTCAAGCAGCGGTCGACACTGCGTTGGCACGTTTCATCATCAGTGAAATGACGCGGAATCTCCGTGACCTTCTTGCCCAGCTCCGCCGCGACCGTCCGACGAGCCAAATTAATATCCCTCAATAGATTCCTGTCGACCACCACCGAGTACGCGCGCCCGTCGGCCGCCAGCAGCTCGCCCCGGCTGTCGTACAACGCTCCGCGCGGCGCCGGCAACACCACCTCGCGCATAAACGTCTCGCACGCCGCCTGACGGAACGTGTCGCTTTGGCCAACATGCAGGTTGACCAACCGCCAACCCAGCAGGCTGAAGACTGTCGCCAACCCAAGGCTCAGGCCAACCGCGCGCGTGCGCAGCGAACTGTCGAGCTGAACTTCAGGGGATCTGGAGGGAGGTGGCATGATGATGATGGATTAGCTGTAAGTGAATGAAATGGACGGATAGCGAAATGCTGGGCGGGCTCCTAGGGGCGGCTGACCGTGGCCATGACCGAGGGCACCGCCGATCCATGTGACTCGGCGTTGGGCTCCGCTGCCGCCGGGTCCGGGGCGGCGGCCGGCGAGCCGACGAGCAGCACGCGATGCTTTGGGTCGACCGGCTGGAGCCTCAAGTCGTGCTTCTTGAGTTCCAGCATCAGGTTGTCCGCCCGCACCCAGGAATCGATGCTCCGCCGGTGCGACCCGGCGCGCTCGCGCGACAGCTCGATCTCGCGTTTCAACTCGCGAATGAGCCGCAGTTTCGCGCTCTCCTGGTTCTGCTGGTGCGTGTACAGCCCCGCCAACCCGCCGCCGAGGGCGAGCAGGAGGACGGCAAAGGCCACCCAGGCAAGGCTGGGCGAGTTACTGGGTAATCTTCTGGGCAGCTTCCTCATGGTGGGGTAGACGTTCGGCGACACGAAGGCGGGCGGAGCGCGCCCGCGGGTTGGCGGCAATTTCCTCCGCGCTGGGCGCGAGTCCTTTGCGGACGACCAGCCGGAAATAACAATGCGGATTCGGCCGGGGATCGGGCCACTCCGGGCGATCCAGCATCGGCCGGCTGTGTTCGGCAAAATACTGTTTGACCATACGGTCCTCCAGGCTGTGGAACGTGATGATCGCCACTCGGCCACCCGCCTTGAGCCACTTCGGCAACTCGCTCAACGCGGACTTCAGCGCCCCCAACTCGTCATTCACCTCGATCCTCAGCGCCTGAAACACCCGCGTCGCCGGATGCTTGCCGCTCCGCCTCCCGCACACCTCCTCCACGAAAGTCGCCAAGTCACCCGTTGTCCGAAATGGCGCCGCCGCCCGCCGCCGTACGATCGCGCTCGCTATCCGATGCGCCAACGGCTCTTCACCATATTCACGAAACATCCGGCGCAGTTCCTCTTCGGACGCCTCCGCCAGCACGTCCGCCGCCGTGCGCCCCTGGCTGTTGTCCATCCGCATGTCCAGCGGCCCGTCATGCCCAAAACTGAACCCGCGCTCCGGCGTGTCCAGTTGCCACGATGACACCCCCAGATCCAGCAAAATGCCATCAAGTTCCTTCTCCAGCCCCACCTCCCGCAACAGCGACGGGTAGTCGCGAAAGTTCATGTGAATGAATGCCACCCGATCCTCGTGCTCGCTCAGCCGCTGCCGCGCATAATCGATCGCATCCAAATCCTGATCCAATCCCAAGACACTTGCCCCGGCCTGCAGCAACCGCTCACTGTGACCACCGCCCCCCAGCGTGCCATCCAGATACAGCTTGTTCTGCGCCGGAGCCAAAAAATGCGCCACTTCATCCGCCATCACGCTCACGTGATATCCCGAGCCGCCTGACCCCTCCGGCCCAGGTTCGGGCGCCCCTTGCCGGCCTATCCCAACGATCGGAACCGACGGCTTCTGCTGGTCAAGCCATACCCGGAGCCGCTCCGGCCATGCCGCCAAGTGCGGTAGCCAGTCGCTCCAAACAGGCCCTCCGGCCGCCTGGTCCTCAGTGATCAGTGAAACAGGTCGAATCATTTCAGTCAACGGTTGAGCCGCAACGCGCCCGCCGCGTGCGCCTGTTGCAATTTGGCAAAATGGTCATCCCACACCTCCGGCTTCCACATCTCAAAATGACGATACGCCCCCACCAACTGCACCGTCCCGCTAAACCCCAGACGCTCCACGTACATCGACGGCACCAGCAGACGCCCCTGCTTGTCCAACGGACACTCAAACGCCCGAAAAGAATAATACCTCATGATCTCCGCCTTCAGATCCTCCCCCTGCCCCTCGTCACCTTCCACCTTCGCCAGCAGCCGGTCCAATACCCCCACCGGCATCAACCTCAACGACGGCTGCACATCATCCGGCAACGCCAGCATCGAATCCATCCCGACATGACGCCACCGCGCCGGCACAGTCACCCGCCCCTTGGCATCCAAGGTCTGCTGCACATGGCCGTGAAACGTCCATGCCGATGGTGTCAAATCCCCCATTTTGCCCCACTTCGCCCCACTCTTTAGCAATTCCGAATCATCTTGGCAATTAAAAAACCAGAATTTCTTAGAAGGATTCGCATAGAGCCAATCAGATCATAAATTACTGATACCTAGATATTTAAATCGTTTTTTCACACCTTTTCACAACTTATTCATCGCTGTTTTACACTCCATAAGATTCCTGTATCCTCAGCACCTCATGGAACCCGAGGACCCTTCCACTTCAACGATCACGCCGCTGATCGAGGCGCTGAAGCGCGGAGAAGCCTGTGCAGACGAACATCTTATGAGCGCCATCCACACGCAACTGCGCCAGCTCGCCGCGAGCAAGATGGCGGCCGAGCGAGCCGGTCATACGCTCCAACCGACCGCCCTCGTGCATGAAGCCTGGCTCCGGCTTCAGGATCAGGCGTTCGAGAACCGCGCCCACTTTTTCGGCGCCGCCGCCGAGGCCATGCGCCGTATCCTGGTCGATCACGCCCGCCGCCGCCAGGCCGCCAAAAATGGTGGCAACGTCGAAAAACTGAACGCCGATGAGATCGAACTCGCTGCGCCCGCCCCTTGCGATGAGCTCCTCGCCGTCCACGAAGCGCTCGACCTGCTGGCCGCCCATGCGCCGCGCAAGGCGGAGTTGGTCAAACTACGCTACTTCGTCGGCCTCTCATTCGACGAGGCCGCCTCCTTGCTCGGCATTTCCGTGCCCACTGCCAAACGCGATTGGGCCTACGCCCGCGCCTGGCTGCATGAAACCATCGCCGGTCATTAGGTGGACGGCGTCTAAGCCTACACACCGGGATGGGAACCACGAAATACACGAAACACACTAAAAACCAAAGCGATAACCTACAATTGCCGTCCATCTGATGGATGTCAAGGCTGCTTGTTCTAACTCAGTAGTTTTTAGTGTGTTTCGTGATTTTCGTGGTTGAAATGTCCCTTTCTAGGCTAGGGAGCAACGCCTTGATTTTTCATGTTTTTCGTGGTTTCCATCCCGGTTCTTTGGATCACCCATCCCTTACCACCACGCTTCGAGGCCACAGAGTGCGACTGCATCAGGCTCCGCGGAGAAAAAACTCCGTAGTCCGGTGATACGATCCGTTGACGGAATTCGCATGCGGAGTCGGACGGCCCTCCCCGGCCGCCGTTCCTCCGACGGAATTGCCAGCAGGTGGGCCTCCGCCCACCTCTCTTTCTCGCCATGTCGCCCAACGGTTCACGCCTCCTCACTGCCACTCTTCAGGAAAAGGGCGTGCTCTTGTCGTTTCGACTCGGCATCGCCGACGGCATCACCCTGCTCTGCCGCCGCACCTCCGAAGCTGACTTCCTCACCGTCGCCGAGGATGACGACGGCCCGGTCGTCGACGCCCGCCCCAAGCTCCAGCCCGACCAACCCGAGATCCGCGTCTACCTCGCCATCCTCCACTACGACGATGGGGAAACCCTCCGCCTCACTAATGAGGTGCGCGTCACCCTGCCTTGACCCAACCGTTTCATAGAAAGCAACCGGTCGACCCACACCGCCATGCACCGCGAAGAAGACATTTTCCAGGCTGCTGCCGCGCTGCCTTCAGAGAAGCGGTTGTCTCTTCTGAACGAGGCTTGTGCCGGACAGCCCGCACTTCGGGCACGGGTGGAAGCCCTCCTGCGGGCTCACGATGCCGCCGGCTTCATGGAGGACCGGACCACTCCTGCCGTGGAAGCGATGGAGGGAGTTGGCGAACGGAGCGGTGACCGCATTGGCCGCTACCGACTGTTGGAGGTGATTGGCGAAGGTGGATTCGGAGTGGTGTGGATGGCGGAGCAACTCGAGCCGGTAACACGCCGCGTCGCCCTCAAAATCCTCAAGGCAGGCATGGACAGCAAAGAGGTGATCGCTCGATTCGAGGCCGAGCGGCTCAGGCTCTTCACCGATGTCTGCACCGCCGTCAGCCACGCGCACCAGAAGGGGGTCATCCATCGCGACCTCAAACCCACCAACATCCTTGTCACCCTCCATGCCGATCGACCATTGGTCAAAGTGATCGATTTCGGCATCGCCAAAGCCATCGAGGGCCGCCTCACCGAACACACCCTCTTTACCCGCTTCGCCCAGTTCGTCGGTACCCCGGCTTACATGAGCCCGGAACAAGCCGCCCTCAGCGACCGCGATGTCGACACCCGCTCGGACATTTATGCTCTCGGCGTCCTGCTCTATGAATTGCTCACCGGCACGCCCCCATTCGACACGCGCACCCTCGTCGCCGCCGGCTATGACGAAATGCGCCGCATCCTCCGGGAAGAAGAACCGGAAAAACCAAGCACCCGCCTCGCCCGTACTCTGGCCGCCACCTCCACGACCTCAGACCGACCAAGATCCAAAACGCAAATTCCAAAACCCGAAATCCTTCCCGACCTCGACTGGATCGTCATGAAGGCGATCGAGAAAGATCGCGACCGGCGATACGAGACCGCCAACGGCCTGAGGGCCGATGTCGATCGTTTCCTCGCTGACGAACCCGTCAGCGCCGGTCCGCCCACCGCCCGCTATCGATTTCGGAAATTCACTCGACGGCATCGGACGGCGTTCCGTGTCGCGGCGTCCCTTGCGGCCGTGTTGATCACGGCCACCGTGGTCAGCACGCTGCTTGCCATACGGGCGTTTCGGGCGGAAAAGGACGCTCGAGCCAAAGCGACCAGCGAAAAATTGGCCCGCGAAGACGCCGAAGCCATCTCTCGGTTTCTCACTCACATCCTGGAAAGCCCTGACCCCGCCCACGATGGCAGAACCGTCACCGTTGCGGAAATCCTCGATCGAGCCGCCGCCGAACTGGAAAACGACCTCGCCGATCATCCTGAACGCCAAGCGCGGCTCCTCCTCACCTTGGCCTCGCGAACCTACCCGTCATTCCCAATGGAGTCCGTCGGGCAGGCGAGAAGAGCTTCTTCGGCGAGCGCGATTTCCCCGGGGGTGCCCGGCTGGCGCCAGACGTAGGTGGCTCCCTCGTCGTCATCGCGCCGGAAAAACTCCGGAGCGGTTTCGCGGCAGATGTCGCAATCGATGCAGGAGGTGTCGTTGTCGCAATGATCGTGCACCTGGCCGCCCTCGGCTTTGGCATGGGTCTCGTCCCGGGACGCGCCCTGACGACATTTCCCCGGCGCCATCGACTGCGCCTCCTGCCATTGCCAGCGCCATTCAGCCGGGATCTGGTCGTTGTCACTCGAGGTCAGTCCGCATCCTCACAAGTCCGGGACTTCGTCGCGTCCATTCTGTTCTCATGAGTCAAATAGGGCGCTTCAAATCTTTGCCTGTTTTAAGGCGGTGTTTGGCT
Source organism: Verrucomicrobiales bacterium (assembly GCA_046155625.1). GTDB lineage: Bacteria > Verrucomicrobiota > Verrucomicrobiia > Verrucomicrobiales > V1-33 > CAJBME01. Next base: position 14,685 of record JBJXFS010000044.1, on the reverse strand, counting down.
GGGAGTGGCGGGCTGGGGACGCCATGCAAACAACGACGCTTTGACTTCGCTGGCAACCGCTCTCACACCAATGCGTGAGTCCTATGGCGGCCGCATCAGCCTGACTCTTCGCTCGCCATAGCAGATCGCCTGGTTTTTTCGTGTGGGTCGTGCATTTCGTGGTTGAACGTAAAAACCCGGATGGGAACACGAAAAGCACGAAACACACGAAAAACCAAGGCGTTGCCCAATTATCACCGTCCACCTGATGGATGAGGAGGTCGCTTGTCCTAACTCAATGTATTATCGTGTATTTCGTGACTTTCGTGGTTCCAATGTCCCTTTTTGGGCTAAATCCGACGAACGCTCGCGTGAGCGGAAAAGACCTGTTCAGGATGCTTGGAATCGTCCTCGTCCTCGTCCTCGTCCTCGTCCTCGAATATTCCGCTCCGCTCGCTGCCCTGCCACCCACGCCTGTGACTCTCCCTGTCCATCGGGCCCCGCCCGTTTCGGGCTGAATACTGAATACATCCGACTTCTGATTACTGCCTACCGCCCCGCGACCTCCGACTTCCGACCTCCGACCTCTGCTTCCGTCTTCCCCATTGCACGACGGCCGAGCGATCTAGTGTAGGGCGGATGTCTCCTTCTTTGACCACGCCGCCGGTGGCTCTAACGATTGCCGGATCCGACTGTTCGGCCGGAGCGGGGCTGCAGGCGGACCTGAAGACTTTTGCCGCACAGGGGGTGTATGGGTTGACGGTGGCAACGTGTCTGGTGGCTGAGATCCCGGGCAAGGTGACGCGTATTCAGCCGGCGGAGGAGGCGATGGTGGCCGACCAGCTGCGCTTGTTGTTGGGGGCGTTTCCGGTCGCCTCGATCAAGACGGGGATGTTGTGGTCGGCGTCGATCATTCGGCTGGTGGCGCGGATATTGGCGTCGGTGCCGTCGGACAGCCGTCCCTGGCTGGTGGTGGATCCGGTGATGGTGGCGACGAGTGGGGACGCCTTGATTGAGGACGATGCGGTGGCGGCGTATCGCGACGCCCTGTTTCCGCTGGCGGACTTGATCACACCGAACCTGGACGAGGCTCACGCCTTGTTGGGACGGGCGGTCACGGGCGAGGGTGATCTGGCTGAGGCGGCGCGAGAATTGGTGATGAAGCTGGGAGCGCCGGTCCTGCTGAAAGGCGGCCATCTGCGGGGGTCGACCGCGGTGGATGTCTATCAACCGCGGGAAGGGCCGGTACAGCGATTTGCCGCGCCTTATTACCACGGCGTGAGCACTCATGGCACCGGCTGCACGATCAGCGCGGCAATCGCCGCCGGTCTGGCCAAAGGGCTCTCGATGCCCGAGTCCATCGGCGCTGCCAAAGCGTACGTATCGCTGGCGATTCGCACCCTGTGCCGATGGAACGATGTCGACGCCTTGAACCATTCGGGACTCAAATGAATCGATTTCAGCGACGCCCGATTGCGACATCGGACCGCCTTTGCGGCGTGCTCGTCCACCTAGGTGCGGCGTGGCTCATGGCTGTCGGCGCTCCAGCCGATGAAACCTCCGCCACCCCATCGCAAACTGCCGAGTCCTCCCCGATCGATGCCCTCGACCAGGCGGCGTTGCAGGAGACTTTCCGGCTGCTGCGGACGAACTACATCGAGCGTGAGGCGTTGACGCTGGAGGAATTGAATCGCGCGGCTCTCGATGGACTGCTCGCGCGTCTTGATTTTGGCGCCGAGCTCGTCCCGATCACCGCCAAAAATCCACAAAACACGGCGGCTACTCCCACGCCATCGGACGACGCTGCGGCCATCGCCGAGCCCCTGGAATCTGGCGTGGCCTACTTGCGACCGACGCAGTTTTCGCTGGAATCCCTGCCGCTCATCGACGCAGCGTTGAGCGCCTTGGGCCAATCCGCCGACACCACGCTGATCCTTGACCTGCGCACCCCGGGGCCGCCGGCCGAGTTCGCGGTAGCGGCTCAGATTCTCGATCGCTTCGTGCCGGACGGGCAACCGCTCTTCACGGTTCGGAAAACCGATGATCCCACGCCTCGCGAATTTCGATCCAGTGGCATTTCAAAGTGGCCAGGCAAAGTCATCGCGTTGATCGACGACGATTGCCCCAATGCCGCCGAGACGATCGCGGCCGTGCTCCGGCAGGCCTTGCAGGCGCCGCTCATTGGGTCGGCGACGCGCGGCCGCACAATGCAGTACGAGACGGCTCCAATTTCCGCCACCCACGCCCTGCGGTTCGCTTCGGCCGAGATGCGCCTGCCCGACGACACATCGCTTTTTCGCAAAGGACTTGCCCCCGATCTCGAGATCCCCGCCGCTTCGGACGTGAAATCCGCGGTCTTCGCCCGTCAATCCAAGGAGGGGGCTAAATTGTTCATCACCAATCCAGAACGCCCGCGCCACAACGAGGCCGCCCTCGTCGCCAAGACCGCACCCGAACTCGCTTTCCAAATTGCCAAGTCCGCCGGGGTGGAAACTCAGTACGACGCACCGCCTCCCCAGGACCGGCCACTTCAAGCCGCCCTCGATGTGCTGACGGCGCGGCGCGCGCTCAAGTGATACAAAGGGACTTTTTTCGCCATGACGCTAAGCTTGATCGCCGCGCTCGACGCGGATGGGGCCATTGGGCGGACATCTGGCGGGCTGCCCTGGCACCTGCCCGACGAAGCGGCCCGGTTCCGTTCGTTGTGCGCGGGCCAGTGGCTGCTCGTCGGCCGACGGACAGCCGCCGAAATGACCGGCTGGTTCCGACCCGACCACCGGGTGATCGTGCTCAGCCGCCAAGCTGGACTGTCCGCGTTCGAATCGGGATCGGCCGGCCGCCCCGGCTTTTTGGCCGTCGCGGAAACCGTGGATCAAGCCATTTCCCTCGCCCAGTCGGAAGGCGCACCCCAGCTGGTGGTCATCGGCGGTGCTCAGGTCTATGAGGCAACCCTGCCGCGAGCCTCCCAGCTCATCCTCTCCCGTGTGGCGCTGCACACCGGCGCGGAGGTGCGCTTTCCCGCGGTCGCTTGGCCGGAGTGGAGGCTCGTCCGCACCGAACCAGTTCTCCGCGACGCCGCCAGCGGCGTCGAGTTCCACTTCGAATGGTGGGAGCGCACGATTTCCTGCCAAAAGAGCTGATTCCGGCGGCAGTTTTATGCTGGAGGAATCAGCTGGCGTGTGGACGCGCAAGGCCACTGCGGTCCGCGAAAGTCATGGTATCGGGGCGGAATGCCCGAGTCGGCATGGCGGCCGCAGCCCGCCACTCCCAGCCCCGCATGCCTCAATCCACCGCGTCCGCTTAATCGCTTTAAGCGAATAATTCGGCGAGCTTGATCTGAATGGCCGGCAGGCATTCGCATTGGAGCGTGGCATCACCCTCCACCGTAGATCGCACCTGGTATCTCCCGGCCAGAGGCGTGCGATAGATCTCGATGCGACGATCCAATGGAAGCACGATCCAATACTCTTCCACATTCGCCTCGGCGTAGAGGACGGCGAGGGAGCGGTCCTCCGTGGCTGAACTGACGGCAATTTCTATGGCAAGGGCCGCAGTCGAAGGGTGGCGGCCGACGAAGTCCGATTCCCGGCCTCGGACGACGGCGAGGTCCGGCTCCGGTTCGGAGTCGGTGAGGGTGAGAGGGTCCTCCCGCAGGAGCACGCACCCAGGAGGCAACAATTCCTGGAGGATCCGATGGAGTCGTCGCGCGATGGAAGAATGAAGGGGTGATTTGGACATTTTCTGCACGACGATTCCGCGGATTAATTCGGTTCTTCGTCCAGCGGCGTCGTATTCGGAAAGCCGGTGATATTCCGCGACCGAAAGCGGCGAAACTCGAGCCCGGACTTCTGGAATCTCGAGCATTTGTGAGGCCGTGCTCATGGCGGCGAAGCTAGGTCAAACGAACGGGGAGTCGAGGACAAAGGGGCGGCGCAATCCCTATGCGAGCAACGGGTGCATGACGCGGCCGTGGATGTCGGTCAGCCGGAAATCGCGACCCTGGTGGCGGTAGGTGAGGCGCTCGTGCTCGATGCCGAGCAGGTGGAGGATGGTGGCGTTGAGATCATGGACGTGGACGCCTTTGGATGGGTCGGTGAGGTTGTAGCAGAAGTCATCGGTTTCGCCCCATGTCATGCCCGGTTTGACGCCGCCTCCGGCCATGAAGATGGTGAAGCAGCGCGGGTGGTGATCGCGGCCGTAATTGGTTTCGGTGAGTTCGCCCTGAGAGTAGATGGTGCGACCGAATTCCCCGCCCCAGACGACGAGGGTGTCACTGAGCAGCCCACGCTGTTTGAGATCGGTAATGAGGGCGGCGGTCGCCTGATCGGTGTCACGGCACTGACCGCGGTGAGCTTCGGGCAGACCGCCATGGTGATCCCAGCCCATGTGAAAGAGCTGAATGAAGCGCACGTCGCGCTCGGCCAGTCGGCGGGCGAGCAGGCAATTCGAGGCATAGGATCCCGGCCGGTTGACGTCGGGTCCGTACATTTCCAGGACGGACGGGGGTTCGCCGGATATGTCGAGCAGATCGGGCACACTCGTCTGCATGCGGAAGGCCATTTCGTACTGGGCGATGCGCGTCTGGATGTCGGAGTCGCCGAGGACGTTGTAATGCTCAGTGTTGAGAGCGGCGAGGTCATCGAGCGTACCCCGGCGATCGGCGTCAGTGACTCCCGGCGGGTTCGACAGGTACAGCACCGCGTCGCCTTGATTGCGGAACTTGACGCCCTGGTGCTTCGACGGGAGAAACCCCGCACCCCAGAGGCGGTCGTAGAGCGGTTGGTCGTCGGGGCGGCCGCTGCCGAACGACGTGAGCACGATGTAGGCGGGCAAATCCGCGTTGGTGCTGCCGAGGCCATACGCGGTCCAAGCGCCGATGCTCGGGCGGCCGGAGAGCTGGTGGCCAGTCTGGCAGAACGTGATGGCCGGGTCGTGGTTGATTTGCTCGGTGAACATCGACCGGACGAGGCACAGGTCGTCGGCCACTCGGGCCAAATGCGGGAGCAGTTCGCTCATCCAGGCGCCGCTCTTGCCGTGCTGGGCGAAGGTGAAGACGCTCGGGGCGACTGGAAACTTCGACTGGCCTGACGTCATGGTGGTCAGCCGCTGGCCCATGCGCACCGAAGCCGGAAGGTCCTGTCCGCGGAATTTGGCCAAGCCGGGTTTTGGATCGAAGAGGTCCATCTGCGAAGGAGCGCCCGACTGGAAAAGGTAGATGACGCGTTTGGCCTTCGGAGCGTGATGCGGAAACCCAGGCAGACCGGCGTGGGCCGTCGAGGCGGCCGCGGGCCGGCCGCCCAGCAGCGAAGCCAGCGCCCCCAGACCGATGCCGGTGGCGGACTGGCGGAGAAACGTTCGGCGGTTCAGCGCGAGGCGGGCGGCGGGTCCGGCGCCTCGGAAAAGGTGGTCATTGCAGTTCATGGAAAAATTGGGGTCGTCGTCTGGGTGTGGCGCACTGGATCATTGGCCATGGGCGGCGGGTCACTCGCGGGTGACAAATTCGTCGAGGTTCATCAGCACATTGGCCATGAGCGTCCAGGCGGCCAATTCGGTGACGGGCAGGGTGTCGGCCGATCGGGTTTCACCGAAGGCGACGAGCTGCCGGGCTTTTTCCGGGTCCGCCTCAAACGACGCCTGGCGTTTGGCAAGGCCTGCCGAGAGCACGGCGAGCTCGCGATCGGTCGGCGGCCGGGCGACGGCCTCCTGCATGGCCCAGGTGATGCGCTCCTCGGCGGTCGCTCCGCCTTCGGACAGGATGCGCCCGGCGAACAGTCGCGCCGCCTCGACGAAGGTGACCTCGTTGAGCAAAGCCAGCGCCTGGGTGGGGGTGTTGGTGCGGCTGCGTTTCACGGTGCAGACGTCGCGGTTCGGACCGTCAAAGAGGGCGAGGCTGGGCGGGCCGGCGCTGCGTTTCCAAATCGTATACATCGTGCGGCGGTACAGGCCCTCGCCGGATTCGTGCTGATAGCCGCGCAAGTCACCATAGCGGCTCGTCTCGTCCCACACTCCTTCGGGCATGTACGGACGGACGCTCGGGCCGCCGATCTGGCGCCGCAGCAGTCCGGACACCGCGAGCGCCTGGTCGCGGATAATTTCGCCCTTGAGGCGAAACCTCGGGCCGCGCGCGAGCAGGCGGTTCTCGGGGTCGCGCGCCTGGACTTCGTTACTGAGGTGGGCCGACTGGCGGTAGGTCGCGCTCATGACGATTTGTTTTTGCATCGCCTTCATGTCCCACCCCAGGCGCACGAATTCAGTGGCCAGCCAGTCGAGCATCTCCGGGTGACTGGGCCACTCCGACTGCGAGCCGAAATTTTCCGAGGTCCGGCACAGGCCGATGCCAAAGAACTTCTCCCAGGCACGGTTGACCCAGACACGGGCGGTGAGCGGGTGAGAACCGGAAACCAACCACCGGGCGAGGCCCAATCGGTCGTTGGGCGCGCCCTCCGGCAGCGGTGGCAAGAAGGCCGGGAGCTGGCGGGGCACGGTGTCGCCGGATTTGTCGTACTCGCCGCGATGCAGGACGCGGGCCGGGCGCGGCTGGGGCAACTCCTTCATGACCATGGTCGTCGGCATTTCGGCCTCCAGTGCGCGGATCGCCTGGGCCGCGCGATCCGCGGCAGCGGCCGCAGCCAACACTTCGGGCGACTGTTGCCGACGATACGCGGCCATGGCCTGGGTTTCCTCGGGGCTTCGATCCGACTGAGGTTTCCGTAATACCGCCGCAACCGCCTCAGGCAGAGCGGTTGGCACCGCGACGTCGGTCAGCGAAACGCGAAATTTCCCGATGGTGGCACCGGAGCCGTATTGCTGCGAGAGCGTGACCTGGAGTTTTGTGCCGACCGGCGATTGCAGCGGACGAGCGAGGACAAAATCCGCGTGGTGCGCACGGCCGACGTTCGGGTACACCGCCCAGCCTGTGCCGGGGTTGCCGTCGATCGCTTGGCTCGACTCCCATCCGCTTTGATCATAACTGGCCGCCACTTTCGCCACGGCGAGCGGGCTGGGCGGTTGACCGAGCACCTCGACCGCCAGGATGATTTCCGAAAGAATCGGATTGCCATTGGCATGGCGTCCGGGTCCGCGACTCGGCAGTCGGTCGTCCGGAAGCAGTTCGAGGCGCAGGGCGGATGTGACCGGGGTGCGGGTTTCGACGGTCAGCGTGTAAACATCAGTCTCCGGCTGAGGGCCGTTGCCGGCAAACACCACCGACTCGTCTTCGTGGACAAGCAGGCTGCCCTGGGCCGAAGCCACATCAACCGGTCGGACCGGTGTCCAGACTGGCGCCGCCGTGACCACCTCGCGCAGACCGCGTTCCCACTCATCTTGGCCATGGGCCAGGGTGGCTTCGGCAGTCTTCAGTGCCTCAGCGGCCACGCTGGCGGCTTCTTTGAGCCGGCCCAGCTCATCGTCCTGCTCGCGGCTCGGCAGACTGATGAGCGGCGGCGTGTTTCGCCCATCACCCTGAAGGATGCCACTTTCATCCACGCTGTTAAAAAAGGCGAACAATGAGTAAAATTCCTTCTGCGAAATGGGATCGTACTTGTGGTCGTGGCAGCGCGCGCAGTTCAGCGTGAGCGCCATCCAGGTGCTTCCGGTCGTCTCCACGCGGTCGATGACGGTTTCAACGAACCACTCGGCCTGAATCAGTCCGCCTTCCCCATTGAGCCGATGGTTGCGATTAAAACCGCTGGCGATCCGTTGGTCGCGCGTGGCATGAGGCAGCAGATCGCCGGCCACTTGCTCGATCGTGAACTGGTCGAAGGGGATGTTTTGATTGAACGCCCGGATGACCCAGTCGCGCCACGGCCACATCTGCCGGCTGCTGTCGGTCTGGTAACCATTGCTGTCGGCAAACCGGGCCATGTCGAGCCACGAGATCGCCATCATTTCCCCATAGTGCGGAGAGGCCAGCAGCCGGTCGACCACCCGCTCCCACGCCTCCGGCGCAGTGTCCTGAAGATAGGCTCGCACCTCGTCTGGCGTCGGCGGCAACCCGGTCAAGTCGAGCGTCACTCGGCGGATGAGCGTGGCGCGATCCGCCTCGGGAGACGGACTGATTCCCTCTTTCTCCAGACGCGCGATGACGAAGGCATCGATCGGGCCGGCCAGGCGATCGGCGTGCGCCGCCACCACCTCGGGCACCGGGGGTCGAACCGGGGGGGAAAATGCCCAGTGACCCTGGTAGCCGGCTCCCTCGCGGATCCATTGCCGCAGGACGGCCACCTGCTGTTCGCTCAGCCGGGGTTTGTTGGAATCGGCCGGCGGCATCACGTCGTCCGGGTCGCCGGCCAACACCCGCGCCAAAACGGCGCTCGCCTCCGGATTGCCCGGAACGATCGCCGGCTCACCCGAATCACCGCCCCGCCGCGCCGCCTCCCGACTGTCCAGCCGAAGCCCACCCTTGATCGCCGCCTCATCCGGTCCGTGACACGCAAAACAAGTGTCCGACAGAATCAGCCGCACATCGCGGTTGAAGTCAATCGGGCCAGCCGATGCCACCCCCACCCAGGCCACCATCACCCAACCGACATACCTGCGGAACGGGGCGGAAACGAAAAATCCATCTACGGCCATCCGCCATCCTGCCACAAACCGGGGATCAGGCGCAACCCGCTTCGTTCCCCTCTCATCCCTCCCTGAACGAAACCTACCTCACCGCTCAACCAGGATCCGGCTACGCCGTCTATTTTACCGACGGAGGCGCAGTGGAAACCGACATGCGGGCCACGTCCGGCTCCTGCGATGTCCGATGGATCGACCGCGGCACCGGTGAATGGGGGCCGCAGAGGGAGATCGCGGGCGGAGATTGGCGGCCGTTGAGCGCGCCCCGCGGCGGCCATTGGGCTGTCGCGATCGTCGCGCGACCCAAGTAGGCGCGCAGCCCGAAACCCCGTGCATCAACCCGCCGCACATTCCGCCTCGCAGAACCACCCAAAATCGGGCATGCTCATCGGGTGAGAACATTCCGACGACCGATCATCCGGCTGGCTGCAGGCGCCGCTGCGGCTTGGGCATGCGGGGTTTCCGCGGTCGCGCCGCCGGCCGCCGCCCCGGAGGGAGCGAAAGCGGCCGCCGGACCCAAGGAACCCCCGCTGCCAGACGACCCTCGCGCCTACTGGAAGGGCCTCTGGATTCAGCAAGACAGCGGCGGGGTCATGGAATTCCGGGAGGACGGGACCATCGTCGGGCACCCGGTCAATGGAAAATACGAACTCCTCGACAAAGACTGGATCCATCTCACCAGCGGGGCGGAAGTGCTGAAATGCCGGTGGAAAAATCGCAGCGACGACGTCGCGCACCTGGCCCGATTCATCGAAGGACGCGAAGATACCATCGAACTCCTCCGCCTCAAACCGGTCGCCCTCAACTTGTCCAAACGCGGCGCCAAATGCGTCATCCGGCTCCTCATCGCCAAGGAAAATCGCGCCACCAATCGATCGGTCCTCGTCGAGGCGAAAACCGGCCACTTCCGCACCGCCGAAGGCGGATTCTACCTGCGCCTCACGGACGGCCCCAATGGTTCCGTGCTGGGCTACGCCCCGGGCTTCGACAACGAAACCACCGAGGTCCGCCTGCTCGGCACCGGTCGTTACCTCGTCGCCTTCGACCGCCTCGAGAAGCCGCGGCTCTTCGCCAGCTGCCTGTTCGTCGAATGACGATTGTCCTGGGTGGAGGACTCCGCGACCCGCGCGCACCCGCCAGGATAGGGATCCTTGTTTCGGGCGCCGCCCGGAATTTTAGATCTCTTAAGTACCGAGGTGGACAGCGCGCGAGATTGAGCGACCTTGCCGCCGCCATGACCGACTCTGCTCCTGCCACGTATTCCCGCCGCCGCTGGTTGCGCGCGTCCGTTGGATCCGCCGCCAGTGCGCTGCTTAGTCCGATGGCCCAAGCGGCGCCCGCTCCGGGAAACCTGCCGCGCGAGTTTCGTGCGGCGTGGATTGCGACCGTCCACAACTTGGACTGGCCGAGCCGGCCCGGTCTTCCCGTGGACGAGCAGAAGGCGCAGTTGGTTTCGCAGCTCGATGCGGCGGCGCGGCTGCACCTGAACGCCGTGATCTTTCAGGTGCGACCATCTGGTGATGCCGTGTATGCCTCGTCGCTCGAACCGTGGAGCCCATTCGTCAGTGGCTCCATGGGTCGGTCGCCTGGTTACGATCCACTGGCCTTTGTGGTCCGCGAGGCGCATCGGCGCGGGCTGGAAGTGCATGCCTGGTTCAATCCATTCCGAGCACGCGCGGCCAAAGCGCATCCGCCTGTGGGCAACCATCTGGCGGTGCGCCGCCCGCAATGGGTGCGCTCGTTTGGCGGTGGCCTGTGGTTCGATCCTGGTGAACCGGGTGTCCGCGATCACACCATCCGGGTCATCACAGATGTCGCCCGGCGGTATCAAGTCGATGGCATTCACATCGACGATTATTTCTATCCCTATCCACCGCCGGGCGCGGTCGGCATCGGCACCAGCTCGTTTCCCGATGGCGCGACCTTTGCGAAGCACGGACGCGGCATGAACCGCGCGGCGTGGCGCCGGTCGAATGTCGACGCCTTCGTCTCCGGCCTCTACCGGTCGGTCAAAGGCGTTCGGTCCGCTGCCAAAGTCGGTATCAGTCCGTTCGGCATCTGGCGACCCGGTGTGCCCCCCTCCATCAAAGGGCAACTCGACAGCTTCGAATACCTCGCTGCCGATTCGCGCGAGTGGTTCGCCCGCGGATGGTGCGATTATCTCGCGCCCCAGCTCTACTGGTCGATCCAGCCGGCCGATCAAAGTTTCGACACCTTGCTGCGCTGGTGGCACCAGCAAAACCGGACCGGCCGCCACCTCTGGCCCGGCATGGCGATCGATCGCATCGGGCCAAAACGCCCGGCCGGCGAGATCGTCAGCCAGATTGCGCTGACCCGAGCCCTCGCACCGCGCGGGCGGGCCGGCGGCTGCCATTGGGCGCTCAAGGCGCTCCGCCAAAACCGCGGCCGCATTCAAGACGCTTTGCTCACCGGCCCGTACGCGAGCCGGGCCGCCGTGCCGGCCAGCCCGTGGCTCGGCGCCGCCGTGCCCGAGGCCCCCCGCGCCCTCTGCCAAGGCGGGATTCTTCGGATCAACCCGCCGGCCGACGCCGGGTGGATCGCCGTGCAGTCGTGGGACGACCGGGAATGGCAGCTCGCGGAAATCCTCCACTGTGATGCCTCGGATTCTTGCGCCCCCATCGAGTCACGCGTCCCCGACGATACCCGACTGATCGCGCTGCGCACCCTCTCACCCAACGGCGTCGAAAGCGATCCAGTCCTCGTGGCGGTCGCGTGAGCGATCGGCGGATTTAAAGTGCGTTCATTGCCCCGAGACAGGGGGAGCGGGGTCGAGGAAGTCGGGCAGTTCGTTGTGGTTCGTATCGGCGGTTTTTTCCTCAAAGTCGGGCCGGCCGCGGGCGTGGCCGTCGACCGGCAAACAGACGACCAACGCCGGAAAATGGTGCGCGCCGGCTTCCAAGTGCCAATCGAGGTTGAGCGTCTGATACAGGTGCCCGTCCTTCTTGGAAGCCCCGGGTTTACCACGCTCTGCTGACGAACCGGTTTCAGCACCTCCCAATGAGCGAAGCCTCGGAGTTGGAATGCCCTCCAAACCCCGCGGCGAGCCGATGAAATCCCGTGGCAGGCCCACCTGTCTCGGATAGTCTGCACGCACGTCTTGGCGCGTCGAGGACCTGCTCTCTCGAGTCAAATGGAACCATTCCTCCTCAGAAGCGCAACCAGAGCAAAAGGCGTCACAACCCATGACTCCAATCGACCACGGGAGAATAGCCGCTCGGACCATTGGAATTCTTTTCCTGGTCGGGGGATTGGTGATGTTGATTGATTTCACGATTCACCTCCGGCAATCAAAGCAAGCCCTGAGCGACATCGGGTGGGGCAATTATGGGCCCGTAGAGGCGGTCGCGGATAAGGGCCAATGGACAACATTTCTCCATGACACCTACTATGTCATCACTCCCACGGTTTCGCCCTTCGGATCAGGAGCATTTCTACTCATCGGTGTGGCGTTCTTGACGTTCTCGCAACCGATAGGAAGAATCATCGCCGGCGTGCCGCGCGAAGGAAACCAAGGAGAGTAAGAGCACCGTGCACAACAGGCTGCCCGCCCGGACTCGATCAAGCGCGAACGGTTTGTTCAGCAGGATTTGCGATGGATTTTCCGGAACCATGCTTGTTGTTCGATGAAGCCCGATCGAGGTCCTGGGGGCGAGACATGGAGGTTTTTAAGAACCATACCGGCAAAAAACGAATAAGCACCGAACACATCCAACCGCCTGACATCCTCCTCGCGCTGGGCTTAGCCGCCGCCGCCCTTCCTATTCCGTCGTTGCTGGGGGCGGGGCAGGTCCCTCTCTCACGAAGGCGTTCTCCGATGGGCTTTGCGTCAGGCGCGCACCCGCGTTTTGCAGGAAGTGCACGAATTCCATGGCAAAGGCCGCCGTAACTTCTTGCGGCCGCGCCGGACCGACAACATGAAGGCTCCGATTGGGCTTGCGCACCGTTCGGTCTTTTTTGCTTTTTTCCGGATCGCCGTGGTCGAACCAGAGAACCACGCTCCAATCTTGCATATCGCGACCCGCCAGGCTGGTGGCTTGGCCGGGGGACCACTCCACGGATTCAATGCGTGCTATGTCGACTTCGAGTTGATAAAACCGCCGCCCCAGGAGCTCATACCCAAATCGAATCCGGGAGGGAGGATGGAGGTCAACGGAATGAATGACGAAGTGCCGCCCCGCGAAATCCGCGAGCAGGTCTGTCAGATACCGGGAAATGCCGCCGGCCTCCCGGCATCCATTCCAGACGATGGAGGCCACGATCGCCAGCCAGAGGACTGAGGGAACGACCGCCACGCGGTTCGTTAGATTCAGGATGGCGAGCCATGCGAAGAAGACGATCACGAAGCATAGGAATCCTGTCCATGCCGACTCACCGCGAGATTTGGGTATGGTCAGTTCCATCAGGCCAAAACCTCTCGCACAACATGCCCATGGACGTCGGTAAGGCGGATATCGCGGTTGAAGCGCGGCGGTTCCGCGGTCAGGCCATCCGCCGCCGCCGCGACGATCGATCCGCTATCCGCAAGCCACCCGAGGGCGTTGGCCACCGTGCCGGCGATTGGGCGGCGCAGGCAGCGTCTCGACGGTCCCGGGATCATTCTTGGGTCGCGGTCACCTCGATCAGCGCTCGGACACCGCCGGGCCGGCGTCGAGGAAATCGGGGAGACCGTTCTTGTTGGCATCGGCGGCTTTTTCCTCCAGGTCGGGCCGTCCGTCGGCGTCGCCGTCGAGTGAACGCAGGTCGAGGAAAACAAACGGCCGCTGATAGGCTTCGGCCTCCTTGCCGGCGTAGGTTACCCAGAAGCGCAGCGCGGTGGCGTCGAAGACGGCGTTCAAGACATTGCCGCCCTTGATCGGAATGCGGCAAGCGAGGTCCATCATCGATTGAGCGGTGATGGAACCGTGCTTTTCCTTGAGTGGCTCGAACGCCCCGCGGCCTTCGTCCTGGTACACGATCTGGCTGAGCACTGCGGGCGCCAGCTCATCCGTCGGGTCGTTGTCCTTCCAGATGCGAATGTTATTGGGTGGCGGCTCCGGGCTGTGGGCGAGGATTTTGACGGCGTGCTTTTCCGTGAGTCCGTCGCCGAAGACAAAGTGATAGCGTTTCGTTAGCGGCTGCCGCTGAAAAATGTCGAGCGCCTCGCTCAGCGTGTCGGCATCGTACAGCATCGTGCGGAACCACGTCGTGAAGTGGGGCGCCTGAATGTTGTAGGGCATTTCCTTTTTTGATGAATCGCCCATCTCCGAGAGCGCCAGACCGGTGGCGCTGAGGCCGCAGTTGGCCCCGAGGAAACCGGCGAAGGTCGGCAGGGCGTGGGCGTGGCCGTCAGTCGGCAAATAAACGACCAGCGCCGGGAAATGGTGGGCGCCGGCTTCCAAGCTCCAATCGAGGTTCCGCGTCTGGTACAAGTGCCCGTCCGCGGTGGCCGCGCCCCAGGCCGCAATGCTGCTGCACGAATACGGCATGATCAGCGGCAGGCAGTGCGCATGCTGCAGCATGCGCACCGGCAACCCGCATCCGGCCGCCAGTCCGCCCAACTCCTGCTCAAACCGGTCGTCAGTGAAGGCCGCGGTCGTCGACCAGACGCGGTCGAGTTCGGCATCGTCCAATCCCATCTGCTGCTTGAATCCCTCGAGCACCGCCGGAATAAACCGCTGGATTTCCGGCTTCAGCAGGTGCCCGATTTGCCAGCCCATTTGCCACGGAGTTCCGCCCACCACGACCACTGGAACCCTCGCCTCGCCGTTGGCCACGGCAAACCGATACCCGGCGCCGCCCGGTGATCCTTCCCCACCCGCCGATCGCACCTCCGCCTTCGGAACTCCTTGCCCCTCGCCCCCGATGAATCGCGCTTTGTGCGCGGCCACTTCTTCAGCAAACACCGAGCCTCCAGTCGCGAGTACGCTCAAGAAAACGGGATGCGCGAGCGCCAACCGACGACCAGCCATCGAACCGAGCCACGGAGAACATTTCAGGGATTTCATGGAGCCAAACTATCCCCGACCACGCCCGTCCTGGCAAGACGACACTGCCAGCCTCCAGGTCGGGCCACGGCGGATTTTTGCACGGGCGAAAAAAGCATGAAAAAATCGGGGGACGACTGGGAGTGGCGGGCTAAGACCG
>JBJXFS010000040.1:0-21884 GCA_046155625.1 Verrucomicrobiales bacterium | reverse complement strand
TTCATTCTCGAAATCGCGCGCTCATCACTCGAGAAGTGGATGCCATTCCCAAATGGCACGACCCCACCGCCTACGCGCCCGGGAGGTCGTGTTCCACCTCGGGCAGCACGCGCCCTCAGCATCAGATGGCTGAACTCAAACCGCCTCAGGAATACTAACGAGGCGACACCCGAATCGACACGATTTCGGCCCCGACGAAATCTGTCTGCCCGGCACGCCTCAGGCCTTGCCCGTCTTGGCGTTGGCGGCTTTGGCGAGCCGGCTTTGCAGACGGCGCACGGCATTCTTATGAACGACGTTGCTTTTGGCGGCGCGGCTGGCGAGCGAGACGGCGGAGCGGATATGCGCCTGGGCCGTGGCTGCATCCGCAGTGGCAATGGCGGTGAGCGCAGCCTTGCGAGCGGTCTTCAGACGGGATTTGGCCGCCCGATTGCGGGTGGTGCGGGTGGCGGTCTGACGGACGCGCTTGAGAGCGGATGCGGTATTGGCCATGATAATCGGGACTCGTGGAAAAGGGGCGGGAGAATAATGGGACGACAGGGCTTGTCAACTGCTGAACTGTGGTGGGAACCATGAAACCAGGGCGTTTTCCTTCTCGAGCCAGCCAATCGCCCAGTCGAGGCGTGGGGCTCACGCGCTTCTCGGAAACAACATGATCGGCGCGGAAGTTTTTCGACGACCCGCCTTAAGCCGAAGTCGTTGGTATTCTATGACTGCAGCAATCATTGCCGCTCTTTCGGGAGAAAGCCCCTTCGCAGAGAGGGCGTTCCGCCCCGAAGAGCTGGGATGCTCCCCGCAGAAGTCCCAAAGCCTTTGGCTCCCCAGGTTGTACGAAATCTTGATTGGACGTTTATAATCAAAGCATTGCTTTAGCAGATGAAAACGCCCTGACCATGAAACCACGGCGGATGGGGGCACAGGCTTCCCAGTAATCGCCGGTTGTTTGACGTCCATTTGCCCGTGCCGTCCATTTGCCCGTGCCGTCCATTTGCCCGTGCCTCATTCGGCCGTACCACGGCTCACAGGGTGGAGTTCGATCCTGTGGCTAAGAGCCCTGGCGTCAGGTGTGCCATGGGCCCTCAATGGCCGGAGAAAAGGCCTACGGTGTCGGCGCTGGTCAACCGGCCGCTCCAAGCGTCGGGTGCCGGGAGCAGATCGAGTTCCACGGAAAAAGCGAGTGACGGATCTTTGACCTGCATGAAGGCGCCGGCGACGCGGTTCGGAAAGGGGCGCAACGACACCGCGGCGCTCGATTCCAGAAGGATTTCCTGCGAAGCCCACCGCTCGCCGGCAACCTCCATCATGGTGCGCCCATCAAGGCGGAGTTTTAAGCGAGGGGACTGTTCTGCCGACTGCGCCAGGTTGATTCGTATCGCCTTATCCGACACGTTTTGGATGATCATGCGGAAATCGAAGAGTTGACCAGAGTCTTTTTCTCCCACGGCTTCCGGTCGGGCCAACGCCAGACGCAAGCCGGCCGAGGTTTCTCCCCATTGAAACCGGGACGCTTGATTGACTTTGATATGAAAAATCGATGGAGCGGCCCGGCGTTCGAGGGCCAACATCGCCTGCACATTCTGCTTCAGCTGGGCCACTTTGTCCTTGAGCTGGCGCCGTTGCACGTCGATGCCATCCCTCAGAGCTTGGATATCAGGATGGTTATCGCCCAATCCACTGGTTTTCAGTTGAGCCGCCGACCGCTGGTCCTTCAGAAGATTCTGGAACACGGCCAGGACCTTCACATCGACCACCAAATCTCGATGGAGGTTCAACCACGAACCTCAGGGGATTACCATAGACGATCCCCCGCATCAATCAGACGGACGATGCTCAAACGCCAGCGCCTTGGCACTTGTGTTGGTCGTGGCTTCTTTCCTGAATCTCAGCACGGGGGCGATCACGGCACTGGCGGTCCGAACGATTCCCGCGACGCCAATTGCGGTTTGGGCGGTGTTCCCATCGGTTTGGCGTTGGGGACAACCTCGGGGGCCGCCGCGGGGGCGGGGGTGGCAGGGGCCGGCTGTCGCCGGGCCAGCGCGCGGGCGGAGCCCGGCAACCGCTTTTTCGTGATGACCACATCGGTTCCGGATGGCGTCCGGTTGTAGAGGTCGATCACGTCTTGGGATCTCATCCGGACGCAACCAAAACTGGCGGGACGACCGATGGTCGATTCCTCCGGAGTGCCGTGGATATAGATATTTCGGGAAAAGGTGCGCGCATTCTGACTCTCCTGGCCGGTCAGCCGAAGGATGCGCGTGACAATCGGGTCACGACCGGGGGCATTCGGCGGCAACACCTCGCCGGTCGGTCGCCGGTTTTTGAAAACAGCCCCCATCGGCGCGCCATCGCCAATCTTTTGGGCGACTTTCATCTTTCCCAGGGGAGTGACGTAGCGGCCAGGCGTGTCGCCCAAGCCAAATTTGGATGTCGAAACCGGATAGACCGCCACCGGTTGCCCCTGTTCGATCAGGGCCAATTTCTGTTCCTTGACACTAATCAGGATCTCCCGGGACGCCGTGCTCTTCCCAGTCGTCGTCGCGCACGAACTGGCTCCCGCAACCACCAGTATACCCGCTCCCATCCGAAGCATCAGGCTCTTCGCCCATCGTCCCATCGCATCGTTCATCATTGTTCTGGCCAGTACGCAGAGAGGAATCATAATCAAGATGAATAATCTCGCTGTTATGATACCTCGGAATTCTAAACTATCGAGAGAATTTTTTATAAAATTTGGCTTAAGGTGATCAACTTACACAAACCACCGGCATGGGAACCACGAATCACACGAATCGCCGACGAGTTCCCACATGAATCTCCTCCCTCCGGCGGGTCAGGGGATGGTATTTCATGACGGCGTGATGATTCGTGCCCATTCGTGCAATTCGTGGTTCGATCCTCCTGGAGGCTTACGGTTTTTTTAGTTCCAGCCGCCGCTATGGCGTTGGGTGGCCCGGCTAGACGGAGACTGGAGGGGCGGGCGGGCCGGCGGTGGTTTCGGATTCGCCGAAGAGGGAGGCGGGAAGGAGTTGGAGGATGGTGCCGAGCGCGGCGTACCAGAATCCGCCCGCGAACATCATCATGAAGGGTACGGTCATCCAGAAATGCAGCCGGACTGACTCCCACACGGCGAAAGTGAAATAAACCGCAAAGAGAATTTCCAGGAGAAAGGCCAGTGACTTTCCGGCGGAGTACCTGGCTTTGCGCCAGGATTGGCCTTTGCGTTCGATGCCGTACTTCGGAGTGCGGACAAAGGCGGAATCGCTTCCGAGCAGCGCTTCCAGGACGGCTTTGCCATTGGTGATCGACATCCCGACGCCGAGCGCGAGCAGGGCGGGCAGGAACAGCATTTCCTGCCACCATTTTTTCGGGTGCACGGCGCGTTGGGCGACGATGTAGAATGCGCCCACTGATACGGAGGTGGCGATGAAAACAGGAAGGTCGAGCACCCACGGGCGCCAGCCGCCCAAGTCCACGCCCATCCCCGCGCCCGGGAAAATCAGGACGCACAGAAAGATGAGCAGCAGGTAGGCGAAGTTGGTGCAGAGGTGAATCGTGCCCTCGATCTTCACGAGGAGGGGATGATCGCTCTTCCAGAGAGGGACAAGCAGTTTCCGACATGTCTGGATGCTGCCCTTGGTCCACCGATGCTGCTGCGACTTGAAACCGTTCATGTCGACCGGCAGTTCGGCCGGCGTCACGACATCGTTCAGGAAATGGAACCGCCAGCCGCGCATTTGGGCGCGATAGCTCAGGTCCAGATCTTCGGTGAGGGTGTCGTGCTGCCATCCACCGGCATCCACAATGCAGGATTTGCGCCAGATGCCGGCCGTCCCGTTAAAATTGATGAATCGGCCAGCGCGGCTGCGTGCGGTTTGTTCGACCATGAGGTGGCCGTCGAGGAACAGTGCCTGGATGCGGGTGAGCAGGCTGTAATCTTTGTTCAGATGGCCCCAGCGCGTCTGGATCATCCCGATCTTTTCATCTGTAAAGAAATGAATCATCCGGTGCAGGATTTCCGGCGGCGGAATGAAATCGGCGTCCAGGATGAAGATGTAGTCGCCTTTGGCCGTGCGGAGGCCGTTCTCCAGGGCTCCGGCCTTGTACCCGGTGCGGTCGGTGCGGTGGATGAACTCGGTGTCAAAGCCGGCGGCTGCCAGCTCGGCCATTTTGGACCGGCTGATATCGACCGTCTCGTCGGTCGAGTCGTCGAGCATTTGGATTTGCAGCTTGTCCTTGGGGTAGTCGAGGCGTGCGACCGCGTCGACCAGGCGGGCGACGACGTGTTGCTCGTTGAAGACCGGGAGTTGAATCGTGACGAGCGGCAAGGTGTCGAACTGACCCGCGGGCACCGGTTTCCGGCGTGAGTTCTTCAGGAAGAGGTACACCATCGCATAACGATGGATGCCGAAAGCCGAGAGGCCCAGCACCACGATGGCGTAACTGATGAGCCAGACATAATCAGCTCCAGACATAAATAAAACGAGGGCTGCGCGTCCTGCGAGCCCGATCCGCCGCATCATTCCAAAAACCGGGACACCGTCAAGTTGCATTGCGGTCGGATTTCCCCCATGCAAAGCCCGGGTATTGTGCCACGTTGTGCTTTAGCGGAAGATCTCCCATGGTGCAGCGGCAGCGAGGTTCGGCTGCCGCCGTGGGTGGGAAGAGATTCCGCCGTTCGCTGAGAACCAACCGTCCATCGTCATGAATCCTTGCTTTTTCGTCGCCGTCACCGTGGCCGCGCTTTGGGTCGCGCCGGTTTCCACCGCGTCGGCCAAAGAGACGCCCGCAACCGCCTCCAAGCCCAGTGAGCCCGAGGATCGGCCGCGCGATACGGTGGCCCCGGACGCTGAAGAGGTCGCGCTTCCCGAAGACCTGCTCCAGGACGAGCACCTGCGCGAAGAATTCGGCGTGACCACCTTCACCGCCCCCTCGATCAAAAAACTCTTCGCCGATCTGGCCGAATTAGGGGCGCTCCCCTACGAGAAACTGCGCCGCGATTTGCCCAAAGACGCTCCCCGAGACCGGAGCCAAGTGGCCCTCTCGCTCGGCATGCTCATCGCCGATGGTTTTCTCATGGTCACCACGGAAAAAATTTCGGAGTTCGAGCAGGTCGGCCGCGGCGTGCTCAAGCATGCCAAGGCGCTGGGGGCTGGGGACCGTATTTCCCGTCACACCAAAGCCATCATCGAGAATTCCGCCGGTGGCGATTGGGACGTGCTGAAGGACGAACTGGCCAAAACCCAAGTCGACGTCGAGGCGGAATTGGTCCTCCTGCGCGATCATGAAATCGCCCAACTCATCAGCCTCGGGGGTTGGATCCGCGGGCTGGAAATCTCCGCCGCCGCGGCCAGCGAACCGTTCTCCCCAAAAAAGGCCGCCGTCCTCGCCCGCGCTGACCTCGTCGAGTTTTTCCAGTACAGCCTGCTCGACCTGCCCGAAAAAATCCGCGAGCGCGACCCGCTGAAAAGCGTGCTCGCCGCCCTCGATGAAATCGCCCCGCTCCTCAACAAACCCACAAACGCCGGCCTGACCGCGGAGGACGTCGAGTTCCTGCGGGTCAAAGCCCAGTCTCTGGGAAAACTCATCGCCGCAGGCGCCGAGAAGAAATAACTCCCAGGACCGCAAGGAAGGGCGACGCCGTGAACCGCCGCTGCGGGAACCTTGGATGGGCGCTCACACACATTGCCCGTCACTCCATGGATCCCCGTCTGTACTGGAGAGTGCCTGGCATAAGCTGCCGTGGAGTGAGTGCGCGGACAGGTCCGCGCTTTTCGTCGGGCGGCTTGTCGCCGCACTTCAAATCTCGGATGCGGTTGATTTCGCGGCGTTTATTTCCAGGGACTCACCGACGCCGACGAAGGGCGAAAAGGAGTCCGAGCCAGGCGAGGGAGGTAGGCTCGGGGATGGGGATGGGGGAGGTGAGGGTCCAAGACGTGTCTTGGAGGAAGGCCGCGTCCATGAGGGTGACTCCCTTCCGTACCCCGCGTTCGATGTCCCGGGCGAGCAGAACTTCCTGGAGGACCCCGTCTGAGAGGCGGGGGCTCATCAGGCCGTCGACGAGGTGGCGGCTGTCGATATGAGCGAGATTGAAGGCGCTGCCGCCATTGAGATATTGGCCGGTGGGGCCGAGCCAGATCGGTTCGCCCTCGCTCGTCGCGTAGAGTTGCGTATACGATTGGGCGGTTCCGAGCCCGAGACCGTGCAGGATTTCATGCAGAGCGGACGAGTAAAAGTCGAACTTATCGGGGGGCGGGGGCGTGGTGTGATCGAAATGCCAGTAGGCAGCGAGTTGGGCATTGGTGTCGGAATCGCCATTGTTGTTGGTGTCGGAGTCAAACCACACCGAGGCGGCGATAGGACCCATGTCGGCCGTGAAATTGACCGTCGTCCCACCCAGATTCACTGGACCGGACAGGGTGTTGAAAACCGGCCCGTCCCCGCCGCGGCGCCACTCTGCCTCGGCATCGGCGGCGGCGATGCCCGTGGCGGCCTGCAGTTGGGTCGGGGTGCCGGCCACATTGGAAAAAATCGTGTTCTTCACCGACGAGATCTCGCCCAAGGCCAGGGTATTTTCGGAGAGCGATTGCGAACCGACGTAGATGATGACTTCGCCCTCCGCGATAAAGGGGATGTCCACCTCGCGCATGATGTTCAAGGAGGGATCGCGAAACCGCAGGTTCAGGTCAAAGGAGACTTCCGCCGGCCCGCTCGTCCCGATAAAATAATCGTTGGATATCTCGGTTGGGCGCGTGGCGATCAAGGCGCTGATATCAGCCGCCGCCTGATTCATCGCGGCCTTGGCCGCCGGAAATCGGCCAAAAAGGTCCTCCGCGGCGGCATCGTATGTGTAATCCACCGTCAAGGTCAAGGCCGGCGCCGGCGTCGCCGCCCAGCCCACCACCCAAAGCCCCCAAGAGAGGCAGCGGAGTAGAGATGGACGATGATTCGATGTGTGCGACGACGGAGCGGCCATGGCCATAGGATAATGCAAAAGAATTATTGAAGTTCTACTTTTGTGTCTAATAAATGCTAATTAAATTTCCAGGTTTTTGCTTATGGTCGGCGGAGGTCGGAGGTCGGAGGTCGGAGGTCGGAGGTCGGAGGGAGTGGGTGGGGGAGAGGCCATGGGCGGTGGGGTGGATTCTTTTTAGTTGTTTTCTGGATAAATAACTGATGGTGATGGCATTGCGACGATGTTGAGCGCGGCGCCTGTCTGCGCACTGGGGTTTGAGGGCCCTGCCGCGGGGACGACTCGCGAAGGCTACCGAAATCGATTCCGAATTCTCTCTACGGTAATTATTCCGCCGCAGTGGTTGGTATTTTGGGAACTTCTGCGGCAACCAGTGCCGTTCTGGCGGGAGAAAGCCCGTTCTGATCCGGGGCATTCCGCCCGCGCTTTGCGGCGAATGTTTTTCGCCGATGGGGCGTTCCGTCCCCTAGAGGCGGGATGCCCCCAGCAGTCCGAAAGCCTTCGGTTCCCACTGCTTTGCGCAATCTTGATTCGTCGTTTATAATTAAAGCATTGCTTCAACGGATGAAAACGTCCTGGGCCGCGTGCGGGGCCGAGTCGATTTTCGGTTGGGTCGTGGCGGGAATCGGGTATGTTGGATAGCTGGCGATGGCCCTTAAAGGGGCGTGGCCTGGATTCAGTGTTGTAAAACTCATGAAAAAACTCCGATATATTTTGACCTGTTGGGCGGGATTCCCCGTGGCGGCGGGTGTGGCGGCTCCGATCGCTTTTGAGACGCGGGTCTTGAGCCGTGATTTCCACAGCGAGGGTGCGGCGGTGGGGGACTTCAACAAAGACGGTGTGCGGGACGTGGTTTCGGGACCGAATATTTATTTTGGGCCCGATTTCGCGAAGACGGTGACGATCTACGAATCGGGCCGTTTTGACGTGCGGGCGTACTCGAAGAACTTCGTGGCGTATGTGCACGACATCACGGGGGATGGCTGGGACGACGTGATGGTTCTCGGGTTTCCCGGGGAGGAGGCGTATTGGTTCGAGAATCCCCACGGAGCGCCCGGGCTTTGGCGGCGGCATGTGGCGCTGAATGGTGTGGACAACGAATCGCCCACGTTCACCGACGTGAACCGGGACGGAAAGCCGGAGATTGTGTGTTCGGTGGCGGAGCGGTTTGGCTACGCCGAACCGAATTGGGATGATCCGGCGCAGCCGTGGCGATTTACGGCGATTTCGCCGGTCATACCGGGAATGGGTCGCTTCACGCACGGTCTGGGGCTTGGCGATGTGAACAAAGACGGACGGGTCGACTTCATCTGGAAATCCGGATGGTTTGAGCAACCGGCGGATCCTCGGCGTCAGCCGGTGTGGACCCAGCACGAGGCGCCCTTTGGATCGGGTGGCGCACAGATGTATGCCTATGATTTTGACGGGGACGGCGACAACGATGTCCTGACTTCGATGGCGGCGCACGGGTTTGGGCTATCCTGGTTCGAGAATCTGGATGGCGGGGGCCGCACCTGGAAGGAACACCTGATTATCGGCGACCAGCCCGATACGAGCCCGACCCGCGTCGCGTTCAGCCAGCACCATTCGGTCGACATGGCGGACTTTGACGGGGATGGCGTGATGGATTTCGTGACCGGAAAGCGCTGGTTCGCCCACAACGGCAGTGACCCGGGTGGCATGGAGCCGGCCGTGCTCTACTGGTTTCGAACGGTGCGCGGCGGATCGCCCGGGCAAGTTTCGTTTGTTCCGCATTTCGTCGATGACGATTCCGGCATCGGGACTCAAGTCATGGCGACGGATGTGAATGGCGACCGGCGGCCCGATGTGGTCGTGGGCAACAAAAAGGGGTCATTCGTCCACTTGCAGCAGCGCCCGCCCGCCGAATCGGATGGATCACGGCGGTTATACCAGCCGGGCAGTCTGGCCGGTTGGAATGGCGATCCGGCCATTTGGCGGGCGGAGGGTGACGCCATCGTGGCCGAAAGCACCCCGGAGCGTCCGCTGCCGAAGAATTCCTTCCTGACATGGACCGGCGGCAAGCTGGCTGACTTTGAGCTTCGGCTGAAATTTCGCCTGACAGGCGGCGAGGACGCCAATGGCGGCGTGCAATTCCGCAGCCAACTGCTCGATGGCGGCCGCGACGTGAAAGGGTACCAAGCTGACATCGACAATGCCGGGAATTATGTCGGCGTGCTCTGGGACGAACACGGCCGCGGTCTGCTTGGCCCGCATGGGGTCAAAGCGGTTTACGATCGCGCCGGCAACCGGACCGAGGAGCGATTTGCCGAGGCGGGGCAAATCAAATCCGCCTTCAAGAAAAACGACTGGAACGAGTACGTCATCACCGCCGCCGGCGAGCACATCACTCTGTCACTCAACGGATTGACGACGACCAAGGTCCTTGACCGCACCTTTACCGAGCTCAAGCCGGACGGCACCCCGGTCAACGACCAGCAGCCCAAAGAACATCGCGAACTCTACGGATACCTCGCCCTGCAGCTTCATTCCGGTGGCCCGACCAAGATCGAATTCAAGGACATCCGGCTCCTGGAGCTCCCCGGGGCCGTGCGGCCCGTGCAATGAAGGGACTTGTCGATCCGCCCAGTCCGCGCCAAGATGCCACGCTATAGATGGCAATTGAGCTCCTGATTGTACTTCTGCTCGTCGTGGCGAATGGCGTGTTCGCCATGTCGGAACTGGCCATCGTGTCAGCGCGCCGGGGGAAATTGAAGCGACTGGCTGATGAAGGGGATCGCCGCGCGGCCGCCGCGCTCGAGCTGGCCGAGGAGCCCACCCGGTTTCTGTCGACTGTTCAACTGGGCATCACGCTGATCGGTGCCATCGCTGCCGCTTATGGAGGCGACACGCTGGCCGACCGGCTCCGGGTGTGGCTGGGCGAAAACACTGGCGCTTCTTCGGGTCAGGCCCACTGGGGGGCGCTCGCCGTGGTGATCCTGGGGATCACTTTTCTGCAGGTGGTCATTGGAGAATTAGTGCCAAAACGGCTCGGTCTGCGCGCTCCAGAAGGCATTGCTCGAATCATGGGCCGCCCGATGCGCTGGCTATCCCGCGTGCTGGGGCCGCTGGTCGGCGTGCTCGCCGGGGTGACCGACTGGATCCTCAGGCTTTTCGGGATCACGCCGCAAACCGAACCCAAGGTCAGCGACGAGGAGGTTGTCGATTTGATGCAAGAAGGCCGTGATGCCGGCGTCTTCGACGAGGCGGAACAGGACATGGTCGAGAGTGTGCTCTCGCTCGACAGCCTGATGGTTCGCGAAATCATGACGCCGCGCCCGAAAATCGTCTTCCTGGGCCGGGACGAACCATCCGAACAGGTCTGGCATAAGATCGTGGTCAGCGGCCATTCGATCTTCCCCGTCTACGAAGGCAACCGCGACAACGTGGTCGGCATCGTCTCCATCAAGTCGCTCTATGCCAACCTTGCCGCCGGTACGGCCGCCCGCGTCCGCGATCTCATGATCCGCCCGCTCGTCGTCCCGGAAACGCAGACCGTCCGCCAACTCCTCGAAGCCCTGCGCCAAACCCGCTTTCACGTCGCCCTGGTCGCCGATGAATTCGGCGGCATCACCGGCCTGGTCACCATGTCCGATGTCGCCGAGGCCGTGCTCGGCGATATCCCGAGCCTCGACCAACGACTGCAGCCCGAAGCCAAACGCCGCGAGGACGGCACTTGGCTCATCGATGGGTTGTACGACGTCGGCGATCTGGCCGAAAAAGTGGACACGCTCGAACTCCCCGAGGAAGCCGGCCGCGATTACCAGACCGTCGCCGGATTTGTGGTCTCCCAACTCGCCCGGGTGCCCACCGAAGGAGAAATCTTCGAATGGAAAGGCTGGCGATTCGAAATCATCGACATGGATCGCCACCGCGTCGACAAGGTGCTGGCCAGCCCACCCGACGTGGTCGCCGCAGCCTCGGCACAGATCCAACCGGCCCGGCAGGCGGCGTGATTCGGAGGTCGGCGGTCGGCGGTCGGCGGTCGGCGGTCGGCGGTCGGAAGAGGGATAGTGAGACGCCGTATTCAGTGTTCCGTAGTCGGTATTCAGTAGGAAACACGTGGTGCGCGTTGGACAGGGAGAGTCACAGGCGTGGGGGTCGGTCGGTGAGTGGAGCGGCCACTTCGAGGACTAGGACGATTCCAAGCGTCCTGAATCCTAAAGACCCGGAAGGGAACCGCGAAATGCACGAAGCACACGAAAAACCAAGGCGTTGCCCAATTATCACCGTCCATCTGATGCCTGAGGAGGTCGCTTATCCTAACCCAATGAATTTTAGTGTGTTTCGTGGCTTTCGTGGTTCCAATGTCCCTTTTTGGATAATCCATCCTTTGCGCCACTCGTCCTCGTCCTCGACTCCACGTGTGCGATCCTTTGGCACCCAAGGCCGGGATCGCGACCCAGAGAATCGTGTGATGTGACTCGTTGATGCTGGCTAACATACAGCTGTATATTCAGAAGTAGTCGGTAGTCGGTAGTCCGTAGTCGGTAGTCAGCGGGACACGGGCGTTGCCCGATGGACAGGTAACCCTAGAAAGGGACATTACAACCTCGAAAATCACTAAACACACTAAAAATCATTGAGTTAGAACAAGCGGTCTTGTCATTCATCAGATGGACGGCAATCGTTGGCCAACGCTTTGGGGCCTGTCACAAAATGAACCAGTCAATCAGTGTGGAAATTATGGGATAGGATGGCGTCATTCCGCTCGCGGGGAACGAAACCCAATGCCTGCATTCCTGTCAGCGTGAGCACAGTCATGGATCACGGAAACTCCTGAATGGACAGAAAAATGGCGGGTAGAAAAATAATCCCGACCCTGTGGCCAAGGAACCGAAATCTGCCCGCCGGAAACCTGTTTCAAATGGCCTCATTTTTTTACACCCCATCTTTCTGTCCCAACCCGGCCGACATGCCACCCTGTCCATTCCCGTTGATCCAATCGCATTTGCGGGCGATCAACGATTCGAAGATCACTCCAATAGAAGAGGATTTTTTCGGCCAACGCGATTGATCGCCTAAGAACCGTCACAGTTCTCAGCCATCCATTTTCCGCGGCGCTCTACCCGAGACCGAGGTTCCAGATACTTTGCGGGTATTCGGGAGGATGGGATGAAACGGCGTGAGTTTCAGAGAGGGATGGGAACGACGAACCGGCCACAGGCGGACTTATTCCCACTCGATGCTGGCGGGCGGTTTGGTTGAGATGTCGAAGAGCACGCGGTTCACGCCCTTGACGCGATTGAGGATTTCGTTGGAGGTGGCGGCGAGCACGTCGTAGGGCAGGCGGGCCCAGTCGGCGGTCATGGCATCCTCGCTGGTCACGGCGCGCAGACTGATGGCGAATTCGTAGCTGCGTTCATCGCCCTTGACGCCGACGGTGCGGACAGGCACGAGTGCGGCATAGGCCTGCCACGTTTTGTCATAACAGCCGGAGGCGACGAGCTGACGGATGAAAATGGCATCGGCTTCGCGGATGATGGCGAGGCGATCCGGGGTCACCGCACCCGGGCAGCGCACGGCGAGGCCGGGGCCGGGAAACGGGTGGCGCCAGAGGATGTCGCGTGGGATGCCGAGCGTGGCTCCGAGCGCGCGCACCTCGTCTTTGAACAACTCAGCCAGCGGTTCGAGCACCCGCCCCTGCTTTTGGAGCTCCAGGATCCGGTCGACGCGGTTGTGGTGAGTCTTGATCTTGCTGGCGATCGCACTCGCGCTGCTGGCGCTTTCGATCACGTCCGGATAAAGCGTGCCTTGGGCGAACAGGGGAACATCCTGGCCGACCGCGTCCCAAAAGACATCAAGGAACAGATTTCCGATGATCTCGCGCTTCTTTTCCGGGTCCGTCTGGCCGTCCAGGGCCCCGAGAAAGCGGTCGTCCGCATGGATTGTCTCGATCGGCACGCCCAGCCGCCGGAAGTTCCGCTCGACTTCGTCCGCTTCGTCCTTCCGCATCAGGCCGTGGTCGACAAAAATCGCGCGCACATCGACCCCGGCCGCGTGCAACAACACGGCCAGCACGGTGCTGTCGACCCCTCCGCTCACGCCGCACACCACCTTCCGTCCCGCCACTTCCTTCCGGATCTCACCGATCAGGTGATCCTTGAAGGAGGCCATCTCAAATCGCGGTGGGTCATGAGCCAGCGCCAGAAAGTTCTTCAGAATGAGCGTCCCCTGATGGCTGTGGCTCACCTCGGGATGAAATTGAATCCCAAAGAGCAAGGGCCCGAATTGCAGCGCGACCGGCACGCCGTCGGGATTCCGAGCCAGCACTTTCGTTTCCGGCGCCAATACCGTGCACGTGTCCGAGTGCGACATCCAAATCTGCGAGGGCGTCACCCCCTCGAACAACACACCCCCACGCTCCGGCTGCAGCATGACCGGGCCGTACTCACGTTTCGTCCCAGGCGTCACCTGACCGCCATGCTTCAAGTTCAGCAGCTGCATCCCATAACACACCCCCAACACCGGCACCCCAAGCGACTTCAAATACTCGAAATCCACGTCCGGCGCCCCCTCATCCCGCGTGCTCCGCGGCCCGCCAGACAGGATCACCGCCGCCGGATGGCCGGTCGCCTTCAATTCATCCGGCTGAAACAACCGCGAATAATACCCCAGCTCCCGGATCCGCCGGATAATGAGCTGCGTGTACTGCGATCCAAAGTCAATGACGGCAATTTGGCGTGAAAGCATGAGGCGACGGTCAGGTAAATCGGCGGCAATCCGCAAAGGACAGCAGTCGCCCGCCCCGCCCCGCGGTCAAGCGGCATCATAGCCGATCAGATACACCATGCCCGCCAGCCGTCACAACCAGCTTGCGCCTCGCTCAATCAACCCGAGGCGAGTCGGGGAACGGGGATCGTCCGGCAAATCATAATTCGACTTGAGAGGAATGGCATCCAGATTTCATTTGTGGCAGTGCGCGGCGCGATTGGGATCTGCCAGCCGTCCGCGAGTTCATGCAATCTGAAGAGGACATCTTTGCCGGCGCCGCAGCGCTGCCGCTCGAGGGACGACGCGCTTTCCTTGACACGGTCTGTGCGGGCGATGTTGTCCTGCGGGCGCGGATCGAGACCCTGCTCAAGTCGCACAATGCCGAGGGGTTTATGCAGAGAAGCCCACTCGATGCGGAGGTCGGTGAAGGCTGGGCAGGTGTATTGACGCGGATTGAACCCGAGCAAGTTGGCGAGCGAATCGGACGTTATAAATTAATCGAGCGAATCGGCGAGGGCGGCTTCGGCCTGGTCTTTGAAGCTGAGCAATTCCACCCAGTGCGGCGGCGGGTGGCCCTCAAGGTCATTAAAGCCGGGATGGACTCCAATGAAGTCATCGCGCGCTTTGAGGCAGAACGGCAGGCGCTCGCGATGATGGATCATCCGAACATCGCGAAAGTTTTCGACGCGGGCGCGACAAACCGGGGACGCCCCTACTTCGTAATGGAACTCGTCAGGGCGGTTCCCATCACGAAATTCTGCGACGAACGGCAATTGACCATTCCGGAGCGGCTCGAGTTGTTCGTCGGCATTTGTTCAGCCATCAACCACGCGCACCAGAAGGGGGTGATCCACCGCGACATCAAGCCGTCAAATGTGCTGGTGACTCTCGATGGAGAGAAGCCGGTGCCCAAAGTGATCGACTTTGGCGTCGCCAAAGCGATCCAAGGACGCTTGACCGACAGGACGCTGCTCACTCACTTTGAGCAGATCGTCGGCACGCCCGCTTACATGAGCCCGGAACAGACCGCGATGAGCGGGCTCGACGTGGATACCCGCAGCGACATTTATTCGCTCGGCATCCTGCTCTACGAATTGCTCACGGGGAGACCTCCCTTTGATGCGAAGTGGCTTCGTTCCCTCGGCCACGAGGAAATGTGCCGAGTTGTCCGTGAAGTGGAGCCGCCGCGACCGAGCACGCGTCGCGCCCAAGGGCTCGCGGCCACCGCTTCCGGAAAGCGCACCGCGAATGCGGCAGTCCCCAAGCCTAGACCATTAATCGAATCTGACCTTGATTGGATCGTGATGAAGGCGATCGACAAGGATCGCACGCGACGCTACGACACGGCAAGCGGGCTGGCACTCGACATCCAGCGATACCTGAACAACGAGCCGGTGAGTGCGACCCCTCCGACGGCGGGCTACCGATTCGGGAAATTTGTGCGGCGCAATCGGATCGCGCTGCGGGTGGCGGCATTACTCCTCTTGGCGACCCTCCTGAGTACGTGGCAGGCGATCCGTGCCTCACAGGGACAGCGTGAGGCCCGGAACCAAACAACGGTTGCGGAGCGTGAGAAGGCCGCAGCCAATGCCGCAACAGAACAATTAAAGGAGAAACTTCGCGAAGCCGCCCAGTCAGATCGAGTGATCGCCAACGACCTTGCGGCACAAGGTCGCTATCGTGAAGCGTTGATTCGCCTCGCGCGTGCGTGTGAGTACGCGCCCGAATCTCCGGTGGCAGCGGAGCAGGCGATCATTCTCGGCAATTCAGTGAACTTTCACTCCGCGGGGGTTGTGCTCATTGGGCACGAAGCAGCCGTTAATTGTGCGGAGTTCGACCCATCGGGGACGCGCATTGTGACAGCATCCGATGACGGCACGGCACGCGTCTGGGTTGCGGCAACAGGCGAATTAATCACGACACTCCACGGCCATCGAGAAGCCGTCCTCCGGGCGGCATTCAGCCCTGACGGGTCAAAGATTAGCACCGTCTCGGGGGATAGGTCGGCGTGTCTGTGGGATGCGACGAGCGGACGCCTGATCGCAACACTCTCCGGACATGGCGGTGCCGTCAGAAGAGTCCGTTTCAGCCCGGATGGGACTCGTATCGCTACGGCGGCTTTGGACAATACAGTGGGTGTTTGGGACACGACAACCGGCCTGCTCACGACCAAGTTGGCCGATCATCGTGATAACCTGCAGGATGTGCAATTCAGCCCCGACGGAGGCCTGGTTGTCACGGCGTCGAACGATGGAGCGGCGCGCGTTTGGGAAACCACCACGGGCCGGCTTATTTTGACGCTTGTGGGTCATGAGGCGGAAGTGTCGAGTGCGCGATTCAGCCCTGATGGGACTCGAATCGTGACTTCGTCATTTGATAAGAGCGCGCGGTTGTGGGACACGGCCACCGGCACACCCATTGCCACTCTCCTCGGCCACCAACACCGAGTGAAGAGTGCGGAATTCAGTCCGAATGGACTGCGCATAGTTACCAGCTCAGACGACAACACTGCGAGGGTATGGGAGGCGGCGACCGGCCGGTTCATCTGCGCACTCTCGAGCCATCTCGAACGATTGTGGTCCGCCGAATGCAGTCCGGATGGCCGACGCATTGTCACCGCATCGGATGATGCGACGGCGAAGCTTTGGGAAACAAGAAGCGGGCAGCTCATTGCCACACTCTCCGGTCATCGGGCTGCCGTGGTCGAAGCCCGATTCAGTCCTGACGGGGCGCGCCTTGTCACTGGATCCAGGGATGGCACGGCCCGTGTATGGGACCTGACCACAAGTCGCCCAGCGGCTATTCTATCCGGCCACAAGCACAGAGTTTGGAGTGGCCAATTCAGCGGGGATGGCTCGCGGATTCTTACCAACTCCGATGACCGAACGGCACGCGTTTGGGACGCGCAGACGGGACGCCCGATCGCCACGCTGACCGGACATCAAGAGAGTGTTTGGACTTCGGAATTCAGCCCTGACGGAGGGCGGATCCTGACGGCGTCGGCGGATTCGACGGCCCGTCTCTGGGATGCGGTCACCGGTGCTCCCATCGCAGTCCTTGGCGGCCACCGCGGGGGCGTGTCGAGCGCGTGTTTCAGCCGGGACGGTGATCGAGTTGTCACGGCTTCCCTTGATGGCACCGCATGTGTCTGGGATGCCGCGACGGGTGAGATGAACGTCGCGCTTCTCGGTCACGAATCCTCGGTCTGGAACGCCCGCTTCAGCCCGGGCGGGGGACGAATCGTCACTGGCTCGAATGATAAGACCGCGCGCCTGTGGAACGCCTCCACCGGTGGACTCGAACGCACCTTCCGTGGATTTGAGCGTCACGTTTGGGATCTCGCATTCAGCCCCGACGCGATGCGAATTGCCACGGCTTCCTACGACGGTTCGATCCGGGTTTGGAGTGCTGAAACGGGACAAATGCTCCTTGGGTTTCCGGGTCATGGGAAAAGCATAGTCAGAAGTGTTCAGTTCAGTTCCGATGGCACCACGATTATCACAGCGGCCGACGACAAGTCGGCCCAAATCTGGAATTCATCCACTGGCCAGCTGATCGTCCCAGCGCTCCTCCACCAGGACAGTCTCCGGAGTGCGCACCTCAGTCCAGATGGCGCGCGGGCCTTGACCGTTTCCTGGGAGAGTGCCCGGGTATGGAATGCCGCCAACGGCCAGCTCGTCGCCATCCTCTCTGAGCACCGGGATTCGGTCCAACTCAAGCAACGCAGTCTCGATGCCGTCCGCATTGAGCGGGCCGAAGCGGATCGGTCATTGGGCCACCACGAGGCCAAACTGGACCCCGCTCCCGGTGCCCCCATCAACGTACTTTCGAATCATGCCGGCCGAATCAACGCTGCGGAGTTCAGTTCTGATGGAACCCGTGTCGTTACTGCATCGGACGACCAAACAGCTCGTGTTTGGGAGTTACTCGGTACGCTGGAGCCGCCGCCGCCATGGTTCCCGAATCTCTTGCGCATCGTGGCTTCCGGTACACTGAACGCCGATGGCGAGATCGAGGCGCTTCCGGCAGCTGAATGGGCAAGGCTAAGCGAGGATGTGCGACGCAGCGCCGCGTCCGATCTGACTCGTTACGGCGAAATCGCCCGGTATTACGTCACCGTGGGACACGAGAAGCCGGTCCGGCCGGGGGCGAAAGTGACGTCGCGACAAGCCGCCGATGCACTGATTCTGCCGGGGGCCACGTTGCTGCAACTTGAACGCGCTTATGCCCTCGATCCCGCTCACCCGCTGATCCAGATAGCCCTCGCCCACTTTGAAGAGGATCCGGGAGCAGCAGAATTCCTGCGACGTTACGGCCATGCGCGAATGTCAGCCAACGCGTCTTCGGCGATGAGGCAACGAGCCGCCGCGCTGCAAGCTGCGCCACGCGCGCACTAGGAGTAGAAGACCGCATGGGTAAAAGAATCCGGTTAGGAATAAAGGAGGTTTCAGGACCCAGAGAAACGACACGGTTGAGCGCCGGGGGTCGCCCATATCCCCGATCATTGTGATCCAGATGGGAGGGGAACTTCCGAGCAGAGGCAGCTTGACGTCTTCCGCACCGCAGGCAAGATAGTACACCATCCTTCACATGGGGCAATTGCGCGACCCGGACGCTTGATTCGACTTCCCATGAAACCTCTGTTTTCCTCGGCGCTCAGTATATGCCTTTCGGGCGGTTGGGCGGCTGCGATGGCCGATATCACCATAGTCAAAGTGACCGGATCCGGTGGTCCCGTTGAGATCGTGGAGGACCCACTGGTTGAACATGTCCTTGCCTTTGGCGATCGGATGCATCAATACACTGGCATTCCATCAAGCCTCCTCGGCAGTCGATTTCTACGACTCTACAACGCAGACGCGACGAGTGCTGACTTCGCCCTGGAGCTGAGCATCGACAGGGCTGGGACCTTGCTTCTGTTCCTCGACAACCGAATCGGCGATGGTGTGGGCGGGACAGATCCGAGGGCCGGGATCGGTGACACCCCGTCGTTGGGTCAGGACGCGCCACAACCCAACCCAATGAGCTGGGTGCCCCAGGACGGGTTTGAGGATGCGCTCGTCGACATCGGCATCGATGAGAATGGCGACGGCGGCATCGACGTCACTTCGAGCGTATTCGCGAAGCACGTGCAGCCCGGCACTCTTGTCCTTGGACCGCAAAACGCCGGCAGTGTCGCCCATATGTACGGCATCGCATTTATCCCCGAGCGGTCCGTGGCAATCTTTGCAGCCCAACCTGAATCGGTCGTTCGCGGTGATCCATGCATGCTTCGCTGGTTGGTAACACCCGGAATGACCGTCACTCTGGCCGGGATCGGCGACGTCACAGCGCAGACGGTCAACGGCTGGGGTGCGATCGAAGTTTCACCTGCAGAGAACACGGTTTATTCACTGACGGCCCGCCGTCAGGATGAGGCCGCGAGTGCCGCAACCTCGGTAGTGGTGACGGCCGCGCGAGGATTAGTCGGATGGTGGCGTTTCGACGAAGTGGAGGGCACCGTAGTCCACGATTCTTCCGGGCTGGGTGCGAATGGGACTTTATTGACCACGAGCCGCACCGATCCACAACTTTCCTCGGGTTCCTTCGAATGGGAACCGGCGGGCGGAAGGTTTGGGGGTGCGCTTTTCCTCGACGGTGTCGGCGGTGGCGGCGAAGTTATCGACATCGGATATGGGCCACGGGTCGAAGTGCCCGACAGTGATTCATTCGAATTCTCGACGGGTCAATCGTTTACCGTGGCGGTTTGGTATAGGACCGATGTCGTCGAAGACAATCAGGGACTGGTGACAAAAGGTTATGACACTCGACGAGTCACCAATTACTGGCAGCTGCAGACACGGGTTGGGTCGTTTGCCTACGACTCGCGCCCAACATTGGCGGGAGATCCCCGGGCACGCATTGACTCAACCCCGGGCATCAGTCATGGCGACGCTCAGTGGCACCACTTCGTCGTCGTCCGCGACAATGTGGCTGCCGAGATTCGTCTCGTTGTGGACGGTGAGAATGTAGTGAGCTACCCATTTGCGGATCACGCACAGAACCATGGAAATTGGGACGTGAGGGGAGACGACCGCGGTCTCATGTTCGGCACCCATCTCAATAGATTCACGCGTGGTTGGTTCGACGACATTGGGATCTGGCGCCGTGCCCTCAGCTCCGAGGAGATCCAAACGATCTTCAGGTATGGAATCCAGGCTCTAGGAGGGACCGGACCCATCGAAGTAGCCCAAGTCGTAGTTGATCGATCGACCGGGCGGGCGGTGATTTCATGGAATTCCCTGCCGGACAGAACGTACAAGTTGTGGTGCAGCACCTCACTGGCCGGATGGCTGGAAAGGGGCGGGACCATTCCATCTCAGGGGTTTCAAACCACGATCGAGGTCGAGACCACACCGGATGTGCCAAGGGAGTTTTTTCGCATCAGCGAGAACTGAGGGTCACAGCTCGCAGGCAGTGTGCTCTCGCGATGCAAGGTTCCATTGCCAGAATTCACACATCGTTAGCGCTTGGGTGTCTATGGAAACATGTCACGTACGCGGAGTTTTCGATACTCGAAAATCTGATTGAGCCGTGGTTTAACGAGCCAGGGGTGGGCGAGATCGCCGAATGGCTGGAGCGGCAGGCGATAGGTGACGCGGTCGTGGATTTCGGCGCGACCATTGCCAAGATCGGTGAAGCAATGTTCGTGATGCCAAAGGGCGTAGGGCCCGACCCGCTGCTCATCCACGAAGTATTCTCGTTCACGCACTTGGGTGATTTCGGTGAGCCAGGTCATGGGGATGCCTGGCAGTGCGTTGACTTGGTATTGGATCATCATTCCGGCGTGAATGCGCGGAGGCAAATCGGGTGTGATGATTTTGAACCCGAGATCGGGCGGGGTGATGCGTTCGAGATTGCGAGGGTTGGAGAAGAATTCCCAAGCGGTTTCGATGGCGAGCGGGATGACCTGACGGGATTCGAGCGTGTGGATCGGCATTTCAGCGGCGGATTGATGGGGTTAACCTGAAAAGGGACTTGGGAACCACTAAACACACGAAAGCTTATTGGATTACCAAGCCGTTGTCGTGACGCATGAAACCGCGCAGGGGCGGGCTGGTGGCGGGAGCGCGGCGGGTTCACCGGGGGAAATCAAGGTTTCCGGCGATCCTTTCGCTGGCCTCCGCATCGCGGAGGAGGGCGGCGGCCTTGTCGCGAGTTTTTTTAATGGCGTACCGGCCGAGCGCGAGCCGCAGCGGTGGCGACTCGGAGTTGACCAGGGCGAGGATGGCTTCGGCGGCTCGAGCGGGATCGCCGGGTTGTCGACCGTTCATGGACTCGACCAAGCGGCGGAAAGCGCCGGATGTGGTGTCGTAGTCGGGGAGTCGTTCCCGGGCGGATTCCAGGCTGCGACTGATGAAATCGGTGCGGAACGGACCGGGTTCGACGATGGTGACGCGGATGCCGAGAGGTGCGAGCTCGAGACGAAGGCTTTCGCTGACGAACTCGAGAGCGGCCTTGGCACCGCCATAGATGCCGAAACCGGGATAGTTGGAGATGGCGGCGGCGGCGCTGAAGTTGATGATGTGTCCGCATTTCTGGTCACGAAACATCGGCAGCGAGGCCCGAATGAGGTTGAGCGGTCCGAAGAAGTTTGTCTCCATGTTTCGGCGTATCTGATCGTCCGCGCATTCTTCCGCGGCGCCGAGCAGGCCGGAGCCCGCGTTGTTCACGAGCACATCAAAGCGGCCCGCTTCCGCCACCGCGTGGCGGATGGTTGCCGCGTCCGTGAGATCGAGGGGCAGGAGGCGGCAGGTCTCAAGTCGTTCCAGATCGGCGATGCGCCGCAGGTCCCTCGCGGTCGCGATGACTCGGTGACCGGCGGCGAGGGCGGCTTCGGCCAGGGCGCGGCCGAAGCCGCTGGAGCAACCCGTGATGAACCATGTTTTTGTTGCGCTCATAAAAGGGGCTGTTGGGGAAGCGAGGCCGTGCAGGATTTCACGATTGGAGGGCGCCTCCGGCTCGAAGTTCTTTCGCCTGCTTTTGGATCAATGAGATTTGTTCCGCGGGCAGCCGCGAGAGGTTTCGAATCTGCAGGGTCATGCGCGGGTTGTACTGGAAACTTTGATCGATTCCCTCATCACCTCGGCCGTCCACACCACGTCGAGGTCCGGTCGGAAGCCGCCGAAAACCGCCGACGCCG
>JBJXFS010000028.1:0-48543 GCA_046155625.1 Verrucomicrobiales bacterium | reverse complement strand
CAGCTCCCGGCTACCGCCGGTCGCTGGCACCTCCCTCCGCCAAGGCGGGCGCGGCCCCCCACGGACGCACCCCCCTCCGCCCAACCCACTCCCGGCAGCCCCCCCAAGGCCCCCGCCACCAGGACAGCCTCCGGCCGCTCCGCTCCGAACCCCAAAGAAAATTGACGTCAGGGGTCAATTTTAATTGTCGCTGTGGGAATTTTTAATTGTCGCTGGACACTGCCTGGCGTACCCGAGGCTGCAGGCCCTCTCCTCAGTGGCTCACAGCCGCGCCCGGATCCATCCCCACTCCCTCCTTTCACCGCCTCAATCCACTCGCGGCGTGAAGTCCATTTTCCTTATCAGCATAAGAACCCGCGCAAGTTTGGGTGTGGAACCGGGAGGAACTCGTGAAAAATCGAACCGTTCGTACTGAGATGGTTACACGCGAGTTGGTCAGGAGGATTATTGGTTGCATTATGACACTTTTGGCGCCATGTAGGGCTATGCCTTCGCCAGTTGCCATCAAGGTCTCCGCCGATTTCGCCGCTTCCGTCCGCGCCGCCGCTGAGGCGGCCGATCGCTCGCTCACGGGGCAAATCGAGCATTGGGCAAAGATTGGTCGCGCTACCGAAGCCATCCTGCCCGCCCAGGCCGCGGCCGCCCTGAAACGCTGCGCGGGCGACCTCGACGCCATCGAAGACCCGGCCATGCGGCAGCGGGTGCTCAATGCGCTGGAGGCGCTTCGCTCGGGGGGGCACTACGACGAGACGCGTCGGTTTCTCGTCGGCCTTGGGCAGCCTCTTTTCGAAGCCGACCCCGATGATCCGAATGGCATTATTCAGGTGCAGGCCAACGGCACGCGCACCAAGGGCCGCATCGTTGGGCGAGAGTTCGTCCCCAACGCCTGACTCGATCATCCCAGCCCGGACGTCTCGGGCAACGGCTTCCGCTTCGCCCACACCTCGCTGCAGGAATACTTCCTCGCCGCCCATCTCATCGACAGCCTCGGGAAGCCACTCGCCGCCACCGCCTGGGACCTGCCCACGCCTTCCCTGGAGACCTTTGATTTTGCCGGGCAGATTCTCGAAACCATGGCCCGCGCCGAACGCGACCGCGCCCTCGCCGGGCTGCGCGCCTTGCTGGAAGACGCCGGCAGCCCGGCCCGCGTGCGCCTCGCCGCGTTCGCCTTCATCGTCCGTGCGACGAAACAGAAGCTCCCCCTCCCGGACTCCGTCGCCGTGCAGGCGGGCGGGCTCGACCTCACGGCGTGGGAAATGTGCGGCACGCCGGGGCGGCCGCTGCGGCTGGCGGGGGCGGATTTTTCGGGGGCCACGCTCATCCGCGCACGGTTTCATCATGTGGAAATGCCCGGCTCGCGCTGGGCGGGGGCGGACTTGTGCAGCGCGGAGTTTCTCGGGTGCGGGTTGGAAAAGGCGGAGTTTGCGGCGGGCGGGACGCGGCTCGAAGGCGCGCGGCTCCGTGCCTGCCGCCTCACCGGCAGCCGCGTGGCGGGTGCGGACCTCGCGGGCTCTCGCGTGGTGCTTCCCGTGTGGGATGCCGCCACCGAGCAGCATTGGCGCGACTGCCTCGCCTCGCACCCTGCGGGCTTCACCGCACCCGCCCCGCCCACCCACCCCTTTCCCGAGCCGCCCGAAGCCTGCTGGTCGCTCGGCCATTCCAACTCGGTCATGAGCGTGGCCTTCTCCGCAGATGGCTCGCGCATCCTCAGCGGCTCAGACGACAACACCGTGCGCGTCTGGGACGCGCTCAGCGGGGCGGCGCTCAAAGTGACGAAAGACGATGAGCGTGCGCTGCGGGAAAGGGGTGGGCGGGCGGGACGGGAAGTATCCATTTCCCCGCTCAGCACCCTCCGCTGGACGAGCGGCGATGGGACGCAGTTCGACGCCACGCTTTTGCCGGATGGCGGCTTCCTGGTCCTCAAGCAAACCGCCGAGCCGCTCTGGCGCATCGCCGCTGCCCGCGGGGAATACTGGAGCTACGTGAACCATGCCACCGACGATGAGCGCGGTCGCATTCTCTGGTCGGCCGATGTCTGCGGCTCGGTATGGTGAAGGTCCGTGGAGAAAGATCAGGACGGGCAGTTTCCGGTTGTCCGGGTTCGCTGGCACCCTCACCTGATAGGGTCGTGCAAAGTTCTGCTCCTGGGACCACGATTGCTGGACGAAATACTCGCCGGAAGAGAGAGCGGCAGCGGGCTCGTCGGCAGCGCGCAGCGCGGACAGCGGCGTGAGCAGCACGGCGGTGAGGAGGGTGAGTGTGTATGTCATGCTTCGAGGCACTTTTCGGGGGCGAGTTGGGTTACTTGGATTGGGCGGGAATGCCACGGCTCGCTGCGGGGCGGGCATCTCGGCAGTCCACCGACAAATGCGCTGCGGGCTTGATTTCGACCTACTCCACCGCGCAGTGGATCGCCCATAGGTGATTGTGGTCATTCACTCGATTGTTCGTTTTGATCAGGATCTGGTTGTTGCCCTCGTTGAGGGTGACGGGGATTTTCACGACTTGAAATTCCTTGGCATGATCGAGCATCGCCACTTGCTGCCCGTTGAGGTAAACGATCGCCCAATTGTCCAAACCGACTCGCAGCGTGGCGGTTCGTTGCGCCGGGGCCTTCACGGTGCCTTGGATATAGGCCGAGTCGTCAATTCGTGGATAGGGAGGGCGGGTTTGATAGACCCCTTCGAGACGAACCCAACCGTATTTCGCTGCGAGCTTGTGGGTCGTGAATTCCTTGTCGGCCAAGGTGACTTTATCCGGCCAGTCACCTTGGGACAGTTGTTTCACCAGGTCGTCTGCAGGTTTCTTGAATGCGTCGAGGTCTTTGCCATCGGGGAATGGGCCGACGACCTGCCAGCTTTGTGGTGCTGTGATCGGCGGGGCCTTTGATCCCGGCACTTTGTAGAAGTAGGAGACAGCCTCGTAGTCATCCGGCCGCGCGGCGGAGGTGAAAATCAGCGACGAGCGGAACGGAATCGGATCCGGCCCGAAGAAGCGATAGAACACTCCGTCCTGATCGGTGCGCCCGCGGTTGTCGCGGTAGGGGCAGCCGGCCCATTGGGTCTGATACTGGTTGAAGCCCCAGGAGAAACCGAAGTCATCCTCGATGTTGTGACCGCAAATCACATGAGGATCGGTCTGGCCGTCAATCAGCAGCCGCGTGCCGCCATTGTGAAAGACCATGTCCGCCTGGTCCCGCTGCCGCCAGCCCATGATGTAGCCAGCGAGGAATCCGGTGCCCTCAGTCTCGGCAATTGGGAACGGCTCCGAGGGGATGCCGGGCTGGGCGTGGTTTCGCTGTGCATAAAAGCGAAGCGGCGTCAGCGGCACTTCGTCGCGATACTGCTGCCAGTCGATCATGCCGGCGCCGCTTTTCCCCGAACCCGAGTGCAATACGATGCGACAGCCTTTGGAGAACGGGATCGGAAGGTAGAGATTCCAGCCGGGCGTGGCCTTTTTGGGAATCAGCGGATCGTTGGTGACTGTGAAGTTCGGGAAGTTCGCCAGTCCAGCACTGTTTATGTGGTAGTCCTCGAAGCCCAACAGCGCTCCAAAGAACGAGCGGAACGGCATTTTGATCTGGGGTTCGGCAGCGCCATCCACCGTGATCTCGATCGTCAGATCGTCGATGTTTTTTTCACCGAAGACGAACCACAGGTGGCGCACGCAGCCTGCGCCCGTGGCGTTGAAGATCTCGACCGGTTCGCCCGGGGCTATGGCCAGATTCGCCGAAGTCCGGCGCGCGCGGAAGTTCGTCGGC
This sequence comes from Verrucomicrobiales bacterium, assembly GCA_046155625.1. Lineage (GTDB taxonomy): Bacteria > Verrucomicrobiota > Verrucomicrobiia > Verrucomicrobiales > V1-33 > CAJBME01. The sequence goes on along the minus strand of JBJXFS010000028.1, from coordinate 44,783 downwards.
AATTGCAGCAACGGCACCGCTGGATCGCCGTAGGTCGCCGGACAGGGCTCAGTTGATTGCGCTTCCGCGGCAGGGCAGAGCACGTGGACGGCCGCCGCAGCGATGGCCATGGCGAAAAGAGGGAGTGCGAGTCGGTGATTCATTGTGGTTCTGCGTTGAGCTTAGTTTGAAGGATGGCGCTGCAGGAAGACCGTCAGTTCCGGTGGTTGCGCTCGTTCCTCACTCCACCCCCGGCCAATTTCTGTTGCGCCTCGGGAGCACGGAAGGGCGTGGCAAAAGCCAAGATGCATCCTTTTGACGAAGGTATTGGTGATTTCTGGTTCGCGCGATGTCAGGCGGAACTACGGCTCGCTGACCCTGGCCCCGGTGAAGATCGCGGCGTCGAGCCGGTTGAGCGGGCGTTTGGCCGTCCAGCAGAGGCCGCGGAAGGCGAGGACCCGGAAGAGCGGGTCGTCATGGGTCCAGGTGAAGTGGCAGGGGATATAGACAAAAATTCGGCCGCTACCGCGCTCGACACTCCAGGCTTGCGGTTGCGCGGCGCCGTCGGCGTCCATGGCGGCGATGGTCGTGGTGCCTGCGCCGCCGCCGAGAAGGTTCCAATATGGCTCCTCGGGGCGGATGTCGGATTCGGGAAGACCCTTGGTGATTTCATGCGCGCTGAATTTCAGATTCACGTCGCCGCGCAGCCATTTGTTGCCCGTCCACACGCGTCCGATGCGTTCGGCGAGCGGCTGTGGTTCGCTGTTTCCGTTGATGGAAAAATGCAGAAAGACCAGGCCGCCGCCGCGCGCGAGGAAGGCATCCAGATCCGGTGACTTGGCCGCGTTCCAGGCCGGGTTGTGGTGGAAAAATGCGATCACATCCGCCTTCTTGAACTGCTCTTCGGTTGGCCATTGGTCCGCGGGCTCCGTGGTGACGGCGGGAACACCGGCGAGGATTTTCGTCCAGCGCTCGCGCCAGACGGGATAGTCGTGAAAGCCCACTCCATTGTGCCCCGGGTCCTTTTCCGCGGCGCAAAGGACGATGTGGAATGGGCGCTGCTTTTCCTCGTCGGTCATCGGCGCCACGGCGGCGAGCACCGGCTCGACTTCCTTCTTCGAGCGCGGCGCAGGCATCTTGATGCCCTGCACCACGTCCGGGCTGGGCCACGGCTTGGTGATGTCTGCGGGCGCGGCGGGCGGTGGCGGTGAAATGACGGGCGGCTGTTCTGCCAGTGTGCTCAGGAGGGCGGCGACGAAGGTGATGGCGACGGGGGTGCCGAGGGCGAATTTTTTCATAATGGCGAACGAGGCTGCGTTGATTAGGGGCCGACAGGTTAAGGCGTTTTCTTTTTTGCAAAGTGAACCCAGTTGAGGTCGAGCACGCCGCCTTTTTGGGCGGGCTCGGTGCGGGCGAGGAAGACGAGATCGTTCACAGCGCCGGGGTCGGTCACGGGGATGATGATTTCGCGGAATTCGTCCGCCGGATCGAGCGGGCCGGTCTTTGCCACGAGCGGGCCTTGCGGCGAGCCGGCGCGCACTTCGAGCGCGACGGCGGCGAACGGGTGGAGGCGGAGCGTGAGGGTTTCGATTCCGGCGAGATTGACCTTGGAAAATTTCAGCCAACCGCCGTGCGTCAGCCGCGCCACGAGGCCGTGGCCGCCTTCCATGAAATCCACGACTTCGACTCCCTGCGATGCATCGTGCAGGGCGGCTTTGCGTTGGCGGGCGTGCAGGATGTGCTCGGCGCTGCCGCGCAGCGGCGGCAATCCGGCCGCACCGTCGTCCTGACAGGCGGCGGTGATGACGAATACGCCGCCGTCCTGCCGCTCGCCGCCCGCGGTGGTCTTGAACACGCCGGTCAAGCCGGTCAACGCCGCCGCTTCGGGTGAACGCGCGAGGCCGAGGATCCAGTCCGTCATGAGCTGCGTTTGGTCGAGCGTGTGCTGCGGATGCGGCGGCATGGGGATCAGCGGACCCCACACGCCGACGCCGCCGGAGATGATTTTCGCCGCCAGCGTTTCGCGGGCGGGTGCGTCGTTTTGATATTTGCGGGCGATCTCCAAATACGACGGCCCCGCCGATTTCTCCCGCACGGTGTGGCAGGCGAAACACGTCGTGCGCTGCATCAGGGCGAGGCCGGGGTGGACGGCATCGCCGCTTCGCGCTGCGCGATACGCGCCCTGCACGGTCACGCGCCCGGGGGCGATGTGGCCGTCCTCGGCATCGGTGGCGCGTACTTGAAAATTCACCGTCTGGTCGGCGTCGAAAAATCCGCCGTTCGGCGGTTCGAGGATTTCCACCACCGGCGCGGCGTTGCCCACAGTGATGACGGTGCGCGTTTCGCTCACCGCGTCGGCGGCATCGGTGACTTTCAGTGCGACGGTGTACTGGCCGGGCTCAGTGAAGGTGAAGCTCGGCGCGGTTTCAGATGACGTTTTGTCGCCGCCAAAATCCCACGCAAACTTGAGCGCATCGCCATCGGCGTCGCGCGAGGCGCCGGCGTCGAAGCGCACCTCCAGCGGCTGTTTCCCCGCGAGCGGCGACGCGGCGAGCGCGGCCACGGGCGGTCGATTCCCGCGCCGGTAGCTAAGACGCAGCAACTGCCCGTCGGTGTTGCCGTGCCATTTGTCGCCGTACTCGAGGACGAACATCGTGTGGTCCGGCGCGAACTTGATGTCCATCGGCTTGCGGAAGGCAAACTGCGCCGCGAACGGTTCGATGCCGGCGAGTTTTCCCTCCGCCGTGAGCCGCACCACTTTGATCCAGTTGCGCGTCCATTCGTAAATGAAGAGCGCGCCGTTGAAATGTTCAGGCAGTTTGAAGTCGGACTTCACGGCCGGATCGAAATGATGGAACGGCCCGGCCATCGCGGAACGCGCGCCGCTGCCGAGTTCTGGGAACTCCTTCGACGCGGTCGTCGGATACCACAGCAGTGCCGGCTGCGCGGGCGGCAGTTCTTTCACTCCGGTGTTGCGCGGCGAGTGGTTGAGCGGACGAATGGCGTCGAAGAGTGCGCCAGGCATTCCGTCGGCGCCAAGCGACCGGTAGGCTTCGTTCGGCCCGGTGAACATCGGGTGGCCGAAATTTCCCGCCTTCGTCGCGAGGTTGAATTCATCGTAACCCACCGAGCCGGTCCCGAGCTCGGTGTTCGGCCCCACGTCGCCCCACGCGATCCAGCCCGTCTTCGGATCGACCGACGCGTGAAAGCCATTGCGCACACCCATCGCGAAAATCTCCGGCCGGCCCTGCGCGGGGTCGGTGAAAAGATTGCCGGGCGGGATGTCGTAGCCGCCGTCGGCGCGCGGACGAATGCGCAGGATTTTCCCACGCAAGTCCTGCGAGTTGCCACTCGACCGCAACGCATCGCGCATCAAGCCGCCCGGGGAAATATCCACCGCCGGTCCGGGAATCGGCGGCGAATTGTCGCCCGTGCCGAGGATCAGATATCCCGTCGTCTTGTCCAAGAACAGCCCGCCGCCCATGTGGATGGCACCGTCGAATTCGATCGGGTATTCGAGCAGCACCTTTTCCGATGCGAGATCGAGCCGTCCGTCCGCGCCGATGGTGAACCTCGACAGCCTCAGCGAGTCGCGCTTTGCCGCCGGGCAGAAAAACAGGAACACGTTGCCGCTCTGGGCAAAGTCACCCGCCGCCGCCACGCCGATGAGCCCCAGTTCCGCGGACAGCGCCACCGGTACATGGCCCACGTCGACCACATCCCGCGTCGCCCCGCGCCACCGCTTGAGCGTGCCGTGCATTTCCGCGATGAGCACGTCGCCATTCGGCAGTGCGTCCATCTGCAGCGGATCATGCAATCCCGCCGCCAGCACCTCGCGCTCGAGCCGCGCCGGGTCAATGACCTCCGCCGCGCGGGCGCCGAGCGCGGCCATGAGGACCAGCGCTCCGGTTAGTAACAGCCGGAGCATGGCAGGTTGGTGCATGGGCGTTCGGATTTGGCCGGGCGTTTCGGGTTTCATTACGGGGACTTTCCCGGCTTGCGTGGCTGTGCGTTGGCATTGGCTTCCGTCGCCGACTGCGCCAGTCCGTAAAACTCGTGCAGCTTGCGCAGCAGCAGCGCGCGCTCGGGCAATTGCGTCTGATACTCCTCGATGAGCGTCGGTGAAGCAGTGCGGCTCAGGGCATATTTGACCACTTCGCAAAACGTCGCCGCGCGCCCGCCTGCGATGGCTAGCGGGAGCCCGCCGCTGCCGCGCTTCGCGGGCTGGAGGGCTTTGGGTTTGGCCGGGCGTTTGGCGGGCATCACTCTTCCCCCAGCAGTTTCTTGAGTTCCGGTTCGAGCGCGCGAGTCCAGATTTCGAAACCTTTTTCGCTCAGATGAGTCGTGTCCGGCGCGATCTCTTTCGACAGAAAGCCCTTTTCGTCGAGAAACTTCGGGCCGAGGTCCAGCAGGCTGACGTTTTTCAGGTCCTTGAGCAGATCGGGGAGCAGGGCGTTGATCTCGTTGATTTGCATGCGGTGTGGATGGTCCGGATTAACTCTTCTGGGAAAGACGGCCAGGACGAGAATCTTGGTCGTGGGATAAAGCTGCTGCAGTTTGTGGACGATGGCCTGGATCCCCTCCGCGGCCTGTTGCGGGGTGTCGCTGCCCCAGCCGATGTTGTTCGTGCCGATGAGGAGGACAGCGCCCTTCGGGTCCTTCTTGGGTTTGGGCAGATTCTCCAGCCGCCAGAGGACATGCTGAGTGCGGTCGCCACCGAACCCGAGATTGATCGCTTTTTTCAGCTCAAAAACTTCTTTCCAGAATTGGGCGCCCACTGAGTCAAATCCGTGGGTAATCGAGTCCCCGATCATCAGCAGATCGATGTCCTTCTCTGCCATATCGCCGACCCTTTCCGCGTGGAGGGCAAACCACCAGTTTTCGATCCGGGGGGCGGGCGTTACGGCATCGTGCTTTGCCTCCGCGGCGGGATTTGCCTCTGCGGCGGGCTCGGCGGTGTGAAGGGCCGGGGCAGTCAGGCCAAGGAATGCCAGCAGGACTGAGCGCAGCATATTCAGTGGTTCCATTGTGGTATTCGTCAGTTGATTCGTTGTCTCCCCGTCTTTGGGCATCATGGATCGACTCGGCTATTTCAAAGTTTGCAGGAAGGCCTCGATGTCGGCGAGTTCCTGTGGTTTCAGGATCAGGCCCATCGGAGGCATCGGGGAAGCGCCGAATTGCTGGTAGCCTTCCGCGAGTGTTTTGCCGGGTTCGAGCAGGCTTTCCTTGAGGTAGGAGGCATCCTTGCGCTTGGCAATTCCATCGAGCGCGGGACCCACGGTGCTGCCTTTGCCGCCGAGGGCATGGCAGAGGGTGCAAGCGGCCGTGGGATGCTTCAAAAATATCTCTTCGCCGCGTTTGGCGTCTCCGGCGGCTACTGGCTCATCGGGGGCAGCAGCTGCGGGGGCGCCGTGTTTCAAGCCGAGAATGCGGACGGCTTCGTTGAGCCACTCATCTTTCGCCACCACCGGATCGGTCCCGAGACGGGATGCGAGGGTGGTGAGTTCCGGCGTTGTCGGGAGTTCGGCCAGTTTCACATATGCCGCCAGACGGGTGATCAAATTGGCGTCGCTGATGGTGCCTGATCCGAAGAGCAGAGCCTGCGCTTTGGCGTCGGTGTCCAGCGCCCGGATGGCGTTACGGCGCAACTCCGGACTTGTGGCCGACAGGGCGCTCCGGTGGGTGGCTTCGTCGAGCTGACCCAGTCCGTGCAATGTCCAGAGAGCGTGGATGGCGGCGATGTTGGAATCGTTGGCCGAGACGATTTTCTTCAGGGAATCCGTCGCGTCCACCGACTTGCCCTCGACCAGCATCTGCTGGGCTTTGAGCCGCCAGAATTGATTGTCGTTGCCCAGCGCCTTCACGAGGTCATCGGGCGACGCACCTTTGAGGCTGGTAATGGCGGGAGCCTTCGCGTTCTTCCACACGATGCGGTAGATGCGACCGCGCTCGTGATCGCGCAGCGGATTCTCGTGCGCGCCACCGGGCCCCGTTTTGGCGTCGTAGCCACCGCGCCCGACGGTGGGTGTGGGGTTGTGCTGGATGATGAAATTTTGGAAATCCGCGATCCAGACGGCGCCGTCCGGGCCGACCTCGGCGAAAACGGGCGACAGCCATTCATCGCTGCTTGCCAGGATGTTGAACCCATCATTGGCTGCGTAGCCAGCGCCGCTGGGGCGCACATCCATGAGGGCGACCAGCTTCATCGTCGGCTCGGTAATCAGGGACATGCCCTGCATTCTGGGCGGCAAGTTCGCGCTGTAGGCAAAGGCGCTTCCCGCGGCCGCCGTGTAGCCACCCATCGCGTCGACCTGGCGATAGTTGGGAGTGATGGTATGCGCGGCACCCACGATGTTGATTTTCTTCGCGGTCATGCCTTTGGTTCCTGGCGGCAAAATCGTCGCTGGGATGCCGCCGTAAAAGATCGGCGCGCCGTTGGCCGTGCCGCCGAACTGATCCCCGGCGGCGTTCATCCCGTGGGCCCACGAGTTGTTGGTGAACTGATGCAGAAACTCCAGTGCGCTCCCATCGGCGCGGAACCTGTAGGTTCCCATGCCGAAGCGCTTCTCCACATCGCCGACCTTCCCGTTGTAACCCGAGTAGCCCACGCACCCGTAGAGCCAGTTGTCGTAGCCATAGTGCAGGCTGCTGGCTTGCGCGTGAGTGTCGCCAATGCCCCAGCCAGTCATGATTTCCTCCCGCACATCCGCGTTGTCGTCGCCATTGGTGTCCTTGAGGAAAAGGAAGCGCGGCGGCTGGCTGACGATGATTCCGCCGTTGGCCAAGACCAGACCTGTCGGGAGGTTCAGCTTGTCGGCAAAGACCGTAAACTTGTCCGCCTTGCCATCTCCGTTGGTGTCCTCGCAGATGCGGACGGTGTCGCTTCCGACCCCATCGGGTTTCACGCCGTGGGGATAGTCACTCGTCTCGCAGATCCAGAGCCGCCCGCGTTCATCCCAGGCAAACGCGATCGGCTTGCGGATGTCCGGCTCGCTGGCAAAGAGCTGCAGCGTCATGTCCGCGGGGACTTGCGTCCGCTCCATGCTGCCCTTCACGGTCATCGGGTGCTGGAAAGTCAGCGGCTCGGGCCGATTCTCGTAGTTGGCCACATGCGGACTTTTCTCGCGCTTCTCCGACTCGCGTTGCGCCAGAAACGCCTCCCACCGGGCCTTCACTTTGTCTCCGACTGACCAAATGATGGCGTTGCGGAGCATTTTCTGAAAATCGGGATTCGTCCAAGCCTTGTCGTCGTGTCCGCTGGCCGTGTAAAAGACGCGGCCCTTGCCCTGCTCGCGAACCCAGGTCCATGGTTCCTTGTGGTCGCCCTCGACACGCACGGCCAGCAGCTTGCGTCCAGTTTCATTCAGTTGATCATGCACGTAGGTTTCGTCCCATGTTTCGTATTCGTTTATCCCCTGCATGACCGGGTGTTCCTTGTCCACAATCGTCACCTTGAAGACACCGCCGCCGTGAGACTTAAACCGGCCGCCGACCATGGCGATGAACTGCGGGCTGTTGCCGAAACAGGCACTGGCGCAATGGATAGGCAGGAAACCGTGCCCGCTCTCGATAAAATTTGTCAGCGCCGCGAGCTGCTCGGGCAAAATATTGCCATGATTGGCGTAGAGCATCAGCGCGTCGTAGTGACTGAGCGTATCGGGATTCAGACAGTCGGGCTTGGTATAATAGTCGAAGTAGATCGCATCACGGCCGAATTCCCTCATCAGCAGAGGCGCATCCTCGCTGCTGTTGTGGTGTTTGCTCTCGTGGCCGAGAAAGAGCACACGGATGGGGCCATCCGCCGATGCTGCAGCAGAGACGGTGAGGAAAAATGAGAGCAATAGTGGCAGGAGCGAAGGTGTTTTCATGGTAGCTGATTGCTAATGGCTGATGGCTGATGGCTTATAGTGGTCCGGTGAGTTTGATGGAGATTTATGGAGGTGAGCGGGATTTGTGGCGGCTGATGTGGCAACACCATCTACCGGGGCGCGGCGACCCAAGCGCTGATGGAAGAGTTATCGCTGGTGAGGAAGGTTTGGTCGAAGGTCAAAGAGAGGCTTTGGCCGCCGGGCCGGGCGTAGAGGTTTTCGTTGATCGGCTCGCTCTGGTTTTCCAGGACGCCGGCGGTCATGTTCCCGCTCTGGAGGTCGATGATAAATGCGAGTTGTTTCCCCTCGTGGTTGACGATTTTGAGTAAACGATCAGGGCCGATGCGGCAGAGGAATCCTCCCTGGTGGATGGGTGCGTTTTCATCCGCAGGGAGCGCCACCTGGCGTTTGGATTTCAAGTCGGCGATTTCGAGTTTGCCCTGATAGGTGATGGCGTAGTCACCCACGAAGTGGATCTGGCCATGCCGGTCGTGATTGATCTGGAGCGGGAAAAAATAGGACGGGTCATCGGCACACCGCACGGCGAGGGTTTCCGGGCCGTTGGGGTTTTCGCGGATAGAGAGGAGGGCGTAAGGCCCGGTGACGCGCAGGAGGCTGGCGTTTTCTTGCACGAGGACGCCGTTGCCGGTGAGGTCGTAGCGATAAAGGGCCGGGACCTGGCGGTGCTGGCGGCGCACCTCGAAAAAGGAGGGGACGGAGGTCGTGGATTCGAGAGTATTGACCCTGATATTGTCGGAAAAACTGCCCCTGCTGACCGGCGCACCCCAGGCCGTTTTGTCCTGGCTCACGTGGAGTTCGAATTCGGCGATCAAGCCGTTGTTGTTGATGATCTTTGCCGGCAGGTAGTGAAATCCGCTGACGGTCTGGGCGGTGCCGAGGTCGATGATGAAGTGGTGCGGGTGCGGCGTCTGGCCATTCCTCCACTGGGAGTGCCACCATGAATCCGGATTGCCATCAATGGCATTGCGGGGTTTGGCTCGGAGGCCGGCGTTGGGTTCGTGATCGGCGGTCGCGGCCCACTGGTCGCGGGGCAGGCGCTGGCCATCGGGGCCGAGCAGGTAAAACTCTGCGGCGGAGGCATAGTCTCCCACGCCGCCGGAACTGGAGAGCGTGGTGACGCGAAAATACCGGGCCGCGGCGGGTGCGAAGCGAATCTCAAAAGTGCCGTCGTCGAGTTCGCTGATGGCCGTGGGGGTTTCACCTGGCGGCTTGGCCTCAACCTCCCGCTGCGCGATCGTGTCACCCGTGGCGGGGTCGAGGGTAAAGTGCTCGAGATTGCCCGCGGCGGGGGCGCGGAAAAGATGCAGGTGGGTGCCGTCCCAGTGGGGATTTTGAGTATGGGCCGCGACCAGCGTGGCCTGCCAGGCCCGCTGGCCGGTGGCGAGGTCGAGGGCGACGAGTTTTTCGCGACCGTCGTGGAAAAGGATGCGGGTGCCGAAGTGGAAGACGTGCTGGTGGTTGACCGGCACGGGCGATTCCCAGAGTGTCACTCCGGTCATGGAATCGAGGGCGAGGACGCGGGCGGACTGGAGATGGGAGACTTCCCGTTCCCGCAGGATGAGTGTGTCGCCGGCGAAAAATGAAGTGGGATTGCTGGCATTGAGGAATCGTCGCCAGCGGATGGCACCGCGCTGGACGACATCAAGGCATTCAATGAGGCCGTCGCTGATGACGTAAGCGGTGCCGGACCTGACTCCGGCGGGCGGGAGAGCAAGGGTGGCGTCGGGGCGGGAGAGCGACCAGGCTCGTTGGAGCGGCAGCTTGAGCGGGAGCGCTGACGAGGCCAGTTCGGGGCCGAGAGGTTGGCCGGTTTTCTGGCGGGGGTCGTCGGTGGGCCGGTCCGAGACGATGTAAAGGTCCTGGCCGGCGAGAGTGAACGTGAGGGCGCGTTCGGACGGGAGCGCCCACGGCCTGGTTTCGAGCCATTCGCCGGTGCGGGCGTCGAGCCGCACGAGGGAGTCGGCATGGCCGAGGTAGATGGAGTCTGCGATGAGCTGGGAGCGGTCGAGGGTGCGCCCGGTCAGATTACGGGACCAACGGGTCTTTCCCGTGGCGGGATCGAGCCCGGCGAGAGTGGCGACACCACGCAGCACGAGGGTGTCCTGCCAGATGCCGAGCGCCTCGGCGGCGAGGATCAGGGGATTTTCCCAGACGAGAAAGCCGGTGCGCTGGTCGAGGGCGATGACAATTCCCGAATCGCGGGGCAGGCAGATGACGTTGTCACCGGCGATGATGGGGGCGCTGCCGAGAAACTCCGCGCTGGTGGGGTGGTGGCGATAGTTATGGGACCATTCGATGCGGCCGTCGCGAACGTCCGAACGAAAGATCTGCCCGGTGTTCGTGCAGCTATAGACCGCGCCGCGATGGACGGTAACGGAGTTGCCGTAGATGGCAGCGGTGGGGCCTCGGAAATCTCCCGCAAATCGGGGATCGCTGAGCGTGGTCGTCCAGCGGGGATGGCCGTTGGCGGGGTCGAAGCAGACGAGCTTCAGGTTTGTGCCTTGTTTGGCGTGGAGGTCGTGGAGGGAGTCCCATTGCAGGTAAAAGAGGCGGCCATCGGCTCGGACCGGGTCGCCCATGGGCACCGAGAAACGCAGCGGCTGCTTTCCAGCGCTGGAACGCAGAGGCCGCACTCCCCTGCGTTCGTTCCAGAAGTTTTCACCCAGCGCCGTCCACTGCGGATCGCCGCTGGCGAGGTCGAAGGCGGCCAGACCGCCTGGCAAGTCGGCTTCGCCCCAGCGGGAGACAAGCGTTCCATTTTCGATGAGGCCGCCGTAGTAGCCTGGCCAGTGGTTCTGAGTAGGGGCGGCGGAGCGGTGCGGTAAATGGGTCCACAGCGGGGCGCCCGGATTGGTGGCGTCGTAGGCGGCGATGACGTTTCGTGCACTGGCTACGACTCTGTTCCCGGCCACTTGGAGATCGACACCGAAGCCCGCCAGGGAGTCACTCATCGTCCATGGAGCTATGGGCGGGAGTTGTAGCACATGAAGGCGGACGGCCGTGAGCGAAGGTGGAACGACCGAAGGTGCGGGCCGGAGCGTTGCCTGGAGGGCGGCGCGAATTTCCTCACCCTTCGTCGGGCGACCCATCCATTGATAGGTCTTGCCAGATTCGAAGGCGGCGGGTTGCGCGAGCACTTCCGCGGCTCCGCTCAAGAGGGCCTGAGCGGTCCAGAGGCCCGTCTGAGCGGCCTCGCGGAGTGCGGGGTCCGTGGTATGGAGGAGTAGTTCGTGAAAGCTGCGCCAAGCGGACTCGGAGCGCCCATCCCAAAGCGCCTCGCCGGCGAGCTTCAGCAGAAGCGCCTGGGCCGACGGTGACCACGGGTAGCGGCGGCTGGCTTTGAGGATGCCCACCTCGGTGCGGGCGGCGGTCTGTGCTTCGCGGGCGAATAGCGCCTCCTGCTCCTGGCGCAGGGCTTCGAGTTCGGCGGCGGGTTTGCTGAGTAGGTGCAGGTCGAGCGCCCGGTTGGAATCGAGCAGACCGCGACCATCGCGCCACGGCACGCCCTCGGCGGCAGCGTAAGTGTAGCCGAGGAGGCGATCCACGGCGCCGACGCCACCTTTTGGGGACGGCTCGGTGATGACACGCCAGCGGCCTTCGGGATCTTCGGGTGCCAGCAGACTGAGCGGGCTGCCCGCGGGAGGGACCGGGGCGGGAACAGGCCAGCGCTCGGGCGGCCGGGCCCACGCGGGACGGGCGACCAAGGGAGGACTGCCGGCCGGATTGATTTCTGTGGCGATCCATTCCCACTCAGCGCGTTTGTCAGGGGCGGAATGGTCGGGATCATAGTCCTGCCTGAGTTCGGCGATGCGTGTGTTGGCTTCAGGCAGGCCCATGCTGCGAAGGATGCGGACTTCCATCATGCGCCAGAAAAGATCGTGATCGTTTGCGGCGCGCAGACGGGAGATCGTTTCGTAGGCGTCGAGGTAACGGTTTTTTGCGACAGCGAACTGACTGTCGGCGGCGGCGGCGGAACGGAGGATGGATGTGTTTGCGGAGTGGGCACCGAGCTGTTCGAGGGCCAGCAGGCGTTCTGTGGCGAAGGTGACCCAGGGACGGTCGATTGGCACTGGGGCCTTCGAGGTCGGGAGGTTTTCGCTGGCGAGGATTTTCTCGTAGCAGGCCGCGGCGAGGTCGAGATCGCCGGGATGCTCGGCCGCCAGGGCGGCGAGGAGGCGGTGGCCCTGTTCTCGCTGACCTTTCGCGTAAGCCTTGAGCGCGTCCGCCCAGCGGGCGTCGTCAGCGGGTGGGTTCGCAGGCGCGGCGAGCGCTCCGAGGAGAAAGGCGACGAGAACAAGGCTATGACTTCGCGCACTCATGGCTTGGGAGCATGAAAATCAACGGGGTTGCCGTCGGCATCCGTGACCCGGATGCGCACCCACCATGGACCGGTGATGTTGGACGACTTGACCAGGAATCGGTTGGAGCCCTGCTTGAGCGGCACCTTGACGCCGGCCACGCTGGCCACGGAGAGCCCGGTCTTGGGATCCGGTGTGGCCATTTGCTCTCCGATCACCGCGCCGTTGAGCCAGACCCGGAAGCCATCGTCGCCATCGATGGCGAGCGTGACTTCGCGCTCATTTTCCAGCGTCACATCCGAGACTGCATAGCCGATGGAGAGCGAGCCGGGCGGAGGAAGATTCGCCGCCATGAGCAGGCGGCCATCGGCCTGATCCACGTTCACTTTGGACCACGCGACCTCGCGGTCGATGGGCTGGTTGTCGCCGGTGCCTTCCACTCCGCCCTGCACCCCGGCCCACACGAATTGAGACGGATAACTGGCCTCGAAATCGATGGCTTTTTCCGGCGGAAAAACCTCCTGAAATCCGCTGTTCTTGTCGTCGTTGAGGAAGGTGCCGATGATCGTCCATTTGGCCAGGTAGCCCTGCATGGAGACCAGATCCCCGACCTCTCCGGACGGGGCCAGTTCTCCCAGGGCCTTGGCGGCGGCGGCACGCAGTTCGTCGTCTTTTCCTCGGAGCAGGCCGGAGAGGGTGGCCAGGGCGGGTTGATAGTCGTCGGAACTCCCGGCATGGGCCAGCACTTCATTTGCGAGGGCGCGGACGGCGTTGTCGGCGCTGCCGATCGGTGACTGGAGGTAGGTGACGAGGGTGCCACGCGGGGCGTTGGCCGGCGGGCTGCGCAACAGGGCGCCGAGTGCTGCAATGACCACCGGGACATTCTCATCGGCCATCTTGGGTTTGAGGATTTCGAAAAGATTCACGCCCTCGCAGTGCGCAAGGCAGCGGATGGCGAGGGCGCGGATGGCCGGATCGGCGTGCCCGAGCCGCTGCGTGAAATAGTCGACGTGCCGCGCCGGCTCGATGGCGGGGATGCCGAGGGCGATCATGCCCGCCTCGATGGTTTTGGTGTCCGTGACTTTCGCCAGAGCGGTGCGCAGCGGTTCGCCCAATTCGGGTGCCGGCGCGAGCAGCGTCATGACTCGCGCCGCTGTGCGGATATTCTGGTCGCCGCCCGCCTCGATGAATTTACCCAGCCCGGCGACCAGATCCTTTTTGTCGCGGTGCTGGAGGTCGGTGAGGATGAGTCCGTGCAGTCGCTCCTCGCCCTCCGGCAAGACCGCGCGGGCCGCGAGGATGAGCGGAACGAGATGGGGCGACGGGATGTCGCGGATGCCCTGGAGGCATTTCGAAAGCTGTTCGGGCTTGGCCATGAGTGCGGCGAGGCGCTGGAGAGCCGCATCGGTTCCGGTCCATGCGAGCGCCCGGGCGGCGAGGCGGGCCGGACCGGCGGTTCCCTCGGCGGTGAGCGGATCGACTACCGCCCAGGCGGCTTCTTTCGAGCGCCGGGCGTGCGTCGCGGCGGCCTGGTAGCGGACGGTCTCGTCCGGGTCCTTGAGCAGAGTTTGCAGCCATGCGGCAGCCTGATCGCCGCCCTCCTCTTCCAGCACCTCGGCGGCGGCAGCGCGGAGTTCCGGCCGGGCGTGGGAGAGCCATTTCTCGAATTCGGCGGGCACCTTGTTTTCCAGTGCGGACAGCGTCACGAGGGCGCGTCCCCGAATCCACGGGCGAGCCGTTTCATTGGCCAGCAGGGCACCGGTGGCCCTGACGCCGCCCATGACGCGATGTTTTCTTAAGTAGTGCAGGGCCTCCGCCTGAAGGATCCAATCGCCGGATTCGAGTTGCTGAAGCATGCGACCAGTTCCTGCCGGAGCAGGAGCAGCCGCTGCAGCAGGAGCGGGAGCAGCCGGAGCGGGAGCTGCAGCAGAAAGGGCAGGGCCGGCCACCAGGGCGGCGAGCAGAAACTGTCTGAGGCGGAGAAGCACCGGGAAATTGTGCTGCCACCGGATCGATTGGGGGGCCAGGGCTGGTGCTTTGGCAGGTGATGCTTTGGCAGGTGATGCTTTGGCAGGCATCGAACGTAGGGTGCGCTGACCGATGCACCCCGGAGGGGTGCCCCATGAATAGCCGGGGGTTCGCGAGGAACGAGCGCACCCCCGGGAAACAGCCTGACAAGCCTCTACCGCTACCCCGGAGGGGTAGTCCCATCGCGTCCGATCTTGTTTGTGTTTCCGTCGCGCGCCAGCCTCCACCGCATCATGGCCACCTATACTGACATCAATTACCACCTCGTTTTTGCCACGAAAAACCGGGTTCCGGCGCTGACCCGTGAACGGCGCGATGATCTCTACCGGTTCATTTGGGGCGTCTTGAAAAACCGCGGCTGCCATCTGTACCGCATCCCCAACGCCAGCCATCCCGCATTCACCTGGACCTGCGCTGTCCTTCCGTCTGTAGATGAGGTCGTCCATAGTCGTCAATCTGCCGGGCGGGGGCTGCGCTAGCGCTGGTAGATCGGCAGGAAGCGGTAAGGCACGCCGATAATGAGAATGGAGGCGCCGGTGCCATAGGCTGTGCCACCTTCGCCACTCCAGCTTCCGTCCTGTGCCTGCATGGAGACGACGGTGGCGGCGATTTTGGGATACCATGCCTGGAAGTCCGCTTCGCCCGCCTGATACATGGCCTGGATGGCGTAGTAGTGGGCGTAATGAAAACGCGGGTAGCCTTTATCGAACTTCTTGTCGGGATAGGCCTTCAGGAATGCCAGCCCCCGCTGGGTGGCCCTGTGGTTGCGCTGGCCGGTCATGATGAGGGACATGATGCCGGCGGCGGTGCGGGCAAAGCCAACTTCCCCACTACCCGGCATGTAGCGAAACCCTCCGCTGCTTTCGTCCTGGCAGGAGATCACGTATTTGGTGGCCTTTTCCATGGTGGCATCGGGCACCTGGATGCCGGACTCTCGTGCGGAGTTGAGCGCCACCAGTTGCATGACGGTCATGGAGAGATCGGCGTCCGTGGGTTCAGGGGTGTAGCGCCAACCACCCTGATAGTTTTGGGCGCGGAGGATGATGTCCACGCCGGCACGCAGGGTGGCACCGACGGCGGGGTTCTTGCTTTGACCCCACGCTTCGGACAGGGCGAGGACGGCGAGTCCGTGCTCGTACATACCGGCGTGGTTGTTGGGAGTGCCCAGAAAGCCCCGCTGGCCGCGGCCTTTATTGATGAGGTAGGTAATGGCGTTTTCCATGACCACGCCGTAGCGGCCGCCGCGGCCCGGGACGTGGCCTTTGAGCATGAAAGCCATGAGTCCGAGGGACGTCTCCGCCACGTCATACTGTCCGGTGCCCCAGCTTCCGTCGGCTTTCTGCACGCCCTCTTTGGCGAGATAATCCAGGCCCTTGGCAATGGAGGCGCGGACCTCCGGGGGCAGGCGAGCCACGCCCACGACTTGCTCGCCGCCTTCTTCGTTCTGCGCTCTGGCCGGTTGAAGAGAGACGGTCACAGAAGTCGCGGCCAGCAGTGTCGCGACGAAAACTTTGGTGATGGGATAAGGTTTCATTCGGCGAGAGTTTCGTAGTAGTCGGCGACTTGCTGCCGGAATTCTGGAGGCAGTTGCTGGACGAAGTTTTGGATGGCCGCGGAGCGCTGGCGGCGCGAGAGTGCATCGAGCGACTGACGGGTGCGCTTCACGTCTGCGCCCCGTCCGCCAATGTCCGTCCTTCCGTCGGCATAGCTTTCTTCGAGATCCTTTGGGTCGCCGGCGAACGGAGTGGGTTGTCCTCGGCCTCTCGCTTTTCCCTTTCCTTGACCCTGGCCTTCTCCCTGCCCCTGGCCCACTCCTTGCCCTTCGCCGAAGCCCTCGGCGAACGAATCAGAGCCACCGAACGAATCAAACCCTTCGCCGAACGAATCCAAACCTTCGCCGCCTGTGCCGATATCTGCGAGGCTGATGTCGCCGGCCTCGACAGGCGGCACTTCGGTCCCCATTTCCGCTCTCGCCTGGGCGATGGCTTTCTCGAGGGCCGCAATGACGGCAAGTTCCGCGGCAATCGACTCGGGCTGATTGCCCGCATTCAATTCGGTGACGGCCACGGCCACGGCTTTGTTCGCTTCGGTGATTGATGCGGCGAGTTGGGCAGAGACGGGCGGCGTTGTGAATGTCGGCGCGGGAGTCGGCGCGGGAGTCGGCGGTGGTGCGGCGGGAGTTCCGGCCAGGCTGGGGAGGAAATTCGAGATGGCGGTTTCGATCATCTTGTCGATTCCGATCTGGCGGGCTTCGAATTGCGACTTCTCAGCCTGGAACGCCGCAGCCTCCGCCTGGGTGGTGTCCTGATGGAGTTCCTTTTCGGCGGCCAGAATGCGGGCCAGTTCGGTCACGAAGTCGGACGCGGCTTCCTCTGCGAGGATTTTCTCCGCTTTCCGCAGGGCGTCGATGGCCTGGTCCTGCTCGCCCACCGCTCCGATCGCCTTGCTCTGCGTGATCTGATCAATGGCCGCGGCCAGTCTGGCCTCGGGTTTGCTTTCGATCAGCACCTGCTCGGCCTTGCCCAAACGGCTGGCTGTTGTGAGGTCCGTCGCTTGCTTGCGGGCTGTGGTCAGCATATCGAAAAATGGCACGTAGCGATCAATGACCGTCTGCTGGGCCCGCGAAACCCGGCCCTGATCGAGGTTGCCGGCCTCGGGTGTGAGGATGAGCTTTTTGCCCCACTCGGCTGTCTGGCGGCGCAAGAATTCCTCGTCCTTGATGATCTCGCGGATTTCCTTGAGCAGGCGGTCGTCGGCCAGAATGGTGCTGGCCCCCGCGATGATCTTGTTGAGGTCCTCGACGATGGCCGTGATTTCCTTGTCGGCGCCGTCAATGTGCGGCAGGGCTTTTCCGAGGTCGCCCCGCGCCTTGCGGAGTTGTTCCGCGGCGCTGGGCACGCGGCCGTTGCGAAGCGTGGCGATCGCGTTCCCGGTAGTGACGAGCGTCGCGGCTCCTCCTTCCTCCGCGAGTTCGTTGGATTGAAGGTCCTCCAGCAGCGTGGACAGACGGCGATGGACGCCCGTCAGGCGGCTGGAGACATCCAATTGGCGGCGCTCTTCATTGAACAGTCGCTCGCCGGTGAGCAAAATGTCGTCTCCGCCTTTCACCCCGGCGGGTGCGGGCGCGGCCGGTGCGGCAGCAGGTGCGGCAGGTGCGGCCGGGTCCTGGGCTCGGACAGCCGCGGCCAGCAGGGCGGGCATGGCCAGTGCGACCAGCAGGAACCAGGAATGGTTGTGGAATCGTCTCATCGAGGTTCTCATTTGGGTTTTTCGTCGCTTTCCTGGGCTTTGATGGCTTTGACCTGCGTGGAAGAGGCCATTTCGGAGTCGCGGGAGCGTTTTAATTCCTCGGTCTGGGCTGCGAGTTCCGCGCGGTACCACTCCAGATAGGCTTCGGGTTCGACGA
This sequence comes from Verrucomicrobiales bacterium, assembly GCA_046155625.1. Lineage (GTDB taxonomy): Bacteria > Verrucomicrobiota > Verrucomicrobiia > Verrucomicrobiales > V1-33 > CAJBME01. The sequence goes on along the minus strand of JBJXFS010000028.1, from coordinate 27,183 downwards.
TGGACAGGACTCGTGTCGAGGAGCGGCGTTGATGGGTGGCTTGGTCCGGATGGAGGTCGGCGACTTCGATGGCGATGGCCACTTGCGCCGGTGGTTTCAGATCGGGGATGGCTTTGTTGAGCTTCCACTCATGGGTGAACTCCTGGCCGGCCGCTGCTTTGAAATCGTGAATCTCGACGCGCTCCTCCTTGCCGGCATTGAGGGAGTAGAGCAGCCAGGCCTTGTCGAGACCGTGGTCGTCACTGGCGCGGGCGGTGATCTTGAGGGTCTTTTTCACGGTGGCCAGCCCGTTGACGGAGGGTCGCAGGAGTTCCACCTCCGGCAAGGCGTCGGGCACGACTTTGACCGCATACGCCACGTCGTCGTACTTGAATTCCTTCTCCCGCTCGGTCCACCGGAAGGTGTACTTGATGGCTTCCTGGGCGGTGAGTTCGAAGTCGATCCTGGTGCCGCTCTCGTTGAGTTTGGCGTCGAAAGTGCGCTCCCCGGCGATGACCTCGCAGCGTTCTACCGGAGGGTTGCAGGTCAGATTCCAGAGCACTTTGGTTCCCTCCGGGACTTCGAGGTTGAGCTGGTCGCTGGTGTTGGCGGCCTTGTTCATATAGGCGGGGAATTCGAGCGTCACCCTCGTGGCCACGACCTGCGGAGCGCTGATGACACGAATGACGTGCTCCTCGCTGCGGTCGTCGCCGACACGCACATAGTAGCGCAGATCGCCGGTCAGGCCCTTCACCTCGCGGGTGTAGCTGGCCGGATCTGCGTCGGCCTTCATCGGCAGTTCCTTCCACGGTGCGTCACTGCCGGCTGGCCGGGTGAAAAGCCGGCCCTCCGGTGGCAGGGCGCCGCCGGCTTTGGCATTGAGACTGGCGGAGTCGCCAACGCGTACCGTCAGGTCACCGGAAACGCTTTTGAGCTGCGTCTGCGTGGGGTAGCGGACGTTGGAGCCGGCGAGGCGCTGGAAAAAGACGCCGACGTGATCGCTCCAGTGGATGGAGACGGCGGCGAATACGACGAACAAACCACCCCCGACGACGAGGAGCTTCTTGATCTGGCCAAAATCCACGATTTCCCGGAAATCCAGCGGACGGGCCTGGGCGACGGCCTGATCCCGCATGGCTTCAATCAATTCGGCGGAGACAGTGGTCTTGTCTGCTTTGGAAGGATTCAACTGGGCGTAAGAGACGAGCAGTGAGTTCAGCCCGGAGTGGCGTTTCTCGACTGCCAGCGAGACGTGGACGGGGTCGAATCGCTTGAGGTGCCGCAGCCACTCATGCCAAATGGCCCAGCAGAGGATGAGGGCGCTGACGACTAACAGCGAGGTGCCCAGATTGGCCCGCAGTCCGGCTTTAGTGAAGAGCCCCCAGTCAATGAGGAAGCCGATGGCGAGCAGAACGATCAGCCAGATCAACACGCGAAACAGGCCGCGGATGTGAATGAAACGACGCTCCTTGCGCCAGGCCCAGCGCAGCTTCTTCTCAATGGAGGTATGTTGGTTTGCGTCCATCGGTCGGGTGTTAAACGAGGTTGTCCTTGCGTCTGAGGTACCATTCCACACCGGCGAACGCGACGACGATGAGGAACCAGATGGGCACATCCCAGAGATCTTTTTCAAGACGCACCACGCTGGTGAGTTTCTTTTCTTCGCCAAGGCTGGCCGGGAAGGTGCCGAGGCTGGCGAGGGCCAGCTCCCGGCCACCGGACAGCTCCGCAATCTGCCGCGCCACATCAGGCTGCATGGCGGTTTCACGGTCTTCAATGGCCTGAGTGGCGATTTTGAAGCCGGACTGGTTCGAGATTTCGGAATCGGCCGGGCGGGTGCGGATCACGTAACTGCCATCCTTGCCCGCGAGGTGGGTGCCGGAGAAAAGGCCGGGAGTGTCGGGCAGGGGGCTCAGTTCGATGGTGGTGGCCGTGTCCGTCTCGCCGTTCGCCTCAAGGATCACGTCGTAGGACGGCCGCGTCACGGGCTCGAAGGATTCGGTCAGGACATTGGCAAAGATGCGGACCTGCTCGCCGGTGCTGTAGGAGCCGCGGTCGGTTTCGAGAGTGATCTGCTTATTCTGCCCGAGCAGCCGCGAGAGCGTCAGGAACTGGATGGTCTGGCCCCAGAACCGGGCGTGGAAGCGGTCGCCGACCTCCAGCCTCATGCGCCAGAGATCCTCGGTGCCGACGAACATCGCCTTGCCGGTGCCGTAGCGGTGCCAGGCCACGAGCGGATAGTCGGGCAGTTCCTCGCTCGCTTTCGGCAGGCGGAGCAGGACGGTGGCGCCGGCCTTCGCTCCTTCGAGCTGCGGCAGAGTGTACATGGGCTTGATATTGGCCCAAACACGGGCGCTGACCTCCGGGGAGACGGAGAGCGAAGTGGCAAGACTCTCTCGTCCGGCGGACGTCACTTCGGGCGAGTCGGTGGGAGCCACGTTGTGAAAGCCGGTGGAGCCGATGTTGACCGGCAGGATTTCGCCCAGCGGTGTTTCGCGATAGGTGGCCGGCGCGGCCATGGGTCCCGCGATCATGAGAAGCGATCCGCCCCGCTCCTTGACGAGCTGCTGAATAAGCTCGGTCTGGGTGGCATTGAAATAGGAGGCAGGCACATCGCCGATGATGATGAGATCGAATTTGAGCGCCTCCGCCGGATCCTGCGGGAACCGGCCGATGTGGCGCGGCGAAGAGCCGGCGAGGGCGGGGTCGCCCTGCGTCATGAGAAATTTCACGTCCAGCCGCGGGTCGCGCAGCAGCACCCAGCGCAGATAGCGGAATTCCCAGCGCGGCAGGCCCTCGACGTAGAGGACTTTGATCTTCTCGTTGATGATGCGCACGTCGTGGCTGGTGTGGTTGTTCAGGTCGGTGGCTTCACCGGCCACGGCGGCGATCTGGAATTTCAAATTGATGGTGCCCGCATCCCGCTGCGGGATGAAGGTCATTTCCTCGTACTGCACGCCGTCCTTGAGCTGGACCTGCTGCACAGCGCCCTGCTCGCCATCGATGGTCAGTTGCAGATCAACCGTGCGTCCCTGGTAGCCGCGGGACTCGACCTTCACCCGCAGCGGCACGCTGTCTCCTTTGAAGACCACTTCCGGAGCCACGACTCCGCTGAGCTTGATGTCCGGCGGCGCAGGCAGGCCGATCGCTACTGGATAAACCGGTATGCCACGCTCCTTCAGCTGGCGGGCCACGCGGAGCGGATCCTTGCCCTCCATCCATGCGAAATCGCTAAACACCATGGCCCCGGCGACGGGCTGCCCGGAGAATCGGCCCACTGCTTCCTCAATGGCGGAACCGAGCTGCGAGGAATCACCGGTGGCCTCGCGTTTGAGGATGGAGTCGCCCTCAGCCATGGCATCGGGTCCTTCCTCGGGGCGCACCTGGCCGTCGAAAGTGAAGAATCGCACGTCGAAATTCCTGCGAAGCTGCTCGACGAGCTTCATCTGCGGATGGCGCAGGACGCCGCGGGCCAGATCCACCCGGGTGGTGGCGCTCAGGCTTTGCTGGAGGTCGGCATTTTCCGTCGGCACGGGGGCCTCCAGCGGCACCTTATTGAGGGCCCTCGCCGCCTCCTCGACCTGCGCCGGCGTGCTGCGCGGATCTTTGAAAGCCATGCTGCGGGAGGTATCCAGCATCAGGAGGAAAGTCCGCTGAAATTCCCTGGTCATACGGATGATCGCATAAGGCTGCAGCAGAACGATGATGAGGCCGAGGAGGGCGCCGGCCTGACAGATCATCATCACCCTGCGGCGACCTTTGGGGAGGTGACGCTCGGAGCGGTAAAGGTAGATCGCGAAGGCGACGGCGACCGTGATCAACACCAGTGCGAGAAACCATCCGCCGCGGAAGGCGAAGTCAATCCGGTCGATGTCCTCGGAGGGATCAAGCGCCAGTAGTTTCTTGAGCATGCAACTTCGATGGGTTGGAGTTTAGATCCGCCGGGCGGCCGCGACCCGGCTCTTTTGCAGGGCGGCCGTGAGATCCGGGACCTCGTCGCGAGAAATCTTGTTGGTGAAATAGCGGGCAAGGAGGCTTTGAAGACTGAAGACGCCGATCGCGATCCAAAGCAGGAGCTGCGAGATTTCGCGGCCGCGGCGGTTCTTCTCGATGATGGATACAAGGTCGCCCTCTTTGCCTGGCACTTTGACTCCGATGGGGCCGAGCAGGTTCGCGACCGCTCCGCCATCGAGCACACTCACATTGGATTCCCGGGCGTCCACGTTGGCAGCCACGGCGACGGCCTGCTTTTGTCCCTCGGCCGCGATCTGGTAGATGCCGGGCGCATCAAAGTCGATGGCGGCCACTGTCTGGTCGCGTTTCTGAGTGACGCGGATGGCGGACGTCTCGCCGGCGGGCTTGGTCAGCGCGACGTTGTCGCCGACTTCGCGACCCGCCACGACTAGCTGGGCGTCTTCCCCAACCGTGAATTGCAGGGCGTCAGGGCGGCTCGTCAGATTGGTGACGGCCTGCTGCAAAAGCATGGCATAGAGCGGATGGACGGCCAGTTCACTCCATGTTCTGTCCGCAGAAGTGGTGAAAAGGAGGACTGATCCCGCGCCGAAATTCCGGGCCAGCAGCAAGGGGGCGCTCGTTTCAGCGAGCGAAAGAATCGTCTCGCTGCCCGGTGCCGGCTCGGCGGCCATGATTTTGCTGAACCGTGCACTGTCCAGCAGCTTCGCGGGCAGACGCGAGACGACTCCGGCCAGCAGGTGATCGGATTTCGCCGGCCCGATGCTCCAGCCGGGGGCGTCGCCGCTGTGGGTGGCGACTTTGCCGATGGTGGCCGGCAGCAATGCGTCGGCGCCTTTGCCGAAACGCTCGTTGTATTGCGCGGCATCCACGCGATCGCCGGCAAAGACGATCAGGCCGCCGCCACGCTGCACGAATTTCCGCAGTCGCTCCGCTGTTTCCGGAGAAAGGTCCGGCACGTTGGCGAGCAGGATCACGTCGTAGTCACCGAGCTGTTCGACGGCGAGATCGGGGGCCTCAATCTGGTTGACCTTGATGGGGCTGTCGTCCCCGCGGTCCTTGAGGCGCAGGGCGCGGACAGCGTAGTAGCCGCCAGTGCGGTCGGCCTCGCCAGCGGAGCCGCCTTCCACGCAAAGGACGCGGACGCCGGAGCTGATGTGGGCCACGGCATGGCGGACGTTGTCGGTCGCGAGATCGTCCGGGCTGAGCTGCGCCTTGAGCTGGATATCACCGGGTTGGTCAAACGAAGCAAAGAAGTCCAGACCGCGGGCCTGGCCGGGTTCCAGCGAACCGACGGCGAGCCGTTTGCTGAGTTCGTTGCCGACGAAAAATTCAACGGCGCCGCCATCCGCCCCGCGGCGACCGGTGTTGCGCACCTGGGCGGTAAATCGAGCCGAACCCGACTGGCGCAGTGATCCGGACGAATAGGTCAGGCGCTCCAGCGTGAGGTTTTCCTCGCCGTCCGAGCCGCTCGGAATGGCATAAACGCTGGCGCTCCTCGTGAGGCGCTCGAACGAGGCGCGGGCAGTCGGAGAAAGATTCGCCCAGTCGAGTTCCTGCGAATCGCTCACGAGGAAGACTTCCTTGCCGGGCGTCTTGAGTTCGCCGGCCAGTTCGTTGAGCAGATCGAGATTACGTTCGAGGCTGAGGCGATAGGGCGTCGCCGTGGTCTTGGGTCCGAGGAGTTCCGCGACCTGCGACGGGACGTAGCCTGCGCCCCGCACCAGTACCTGCGGGCGATTGCTCATCAGGACGATGGTGACGGGGTCGCCTTCCCGCGCGGTTTTGACGATGTCCCGAGCCTTATCGAGGGCACGCTCGAATCGCGAGTGCTCGCCGTGGCCCATGCTGAAAGAGGCATCAATCCCGACGATCATCCCGACCTTCTTTTCACCAAGCAAACTGTTGGCGTCCGTGTTCATGATGGGCCGCAGCAGGGCGAGCGCCAGCAGGGCGAGCGCAAGGCAGCGCAGGAAAAGGATCAGATAATCCTCCAGCTTGACCTGGCCGGAGCGGATCACCAGTGCCCGGCGCAACAGCTCCATGGCGGCCCACGGGGTTTCCTTGCGGTGTTTCCGATAAAGCAGGTGGATGATGATCGGGACGGCGATGCCAGCCAGACCAAGGTAGCCCCAGAGGGCAAATGAATTGAGTGAGCCCATCAGATCAGTTTGGTTGGGTGCGGCGCGGCTCGGTGGCGAGTTGTGCGAGGATCAACACCAGTGGGTCGCGCAGTTCGATGCCGCAGGGAAAGGCAAGGGGGCCGGCGAACTCGACCTTGAGGGCGAGCTGCGCGACGGCGGAGAGTTCGACGGACAGCGGCACCGGGGCGCTGCCCGCGGGGATGGTCTGATTCCAGACGGCGGCATCGCCGGCGAGGACGGTGACTTTCATCGCGGCGCGGCAGCCGAGTACCGGAGCGATTTCCGTCCGCAGTTGCGACTTGCTTCCGGCGATGGGCTTCAGGGTGAAGCGGACCACGCTTTCCGGCATGATGCGAAGGGCTCGCAGGTGGCTGTCGCTATCGCCCGCAATCCATTGGGGCGGTGGCGGCGGCAATGAGAGCGGGTCACGCTCCTCCACCGTCATCGCCAGGTCTTCCAGCCAGTCGAGGCCGGGTGTGGTGCGGCGCAGGTAGCCGACGGTTTTCCAATCCAGCTTGAGTTCGCCAAGGATGCCGTGGTTCACGACGAGCTGGTTTCCAGCGAAGGCGACTTTTCCCCGCAGCAGTCCTCCACCCGCGAGCCCGACCACATCCGCGCCGGACGGTTCCGCAGGCTTGGGCTTGGCGAGGACGTAACGCTCGACGGTCGGGCGTTCCAGCGGAATGACGCCGAGCGGGCAGTCCACGGCGATGTCTTTGTCGCGAATCCACACCAGCGTGCCGGGAACCGGCTCCGCTCCGCTGCGGTAGAGGTGCCCGGGTTCGCGAGGAGCGTCGACGTCGGCGGATTGAAATTCGATGCTCGCGATGCCTTCGAGCGGCACTTGTCGCTCGCCGATGAGCGGGCTATTGATGGCAAGGGACTTTCCCTCGAGGCCAAGAATCTGGGCGTGCCAGATTTCGCCGCTGATCAACTGCACGGCGCTGGGTGGCGACGAGCCGGGTGCCGCCTCCGCCGCGGAATCCTGCGTGTTGATGGCCAGCAAAAGACTCTCCGCCGCGAGTGGCGCTTGCGCGGAAGTGAGCTTCCCATCCGTGATCGCGAGAGGGCCGGCCTGGCGTCCGGTTGTGGTGAGGGCAAGCCCGGGGAGCGGCGCAGGAGGAGGCGGACGCGAGTCAATGCGGCGGGCCTCACCGGGGTTGGCGGTGAGGAAGATGCGATCCACGTTGAGGTGCCCCCAGATGCCAGAGTGATGGTCGAGCAGTTCCACCCGGGCCATGCGTCCGCGAAATTGGCGAACATCCAGAGCCACTGTCTCGAGAGAGTCGTCGTTGTTTCCCGTGACGCTGCGGACCAGTTCCTCGCCGATCCACAAGTTCACTCCAACCCGCTGCGGAAACCTGCCGCCGCTCATGGTCACGGCGAGGAAATCGAGTTCGAGCGGAAAAGTCGGCGAGACAAGCCGTCCGGTCTCGGCCTCGGATTTGCCCTGGGTAGTGAGAAAAACCGCTCCCTGGAAATGACCCACCCGGCGTCTCATCACACGGGTCCCGTGGGCGAGGTCGCCCTGGAAAGCGGCGCCCTCATGAGTCCAGCCCGCCGTTTTGTAAGAATTGGGATCCTCAAACTCGCACACGACCACGTCACCGTTAGGCAGGACGGGCAAAAGAGGCAGCAGGGGAGCGACCGGCGGCTTGTCCTTCTCGGCGGGCGGCTGCACCAGCGGTTGCCTTTGCAGGATGTCATATTCCGTCAGCGAGAGGCTGCCATTTCCATCGGCGTCGGCCGTGGGATGCTCTGCGAGGGCCCGCTTGAGGACGGGATGATGGGCCGAACTCACCTCATCCGCAGCCCGAATTGGCAATCCCGCCGCGAGAGCAGAAAGCGCGAGGACGAGAGCCGGTGTGTTCGGGTCCGAAGTCATCAACGGGGCTTGGCCAGCGCGGTGCGCTGGAGGAGATAGTTGGAAATGGTCTGCTCGACAGGATCGGCCGTATTGACGAGGACGTAATCCACTTGCGCCTTGGCGCAGGCCTTCCGGATTCCGCCCACGAACTCCTCGAGTTCCTTCAAATAATTGGCCCGGACGCGGGACGGCTGTGTGATGACCTCCCCTTCGCCTTCCAGCCCGAGAAACTTCCACATTCCGCTGAGCGGAAACTCAATCTCATACGGATCCAGAACGTGGAACAGCACCACGTTGTGCCCGCCGAAGCGGAGGTGGTTGAGGCCGGCGATGAATTCCTCGGTGTTGTCGAACAGGTCCGAAAAAATCATCACGAAGCCCCGCCGTTTCATGCGGTGGGCGAAATCGTGCAGGATTGCACCCACATTGGTCCGCGGCTCCGGAACGATCTTTTCAAGTTCGGTCGAGATGTCCTGCAGCACCTGCTTGCTGCCTTTTGGCTCGATGTATTTCTGCAGCTTGCCGTCGAAGATGGCTGCTCCCGCCGAGTCGCCCTGATCCACCACCAGGTAGGCCAGGCTGGCGGCCAGATACTTGGCATACTCGATCTTGGAAATCTTCCCGGACGAGTAGGTCATCGACTTGCTGGCGTCGAGCAGCAGGTTGCAGACAAAGTTCGTCTCCGCGTCGAAGAGTTTGATGTAATAGCGGTCGGAGCGGGCGTAGGCTTTCCAGTCAATGTGGCGGGTTTCGTCGCCCTGTGCGTACTGGCGATAGGCGCTGAATTCGCTGCTGACGCCACGAACCGGGCTCTTGTGCTGGCCGATCCGCACTCCTTCCACCACCTGCCGTGCGACCACTTCGAGCGAGCCGATGCGGCTGAGGATGGCGGGATCAAGATACTGGGCCCTGCCACGCGGATTGGGTGTCGCGGAGGCTGGAACGGTTTTAGTGTCCATGTTTCATTGGGTCAGGCATCGCATCCTCAAAATGCGGACTGCCGGTGTTAATCACGCGGGGCGCGGACCGCGGCTGGGGCGCTCCCGTTCCACGTGTAGAGCGATTCGTCGCTGGGAATTTCCTTCAGCAGGCGGTTCGCCACGTGCTCGGCATCCACCCCTTCGGACTGGGCCGCGAAGTTCAGGCCCATCCGGTGACGCAATACTGGAACAGCGAGAGCCTGGACGTCCTCCACTGACACGTTGAAACGGCCGTGCAGGATGGCCCGGGCTTTCGCACCCGTAATGAGATTCAGACAGGCACGCGGCCCGCAACCCCAGGAAACGAAGTCCCGGACGAATCCCGGCGACTGCTCCTCCGACGGGCGGGTGGCCCGCACCAGGGTGGCCACGTATTCAAAGATGTGATCGGCCACCGGGACGCGTGACACCAGATTTTGCAGCGCGAGAATGTCCGCTTTGCTGAGCACATTGGCCAGTTGTGGACGCTGGCCGCCGGTCACGCTGCGCATGATGTCGATCTCCTCCCTGCGGCTCGGATAACCGACATTGATCTTGAACATGAAGCGGTCGAGCTGCGCCTCTGGAAGTGCGTAGGTGCCCTCCTGTTCGAGAGGGTTCTGCGTCGCGAGCACAAAAAACGGCAGGTCGAGTTCGAAGTCATCCCCACGGGCCGAAACCATCTTTTCCTGCATGGCCTCCAGCAGGGCCGCCTGTGTTTTGGGCGGAGTCCGGTTGATCTCATCAGCCAGCACAATGTTCGCGAAGATCGGTCCTTTGCTGAACATGAAGCGGCGGGCGCCGGTGGCCGGATCATCCTGCAGCAGTTCGCTTCCTGTGATGTCGGAGGGCATCAGGTCCGGCGTGAACTGGATGCGTTTGAACGTAAGGGAAAGTGTCTTCGCAATGGAACTCACCAGCAGCGTCTTGGCCAGTCCGGGCACACCCTCGAGCAATGCGTGACCGCGGGAAAAGATCGCGATGAGGACCTCGTCAATGACCTGGTCCATCCCGACTATTGCCTTCCGCAATTCCAGAGTGATGTCCTCCCGGGCCTGTTTCAATTTCTTGACCGCTTCGACGTCGCTGAGTTCGGGCTGCCAATTGGCTGCGGAGCTGTTGGTCGATTCCTGGGACATGGTTTGTCGGATTGTGGTTGAGTTGTTAGTGTTGCCTGGCGCTAAATCAGCCAGCGGCCTTGTGGAATGATGAGAGTACAGTGCTTCCCTTGAGGAAGTTCAAAATTGGCAGCCGCTCATAGAAATCGCCCGCCCGTGAGTATGCAAAAAATTTATTCAGTGAAACGCGTATGAATGGCGGGCGCGCGGCAAGCGGTGGAAAGTGCCCGGCGATTATTTTGCCTGCTCTCCAACCCACTTTGGCACTTCTCCGCTGCCAGTTTTCGTTCCCGCGAGGAGCCAACTCAGGTTGAAGCGCCACATTTCCCCGCCGGCACCCTCGGAAAACAGGTAGATCCAGCCTTCACTTTTCGTGCCTGGACGTCCCACGTCGATGGAGGAGTAGGCGAAGGCGCCTTCGGTGACGAGGCGTTTCAGCGGCCAGGTCTTGCCGCCGTCGAAACTGGCCCAGACCGTGCCATGGCGGCGGCCTTTGGGGCTCTCGACGTTGCTGAAGATGAGAATGTCCTTGTCCTTGATCGGCAACCGTCCGAGGCCGCCCATCAAGCCATAACCGGTGTCGCCCGGGCCGTCCGGCAGATCCTTGCACATGACCAGATCCTTCCAGGTGACTCCGCCATCGTCGCTCATGGCGGTCCAGCGGGTGGAGTTATCCTCGCCCTCGGGCACCCAGTGCCGGCGGGAATTGTAATAGATCCGTCCGTCGGACAGCTCGGCGATCGTGGCTTCGCCGGTGCCGTTGGCGGGAAAGGGTTCGCTGGTGAGCCAGGTCTTGCCGCCGTCGTCGCTGTAAATCGCGTTGGTGTAATGGTTGGGCCACTCGCTTGCGGCGTTGGCCTTGCCATAAAACCGGGAGGGGCGGATCACCCGCCCTTTGTGGGCGCCGCGCATCAGCGTGATGCCGTGGTCGTTCATGTGCATCTCGGGCTTGTTGCCCCTGCTGTCCGGCTTGATCACCGCGTCCATGACTGACCATGTCTTCCCATGATCCTGGCTGCGGTAGATCTTCTCGGTGGTCGGCGGGTGGGCCTCACTCACAAACGCGAAGATGTCGCCGTTGGCTTCGGTCACGGTGACGCCACCGCCCATGAAGCCAGGTCCGACCATGATTTCAGGCCCCCACGTCGCACCGCCATCCTCACTGCGCCGCACCTTCACGCCGTTCCAGACTGCGAGCACCGTGCCATCCTTGGCGACGGTCACGGTGGGAAACCGGTCATTGCGATAGACTTGCTGCCTCTCGAACTTTGGCTCGCCAAGGAATGGTTTGAGATCGCCTTCGGGAGCAGCCTCCGCACCGAACGCCATGCCGCAGGCGGCCAACAGGGAGAAGGCGGTGTGGATGATGGTTTTTGGTTTCATCCGGCGACTGTGTAGTTGATTGCCTGGAAATTGACCAGATTTTTTCTAATTGGCAGGACGTTTGAGTAGCTAGGGCTGCACGCCGACACGATCCGCCCACGCCTGCTGTTTGACTGGCAGCTATCCAGAGGTCGTTGCCGCCGATGAGTTGGCCTTTCGCGGCGAGGGCGCGGTAGGTTTCGCCGTAGTGCCATGCGACTTCCTTGGTCCACGCCAGAATGGGACACGGGCGGCAGAGGCGCTCCCAGTCGCGACGGGCGGCGGCGGATTGGCCGCAGGCGAGTTCGCCCGCAACGGTGAAGGTGATGTAGAACATCTCGCTCGGACGCGCAGTGAGGAAAGCGTGAGCGCGGCCCGGCACTCCGCGCCGGGCGTCGCGCTCGGCGGTGATGACGAAATTGGTGTCGAGGATCAGGCCCACGGGTCGTCGGGAAGGGGGTCGTGTTTCGCGGCTTCCTCGGCGGCGTCGAGGTAGCGGCCACTGACTCCACTGCCGCCGGATGCGAGGTAGGCGAGCAAACTCGCACCCGTCAGCGGGGCATCGGTGATCTCGGCGCGGCGGACGACTTCAGTGAACGATTCACCGGGCTTCTTCGCCGCACGCAACTTTTCGTAAGCGTCAATTTCGAGCGTGATGGTCTTGGTTGCCATGCACGAAAAAAACACGAAGACGCGAAAACGACAATCCTGCTTTTGGAGAACATCGAATCACATTTCCCAGCCCGATCGACCCGCATCCGCCGCCAATTTGCCCGCTAAAACCCGCTTCATCTCCGGGAACTCCGCCGCCAAATCCTTCGCCGGTCGCTCGACGACCTTAGTGCCTCAGCCTTCCGCGCGCTGCGCCCGCAGAATCTCCCGACCGATGTGCCAGTAGAGGAGAATAAGCTCCCGGTTCACTGAAAGCGCGGCCGCGCACCTGCGCCGCGCGGATGCGGACTTTCAAGTCCGCGAGCAAGGGGGCGACGGTGGATGGGAGAGGCGATTTATTCACAGGTTCCCTTCTCTGATTGGGCTTTCAAACAATTCCGAAGTCTCAATAACTTCCCATGCTCCTCTTGTCGGTGCTCAAAGTCGTAGAGCACATGCTCGCGCAGATTGGAGCGGCGCATTTCGTCCATACTCCATGTGAGAACCGTTTTACCGAACACCGTGGTCTCCTGACCTTCCGCATCTTCGTAGCCGTCCATCCTCCGCAACCACATCTCGGCGGCGGCTCTGGCCTTTGGGTGATCGAGCAGGCTTAAGGCACATGCGGCTTCGTGACCACCACAATCGGCGGGGCCTGCGCAGGCTTGTGCGAGGATACTGATGCACGCCTCATCGCCAATCATCGCAAGAAAAACAGCCGCGCCTTGGCGGGGGCTGGGAATCGGGTCGGTCAGGCAGTCAGCCAGCTTCCGCCGTCCTGCCGATTCGTCGAGCAGAAACAGCATGAATGCAGCTTCAGCATCCATTGCGCCATAGTTTTCTCTAAATGCCGCAACCAATGCAACTTGCAGCGGTTGGGGTAGGCCGGAGCTTATGTGACGCATCAAGAGTTCCCTGCCCAGATAGACGACCAGCGAGCACCACGGGGAGCCTCTGTCTGGCGTGGTGGCTTTCTTTCGTAGAAGCCGCGCCAGAAGGCCGCCGTCAGAGCGACCAGTGAGATGCAGAAAGGCATCGTGCATGAGTTCAGTGCTATCGTCGGTCGGCCATGATTTCAGCGCCGCGAAGGCCGTGTGATTCAGGCCTTCGCCCCAATCAAGTTCGGGAGCAGTTTTAAGAAAGTTGCCATAGAAATAGGCATCGATTTCCAGGGCGCTTCCATCATCGGCAAAGTCCACGTCAATCAAGGTGCCATCGGTGTGTGAAAAGCAGCAACCTCTCCCGTGGAAGAAGTAGGTCCATCCTGCTTCGCCCGGAACATCACCCTTCTGCGGAATCGAGTCTGGATGACCGAAAGCCCCGTAGCGGCCAAGTTCACTGCCGTTCGCGCGGAGCCGTGATTCGACAATGCAGCCGACCCATTTTTGCCTGCGCTCGTGCCGCAAGAATGCCACGAGACAGTAAATTTCCCACGGAGAGCATGGAAGTGGCAACGGGCGCCGAATCAAATCCTCAATGTTCTGCGGAGTAGCGCACGCGGCATCTTCCAAAACACGCCGAAGGTGAGAGTTGAAGTCGGTGTTCATTAGGCCGTTTGCCTTCCTCCCCCTCTTCCTATTTCCCACGGCGTTTGAGCGGCCACGGCTGCACGCCGACGCGATCCGCCCAGGCTTGCCATTTGCCCACCAGCTCCTTGAGTTTCTCAGGCTGCGTGGCGGCGAGGTCGTGGAGTTCGGTGCGGTCGGTTTCCATGTCGTAGAGCTCCCACTGGGTGGGTTGGTTGTCCCGGAACTCGGTGACGATTTTCCATTTGCCGTCGCGCAGGGCGCTGTTCCCGTGGTGCTCCCAGGCGAGCGGGGCGGCCCGCTGCAAGTCCCTGCCCAGGAACGCGGGCACGAGGCTGATGCCCTCCATTGGTTTGATGCTCTCGCCATTGAACTCCTTTGGATACGGGGCCTTGGAGGCGTCGACGCAGGTCGCCATCAGGTCGATGAGATGGGCGGGGGAGTTGACCACGGCGTTGCGCCGCGCCGCCGGGATGCCCGCCGGCCAGTGGACGATGAACGGCGTGCTGATGCCGCCTTCCAGGCCGTCATGCTTGTACCCGCGAAACGGGGTGTTCGACACATTGGCCCAGTCGCGGCCATAGGCGATGTAGGTATCCTCAGGGCCGGGAGCGACGCCCGGACCGGTCCATACCGGACGGCCATCGCGCGTCTGCATCGGCGGCCAGATTTTGGTTTGGAATTCGTCCGGCCCCATGGGCTGAAAGACCTTGTCCTTGACCTCGTCCGCATTGGAATTCCGGCCAAAACCCTCGGCGCAGCCCCCGTTGTCCTGCAGATAGACAAACAGCGTGTTCTCCAGTCGTCCTTGCCGTTTCAACTCGGCGACGATGCGCCCGATGCCGCGATCCATGGACTCGACCATCGCGGCATAGACCTCCATGCACTGAATCTCCCATTCCCGGTTCTTGATGGCGTCCCACTTGCCCACTGTGGATGACATTTCCCAGCGGGGATCGATCACGCCGAGTTCCCGGGCCCGTTTGAACCGCGCCTGGCGGATGGCGTCGTAGCCGGCGTCGTACCGGCCCTTGGAGCGGGCGATGTCCTCCGGCCAGGCGTGCATGGGCCAGTGGGCGCTTGTGTAGGCGACGTAGAGAAGGAGCGGTTGCTGCTCATGGTCCCTGGCGTGATCCTCCATGAACGTCACCGCGTTGTCGCTGATGGCATCGGTGTAGTGATACCGCTTCGGCTTGTACTCCGGATCGTTGAGCGGGGTAATGAACTGATTGTCGCGGCACAGTGTGGCCGGATCGTAGAAACTGCCCGCGCCGGCGATCGTGCCGTAAAAACGGTCGAATCCGCGCTGGATGGGCCAGTTGGAATTGTCTGACTTGGGACCCTTGGCCGAAGTGACATGCCACTTGCCGGTCATGTAGGTGCGGTAACCGGCGGTCCGCAACACCTCGGCTACCGTGACCGATTTCCGGCTCAACTCACCGCGATAACCGTCGAAGCCGGAGTCGCCCTCCATCAATCCGATGCCGGCCTGATGGGAATACAACCCGGTGAGCAACGCGGCGCGGGTGGGACAACAGCGCGCCGCGTTGTAGAACTGAGTGAAGCGGACGCCGTTTTCCGCCAGCGAGTCCAGACTCGGCGTGGCGATTTCCGAACCGTAGCAGCCGATGTCCGAATAACCCATGTCGTCGGAGAGAATGATCACGACATTGGGCGGTGCAGCGGCCCATCCGACGGTCGTGATCAGGGTCGCCAGCGTGGACAGCAGAAGCCCGCGGAATCGCATGAAACAAAGCGCCAGGCTGGCACTTGCGATGAGGACCAGCACCCCTAAAGCAATGCGCCAAATGAAGAGCCGATCGAGGCTTCCTATGAGCACGAAGGCCAGAAACGCCTGCCCCAGGGCGATGAGGATCATCGGCAGCCACGGAGCTTGCGTCGGGGGTGTTGGAGGGCTGTTTTCTGACATGGCTGGCATCATGATCTCCGGCCACCGATGGCGCTACTTGAAACAACGTCCACATTGAGCCGGGGTAGGGGAGGGGAGAATGGAGGCGGTCCGCCTTGCAAATTCGGGATTCTCCAAAGTGTGGCGGCCGCCCCGCGGATCAGTTGCTCATCAGGCGATGCGGTGAGAGATGATCCTTGACGATCTCACGCGGCAGCAAACCCGAGAATGCGACCCAGTCCGCAATGCTGGCATTCGTGTTTATCACTTCTTGCGCTCGTCCGGCTCCGTGGGGGGCGTCGTCTCGCCTCCGGGCCAGGCGACCCTCTCCCGGAAGCAATAAACACAAATAGGCCCGATCTGTGAAGACTTTCCTCTTTGTTTCCAGATCTCTTTGAGGTAGAGCAGACTCCTTTGGCATGCTGCGGCCCGTCTTCAGGCAGCTTGTCCGATCGAATTTGCGAGAGAATTTTCCGAATTTGTGTCTTCCACGCAGAGAAAGAGTGTCATGAGAAGGATTTGCCTCTTCGTGTCGCTGCCGGTTTTCCTCGCGGGCTTCTCGCTAGTTGCCGGGTGCGTCATCTGCAGGAATAGGAACGTAACCCAGTAGCGCCAACAACCATGGAAAGAGCCCAGAGACCCGAATTCATTCACCTGTTCGCCATCCTGCTTTTCTTCGTTTCCCCAGCGGCGAACGCCCTGGCCGCCGATTGGAACCGCTTTCGTGGGCCGAACGGCTCCGGGGTGGCGGAGGGGTGTCAGCCACCGGTGCGGTTGGGGAAGGATTGCGAGGCGTGGCGTGTGTCCGTCCCGCCGGGCCTGTCGTCGCCCGCACTCTCCCAGGACCGACTCTTCCTCACCGCCGAGAAGGACGGTGAACTGCTGACGCTCGCCTTTGACAAGAGGGACGGAAAGGAACTCTGGCGACGCGTCGCTCCCGCCCAGGCCACCGAGAAAGTCCACGGCGCCGCCAGCCAAGCCTCCCCGACGCCGCTGGTCGATAAAGAACGCGTCATTGTCTATTTCGGCTCTTACGGATTGCTGTGCTACGGCCACGATGGGAAGGAGCTTTGGAAGAAGCCGATTCCAACGCCCCAGACCTTGTATGGGATGGCCACCTCGCCGATCGGCTTCGGGAACACGGTCATCATGGTGCTGGACGACGACCGGAACCTGCCAGACAGCGAGTTGAGCCGGTCGAAAGTCATCGCCCTCGACAAGGAAACGGGAGACGAAGTTTGGGAGACGGCGCGTCTGTTCTCGCGCAGCGGATGGTCGACTCCAATCATCTGGAACCACAAGGATGGGACAGATCTCGTCGTCCTGGGACACGGGCGGCTCGATGGCTACGATCCGGCCACCGGCAAAGGGAAGTGGCACGCCACCGGCTTCTCGCGCGAAACGATCGCCGTCCCTGTCGCGAACCGTGATCACGTCTTCGGATCCTCATCACGGCGAGGCGGCGATGGCGATGTCGACACCGACCCGATGCCATTCTGGCAATCGATCGTGCCATTCGACGAGAACAAGGACGGAAAGATCGAGCGGACGGAAATGAAGCCGCCATTCACGTTTCCATTCCGCCCGGAACTCCCCCTCGGCCATCCGGGTTTCGGATTTCCCATGCCGGATGACCCAAAGCAGCGGGAGGAACGCGTGGACTGGATCCTGAGCTGGTTCGACAAGGACAAGGACCGCGCCTGGAGCCAGGAGGAGTTCGTGCAGGGCTTCGAGAAAAAGCCTGGCGAGCCGCTCCTCATGGCGGTTCGTCCCGGCGGATCAGGTGATGTCACCGAGTCTCACGCAAGCTGGTCTGCGAACCGCAATATCCCAGAGATTCCCTCACCGCTTCTTCACGAAGGCATCATCTACCTCATCCGAGCGGGCGGTGTTCTCGCAGCGATGGATGCCACGAACGGGGAGATGTTCTATCGCGAAAGAGTCGAGGCACTCGGCGGCCAGTGCTCAGCATCCCCCGTCTGCGCCAATGATCACGTTTACCTCGTCTCCACGCGCGGTGTCATCTCCGTTGTCGCGACTGGAAAAGAATTCAAGGAAATTCACTCGCACGAACTCGGCGGCGGGGTCGAGACCACCCCCGCCATCGACCGGAATTCGATCTACATCCGCACGGAGATGCACTTGATCGCCTTCCGCAGCAACAAGTGACAGATTCTCCGACGGGCAGGGAACTCGACGGGATATTATACAGCGGTAGCCGCTTGGGCGGCGATCCCAGCATCGGAGGCCGCGTGAACCGCGGACTGGGCACGCTCACTCAAGACCTGCCCGGATTTATCCTGCCGCTCAAGGTGAGCTATACAACCGCAAGTCGTGATGTCTGCGCGTAGCGGAGGACGGACTGTCCGTTTCAACCCGGCAGCAAGAAGAACAACGGCGGACGATGCCGTCATCAGCCGGCTTCGTCCAGAAGATAGCTTGGCTCGATGTAAGGGTAATTGGGATCGAAGGTGGTGAGGGGCTTCGGGTCGGTGACGATGGCGGGCCGGCGCCGTTCCCGGCCCTTGATGTCCAGGCGACTGTCTCCGAGCTTTTCCCTCATGGCGTTCATGGCCCTGGAGAGCCGCTCCACGACATCAGGGTGCTCTTTCGCGAGATCCCGGGTCTCGGCGATGTCGGCGTCGAGGTCGTAAAGTTCCAGACGGTCCGGGTTGGACTGTGGACCGGAGTCGAAAGCGTGGCGGAGCTTCCATTTTCCGGAACGGACGGCCTGGAGTTCCGCGCGCTTGAAGTAGAAAAAGTACGCGTGCGGCGACTGGGCGCCTTCCCGGGCTTCCCAGAGGGGCAGGACGTTCAGACCGTCATGGACGGGGAGCGAGGCGGGGTCGTGTCCGGCGAGGGCGGCAATGGTGGGATAAAAGTCCAGCGCGGTGACCGTTTCCTTGCAGACGGAGCCGGGCGGGACGCGGGCGGGCCAGCGCACAATGCACGGCACCCGCATGCCTCCTTCCCAGGTCTGGCCCTTGGTGCCGCGCAGGGGGCCATTGCTGCCGCCGTGTTTGTCGACGCGGCTGCCGTTGTCCGAGGTGAAGATGACAATGGTGTTTTCCTCCAGGCCCAGTCGTCGCAGCTCGGCCATGACGACGCCGGTGCTCCAGTCGACCGCCGCTACGGCGGCTCCGTAAACGCCGTTCCGAGATTTGGAGGCGAAGGGCTCCATGACATAGTGCGGCAGATGGACGTGAAGATGGGCCAGGTAGAGGAAAAAGGGGCGGTCCCGGTTGGCGTGGATGAATGCGACCGCCTCCTCGGTGTAGTGCTGGATGAGCGGGGCTTGGGCGGGCTGTTGCTGGATGACGGTCTCATTGCGCATCAGGGGCAGCGGCGGATTGTTGGCGCGCTGCGGCATGATAGCCATGTCGTTGCTGTAGGGCAGGCCGTAGTAGAAATCGAATCCATGACGCGTCGGCAGGTGTTCGGGTTGGTCGCCGAGGTGCCACTTGCCCACATGGCTGGTGGCGTACCCTTTCTCCTTGAGAAGCTCGGGCAGAAGCCGCTCGTCCGGGTGGAGCCCTTCGGCCCCGGCGGGAAAGAGGACCCACGATCTTCCGCGAGGGCCGAAGGTGTCGAATCCCACGCGGCCCGGGTAGCAGCCCGTCAGCAGCGCGGCGCGGGAGGGTGTGCAGACGGGGCTCGCCGAATAGTAGTCGGTGAAGCGCATCCCTCCGGCGGCCAGCCGGTCAATGTGAGGCGTGTCGTTCTTCTCCGAGCCGTAGCAGCCCAGGTCCCCATAGCCGAGGTCATCGACGTAAATGAGTACCACGTTCGGTGGAGCGGCGGCGCCCGACAGCGCGGCAGCGGCAACGCTGCACAGAATCAGCAGACGGCAAAGGGCGATCATGGCGGTTAGGATAAGTAGCGCGGTGAGCCGGATCAAGCGCCCGTCTCCCGGATCCGCCGCCCGGCATGCGCCTCATTCCGCCCTTGGCGTTAGCGACTTCTTTTATTTTGGAAGCACGACTTCCCACCTGCCTTCATCGGGGAAATCCTGCATTGAGTGGGGCGTGGAGTGTCTCCAAGGTGACTACCCGCATGAAGTCCCTGCTTCTTTCAGTGGTCGCGGCCCTGGTGCCGGTGCAGATCCTGGCTGAAGATCCCACAGCCATGGTCAGTGTCGACGGCGAGACGCTTGATGGATCGAGGGGCCTGAAGGCGACCTGGAAGGCTGAGGCGGCTGCCCACGTGGAATATCCATACAGCAGACCGGTGGATTCCCCGCCCCCAGTGGTGAAATCGGCGGACCGGGTGGCGAATCCCATCGACGCCTTTGTTTTGCAGAAGCTGGAGGCGGCCGGGCTGACGCTCGCGCCGGAAGCGGACCGGCGCACTCTGGTGCGCCGGCTTTTCTTTGACCTCATCGGTCTGCCGCCGACGCCGGAGCAGGTGGAGGCTTTCGTGAATACCAATGAGCCGAAGGCCTATGGGGAGCTGGTCGAGTCCCTGCTGGCCGATCCGCGCTACGGCGAGCGCTGGGCGAAGTTTTGGCTGGATCTCGCCCGGTATGCGGACACAGCGGGCTACGAGGGCGATCCGGACCTGCCTCACGCCTGGCGCTACCGCGACTACGTCATTGATTCATTCAATCGGGACAAGCCCTATGACGAGTTCATCAGGGAGCAAATCGCCGGGGACGAGTTTGAAGAAATCATGGGGGCTCGTGAGCTGCCCCTGGCAAAGCCCGAGAAGGCCGTGGCGCTGACCTTCCTACGTCTGGCACCATTCACCGAACCGCGAGGTGATGAAACCCGCCACGAAACGCTCAGCGAAATGACCTCGACGGTGAGTTCCGTCTTTCTCGGCCTGACGGTGGGATGCGCGAAGTGCCATGACCACAAGTACGACAAGATCCCAACGAAGGACTTTTACCGGATGCAGGCGTTCTTCAACACCGTGCAGATCGCCCCTCCGGAGCGTGGGGATTCGTTTCAGATCGGGGGGCCGATGCCGGCTGGTTTTTACCGTAAAGGCGAGAAGGAGTGGGCTGAGAACAAGCGCAAGGAACTCAACGGCATCCAGGAGCAGTTTGACACCATGCGGGCTGATTTTGGAAAGCGCGCGGGCAGCGCCATTCCGGACGAAAAGCAACTTCCGGACGCGAAGCAACGCGCCGCCAAGCTGGACGAGTGGATCAGCGATCCTGCCAACGAGGTCATCAGTGTGGCGGAACGCGGGCAATTCCTTGAACTGAAAGAGAAGCTTCCGTTTGTGAAGCAGCATCTCAAGAGGCTGGAGCCCGCGGCGATGACGCTGCGCCATTCGTTCGGGCCGCCCTACGAGCCGGGAGTGCCGGTGACCCGCGTCATGCTGCGCGGTGAGTACGACAAGCCGGGCGAGACGGTGGAAGCCGGGTTCCTCAGCTGCATCACCGGCACTCAGGAGCCGGCCAAAATCCGGCTCGATCCCTTCAAGCGCTGGCCGACGCGGAGCCGGCGCATGGCTCTGGCTCAGTGGATCGCCAGTCCGGAGAATCCTCTGACCGCCAGGGTCATGGCGAATCGGCTGTGGGCACAGCACTTCGGCCGGGGAATCGTTCCGACCCTCAGCGATTTTGGCAAGCTCAGCGGCGGACCATCGCATCCCGAACTGCTGGATTGGCTGGCACACCGCTTCGTAGAGCACAAATGGAGTCTCAAGGCCATGCACCGGCTGATGGTCACCTCCAGCACCTGGCGGCAGTCGTCCATGACGGCGGGCGATCGGGCCGCGCTCGTGGATCCTGACAACACCCTGCTCTCCCGCTTCAACCGCCGCCGGGTCGAGGCCGAAGCGGTGCGGGACGCCGTGCTGGCCGTCAGCGGACGCCTCAATCCGGAGATTTACGGTCTCCCGATCTTCCCGCCCCTGCCGGAAGACATCGAACAGCGTGTGAAGTATGACCAGAGCAAGTGGGCGACCGACAGGGGTCCGGATGGGCGCAAGCGCAGCATCTACATCTACCAGCAGCGCACGCTGACCATGCCCTTCATGCAGTCCTTTGACGGGTTGGTGTGTGAGGATTCCGTGCCCCAGCGCAGACTGTCCGTAACGCCACTCCAGGCGCTCGCGATGTACAACGGGGATCTTGTGAATGAAGAGGTCAAGCACTTCGCGGCCCGCGTCATCAAGGACACAGGCAACGACCCGCAGCGCCGTCTCGAGCGCGCGTTCGCCATCGCCTTTGCCCGCACTCCAACCGCAGCGGAAATCACGGAACTCAAGGACGACGCCGCGAGCCATGAGAAGCTCATCGGGCTCTGCCGCATTCTTGTGAACACCAGCGAATTTGTCTATGTGGACTGACCATTCCATTCACCACCCATTCCAGAGCCGCCGGGATTTCCTCCGCCGGGCATGGAATGGTATTGGCGCACTTGGGCTGGGCGGGCTGCTGGCCGACGACTTGCGCGCGAATGATCTGCTGGCGGAAGTTCCGCCGGTGCCGGGCGATCCACTTCGGGAGCGGCCGCAGGCGCATGGACGCAAGGCGAAGCACTGCATCTTCCTCTTCATGCAGGGGGGCGTTTCGCAGATGGATTCGTTCGAATGCAAACCGCGACTGCGCGAACTCCACGGCCGACGCATGCCGGATACCGGTGTCTCCGGGGAACTGCAGGGACGGCTGACATTCCCTCACGAATGCGTGGGCAGCCCGTTTGATTTTGCGCAGCATGGCCGGACTGGCCGCTGGATGTCCTCCCTGTTTCCCAATTTGGCGAAGAAAGTGGACGACCTCGCCTTCATTCACGGCATCAAGACGGATAATCAGAATCACGGCCCGTCCACCTATCATGTCACCACCGGCAGCCAGTTTCCCGGGCATCCCTCCGTCGGCTCATGGATCCAGTATGGTCTGGGCACGGCGAACCAGAACATGCCCGGCTATGTCGTCATTCAGGACCCTCGCGGCGCGCCGGTCAACGGAGCCGCGGTCTGTGCGAATGGCTTCCTGCCCGCGGCCTACCAGGGCACGTTGTTGCGCGACAAGGGCGTCCCCATTCTCAACCTGACCCGCCCTCATTCCCTGACCGAAGCCGAGCAGCGGCGGGAGTTCGACAAAATCAAACGCCTGAACGAACTCCACCTCGCCGCCCGTCCGGGAGCGTCGGAACTCGAGGCCCGCATCAACGCCTACGAACTCGCCTTCCGCATGCAGACTGCCGCCCCAGAGATTGTCGATATCTCTAACGAGCCGGAGTCCATTCAGAAACTCTATGGCCTCGACAACGACAAGACCGCCGGCTTCGGCCGCCAGTGCCTGCTGGCCCGTCGCCTCGTGGAGCAGGGTGTCCGCTACACCAGGATCATCAACGGAGTCCAGATCGGCAGCGACAGCTGGGACCACCACGGCAAGGTCAAAGACGGGATGATCACGAAGTCAGCCGAAGTGGATCGGCCGGTCGCTGCGCTCATCGAGGACCTCAAACAGCGTGGCCTGCTCGAGGAAACTCTCGTCGTCTGGGCCTCGGAAATGGGACGCACCCCCTTCGTGAACGGGTCTGCCGGGGACAATCCGGGGCGTGAACACAATTCCTACGCCCTCTGCATGTGGATGGCCGGCGGAAACGTCAAAGGTGGTGCCACCGCCGGTCAGACCGACGACTACAGCCTGCGCTCCGTCGGCGATCCCATCCACGTCCGCGACGTCCACGCCACCATCCTGGACCTCATGGGACTGAATGATGAAAAACTCAATTACCTCCACGCCGGCCGCATCCGGAAACTGACGGATATCGGCGGCAGGGTGATTTCAGAGATCATTGGTTAACGCCGCACGTCCATGCCCCGCACCCGCCACGCCCCGACACGCCCTGCATGAACGTCGCCGTTCCGGCTCAGCCCTCTTCCTGTAGAATCACAGCAACACCTTACTCACCCGATTGACATGCCAGGCTTTACACTCCGCAATCCACTTCTCTCGCTCGCGGGGAGCATGGGGCTCGCTGTTTCCGGACTCGCCGCGGCGGAGCCGGTCGATTTCTTCGAAACCAAGGTTCGCCCGCTGCTGGTGGAGCATTGTTACAGCTGCCACTCGGCAGAGGCGGAGGCCAAGGGAAAGCTCAAGGCCGGGCTGCGAATGGATTCGCTGGAGGGACTGAAAAAGGGCGGTGATTCCGGTCCGGCCCTCACGCCGGGTGACCCCGCCAAGAGCCTCATCGTGGAGGCGGTGAGTTACCGGAACGAGGACATGGCCATGCCGCCGAAGGCGAAACTGAATGACGTGCAGATTCAAATCCTCACAGAATGGGTGCAGCTGGGCGCTCCGTGGCCGGGCAGCGACGCCGCGGTGGTGGCCGGGCCGCACGGAGAGGAACCCTACGACTGGGCGAAGTTCCGCACCGGCCATTGGTCGTTCCTGCCCATTGTGAAATCCGCGCCGCCGGAAGTCACGGATACCGCGTGGGTTCAGGCTGAGGTCGACCGCTTTGTCCTGGCCGGACTCGAAACCGCGGGGCTGAAGCCCAACCCTCCAGCGGAGCGGCACCTGCTCATCCGCCGGGCGTATCTGGATCTCACCGGCCTGCCGCCCTCGCCGGAGCAGGTCGCGGCTTTCCTCGCGGATGATTCTGCCGGGGCTTTTGCGAAGGTCGTGGACTTGCTCCTGGCATCCGCTCACTACGGAGAACGCTGGGCGCGCCACTGGCTCGATGTGGCCCGCTACAGCGATGGCCACGGCGGCTTTGGCGACGACCTCGCTCTGCCTAACGCATGGCGTTATCGCGACTGGGTGGTGGCGGCCTTGAACTCCGACATGCCCTACGACCAGTTTGTCACGCGCCAGATCGCCGGTGATGCTTTGAAGGAGAATCCTGATCCGGTGGCGACGGGATTCTTTGTCGTCGGTCCGACATACAAAGACGATGGCGGCGATCCCGAAGCGAAGGCGGTGTTCCAAGCCGAGACGTTGTCCGACCGTGTGGATACCTTTTCTCGCGCTTTTCTGGGTCTCACCGCCGCCTGTGCCCGGTGCCACGATCACAAGTTCGACCCTATCACCACCAAGGACTACTATGCCATCGCGGGCATCTTTCGCAACACTGGTCAGCGGGAGCACCCGGTGGCCCCCCAGGCCGAGGTGGAAGCGTTCGAAGCGGCTCAGGCGATCATCCGGGAGCAGGACAAGCGGGTCCACGATTTCGTCCACGCTGCTGCCAAACGGCTGCAGAAAAAACCGGAGGAGGTGGAAAATGTACTGGAGGAGGAGCCTAAACGCGAACTGGCCGCGCTCCGCACACGGCTGGAGGAGTTGAAGAAATCCTCGCCGCCTCCCTATGAAACGGCTCACGGTCTCCATGAAGCCGGGACGGCCGACATGCCGGTGGCTCTGCGCGGCGACCTGCGCAAACCCGGCGAAATGGTGCGGCGGCGATTCCTTGAAATCATCGCCGGCAAGGAACCTCCGCCATTCACCGAAGGCAGCGGCCGGCTGGAACTCGCCCGCTCCGTGGTCGCCGCTAACAACCCGCTCACAGCCCGCGTCATCGTGAATCGCGTGTGGGGCTGGCACTTCGGCGAGCCGCTGGTGAGGACACCCAGCAACTTTGGAACGCTGGGCGAAAAGCCCACTCATCCGGAACTCCTCGACTGGCTGGCGGCCGATTTCATGGAGCACGGCTGGTCGCTCAAACGCCTGCACCGGCAGATTCTGCTCTCGTCCACCTGGCAAATGAGCAGCCGGTTCGACAAAGAGAAATTCACCCGGGACGGCGACAACCGGCTGCTTTGGCGCATGAATCCCCGCAAGCTCGAGGCCGAAGCGTGGCGCGACAGCCTGCTGGCTGTCACCGGCGAATTGGAGCCTGACCTTGGCGGCCCTCCGACCGATGCCATCTGGAACAGCAAACGGCGCACGCTTTATATAAAGATCAGTCGGGCCGGCGACGTCTTTGAATCGGATGACTTCCTTCGGTTGTTCGATCTGCCCTCTGCCGCCGCCACCAGCGAGAAGCGTGTGACGACCACCGTGCCGCAACAGTATCTCTTCATGATGAACAGCGCCTTCATGAAGGCCCGAGCCGAAGCCCTGGGTAACTGGATGCGTGAACTGCCGGGAGAGCTTCCGCAAAAACTCCACGCCACCTACCAGCGCCTCTACTCCCGCGCCCCCGAACCCTCCGAAGTTGACCTCGGTGCCCAATGGCTGGTCCTGAGTCCCGCACCCGAGCGCTGGCACCGCTACGCTCAAGTCCTGCTCAGCGCCCACGAACTCATCCAACTACAGTGATTTTACGAAATTCCTCCAGCACGAACTCGCGTATCGCCTAGCCAGCCAGCGCGAGCAGCTCGATCTTCTGGCCAAGATCAATTGGATGCAATTGACCCGCCTCGAGCAGGATCAGAATCTTGAAGCCGGCATCCAGGCGATGGAGATGGCTTTCCGCATGCAGGCCTCGGTGCCAGAGGTGTTCGATGTTTCCAAGGAAGGCGAACCGACCCGCAAACTGTATGGCGACTCCGAGTTCGCCAAAGGCTGCCTCATCGCCCGCCAGCTCGTCGAAAAAGGCGTGCGCATGGTCCAGCTCCCGCACAGCATTGACGGCTACGACATCGCCTGGGACACCAGCCACGGCGACGACATCAGCGGCGGACACGCCACCCCGGCCAAAACGTGCGATCAGGGCATCGCCGCCCTGCTCACCGATCTCAAAGGTCGGGGCCTGCTCGACGAAACCCTCGTCGTCTGGGGCGGTGAATTCGGCCCCGCCCGTACTTCCGAGGGAGACAAAGACCGCGATCATGACCACTACCGCTACACCGTCTGGATGGCCGGCGACGGCGTGAAAAGAGGCTTCAGCCATGGCTCCACCGACGAATTCGGCTGCTTCGCCGTCGAGAACCGCGTCCACGTCCACGACATGAATGCCACCATTCTCCACCCCATGGGCCTCAACCACGAAAAACTCACTTACCGGTACTCCGGCCGCGACTACCGCCTCACCGATGTCCACGGCCACATCGTGCACGACAACATCGCGTGAACTGTGGCGGCAGCTTTTGCCAGTACGACATCCGGCGAAATCCGGGACACCCACAATTTTTTGAGTCGAGTTTTTTTAAGACGTTAGTCTGGGACGGAAGCATTCCAAAATGAAATCACTGGGCCACGTCAAGAGCGGAAGAATTGCCTGTGATTCACCCAACGCTGGACGGCATTATCGCCCGTTACTCAAAGCATCCGGCTCTCCTGGGTTACGTCGTATGTGATGAACCAGGCACGGAACTCTTCCCTCGGCTGGGGGTCGTGAATCAGTACCTGCAAACCAAAGACCCGCAGCAGTTTCCATACATCAACCTGCTGCCGGCCTACGCCTTCAACACTCGACCCATCTGTGAGGAACACTTTTTAAAATGTCTCGAAACCGTGAAGCCTGCTTTTTTGAGCTGCGTGCGCTAATTTGCCTGTCCCATTATCGCGTACGGTTATTTGCCCGTTCCATTATCGTCTGGTTTTCTCGCCAACGAGCCGCACTGTGCCGGCGATCAGTGGCCGAAGGGCTTCCTGCCGGCAAACGAAGGCCGGAATTGTCCGCGGTTTTTCCCAGGGCGATGGAGCTCCCGGGCTGCAGCCGTAGCCTCCGGACATGCGGGTCGGGGCCAACATCTGGAGATGCGGCCCTCAGCGTATGGCAATGATGTGGCCTGGTCTCTTATTCGACTGCGCGCACTCTCAGTGCGCGGGCGACGCGCAACGGACTCTC
>JBJXFS010000388.1:0-37950 GCA_046155625.1 Verrucomicrobiales bacterium | reverse complement strand
CGAGGCGAGACCGGCCAGGCGGCCGACTATCGAGCCGGAGGGAATGAGAATTCCAATCCACTGCCACCATGGCTGACCCTATTCCGAACCATTTTACGACCGAGTTCAGCAAGAACTGGATCGAACGAATCCAGCAAACCAAGTGCCGTCTGGACGCCTACATCGACTTCGATGATTTCGACGGCGAGCGAAAGCGCTACGACCGCATCGGGTCGATGAGCTCCCAGCAGATCACCGACCGCAAAGGCCAGACGCGCATCACCGATGCCAGCACCGACAACCGGTGGGCGTACCGGGCCGGGTACGACATCGCGAACACCCTCGACGAGGACGACGCGATGAACCTCGGGCCGCTCACGCTCCCGGATTCCGACTACGTCCGGCAGCATACCAACGCCTACCATCGCGACTGCGATGACGTGGCCTGGGCGACCGCCATCAACGACGTCAAGACCGGCACGCTGGGCACGACCGACACCCCGCTGCCGGCCGGCCAGATCGTCGTGCACGGCGGCACCGGGCTGACCATCGCGAAGCTGATCACGGCCAACGAAATCATCGAGGACGCCGACCTTGAGGACGAGGCCCTGCGCATCCTGTGCGTCACGGCCAAGCAGCTCACCAACCTGCTCAACACGACCGAGGTCCGCTCCGCCGACTACAACACGGTGAAGGCGCTCGTGAGCGGCCAGATCGACACCTTCATGGGCTTCAAGTTCATCAAGATCAAGCGGCTTCCAAAGGCGAGCACGACCCGTTCGTGCATCGGCTGGGTGAAGGGCGCGATCAAGGTGATGCGCGGCTCCAAGACGGTCCACATGGACAAGCTGCCGGGCAACCAGCACGCCGTGCAGATCCGCTCGAAGTGGAACCTCGGTGGCGTCCGCGTCCACGATGAATCGGTCGTCGTGATCGAGTGCACCGAAAGCTAACCCGAACCCAAGGAGGAAACCACAAGCATTATGCCTGCATTCGACACCCCGATTTACGAGACCCAGGTCGCCGCCCTGAGCAATGGCGCCACCCGGGCCGACGTGAACAGCACCGCCCGCAAGCTCCATGTCGCCGCCATCAACTACAAGCTGAAGGGCACGGAGGCGACCAACGACACCCTGAACGTGATCAAGCTCCCGAAAGGGGCGCAGGTCGTTCCGGGCCTGAGCTACGTCCACTGCGACGACCCCGGCACCACCATGACGGTGAGTGTCGGCGTGTCCGGCTCCGCCACGAAGTACAGCACGGCCATGACGCTCTCCAGCGGCGGGCTCGTGCGCTTTACGCCGGGTGTCGTCGACCCCGAGAACCTGGCCGCGATGACCGACATCGTCGCGACTTTAGCCTCGGTCGACACCCCGACGGCGGGCGCGGACCTCTGGTTTGTGCTGGCCTACACGCTGCCGCAGTAAGCGTTGGCTCCACGGGCGGCGGCGGGCATCCCACCCGACCGCCGCCGTCGCACTCCGGATCATGGCCGTCACCCCGACACACGTCTGCAATCTGGCGCTCGCCCGACTGGGTGAGAAGCGGATCATGGACATGGACGAGGCGACCACGGCCGGCCGGGCGTGCAAACTCCATTTCGAGACTGCACGGGATGCTGTTCTGCGCTCGCACCGGTGGAACTTCGCCCAGAAGCGGGCGACCCTGAGCAAGCTGGTGACCGCACCCGCCTTCGGGTGGGCGAGCCAGTTCACGCTGCCGGCCGACTGCCTCCGCGTGCTGGAGGTGAACAACAGCGAGTTCGACCTGCATCGGGGCAATCGGTGGGAGGTCGAAGGGCGGGTGCTCCTCAGCAATGAGGATTCGGTCGAGCTCGTATACACCGCCCGGACGACCGATTCGACCGTCTGGGATTCCCTCTTCGTCGAGGCCCTTGCCACCTACCTGGCGGCGCGGCTGAGCGAAACCATGCGGGGCGACACGTCGCGCACGGCCGAGCTGATGGAGGAGTTCGCGAAGATGACCGGGCCGGTGGCCCGTCGCGTGGACGCCAATGAGACGAACCGCCGGCGCGGGCGCATCGATCTCAATTCACCCGTGATCGCCGCGCGCCACCGAGGGGTCTGATGCCGACAATCCGAAAACTGGTTTCCAGCTTCAATGCCGGCGAGCTTTCCCCGCTCATGGCCGGGCGCCTGGGTGTCGAGAAACTCGACAGCGGCTGCCGGCTCATGCGCAATTTCATCCCGCATGTCCATGGCCCGGTCTTCCGGCGCGGCGGGTTTGAGTTCATGGGGATGACGCAGGGTCCCGAGGCGCGTAGCCGGCTCATCCCGTTCAATTTCTCCACGACTACCAATTTCATCCTGGAGCTGCACCCGGCCGGCCTGGCGGTCTGGCAGTCGGGTGGAAAGATCACGCTGGTCAATCCGGTGGCATTGCCCTACTCCGAGAACGAACTCTTCGAGATCCAGTTCGTTCAGGTGAACGACGTGGTCTACCTCTCGCACCCGACGCACTGGCCGCGGCGGCTTGTCCGGTACGCGGACAACGACTGGCGTCTGGAGCCGCTCCTTTCAGGGCTGGACGATTCGTCCGTGACCTCGGGCTACATCGAGACAGGGCCCTTCGGTCGAGCCACGCTCTCGAAATGGCCGGTGGCGGACGGCGTGTACATCGCCAATCCGGACACCGACGACCTGATCGCGGCCATCACCGCGAATCCACCGGCCTCGGTCGAAAAGACGACGACGCTCAAGCAACCGAACGCCCCGGCGAACGTCTCGCAGAAGCTGGAATTTGAGTTCGTGCCGCCTGCCACCGGGACCTGGGTGATCGAGTACCAGGCGAGCGGCCGGTTCATCGTCGACGGGGGAGTCAAGGACACCCATCGGAGCCCGGCCGCCCGATCCTTCAGCATGACCCTGAATGCCGGCCAGCGGTACTCCTGTGTCCATTGGCGGTTCTCCGGTTCATCGACACCGGGGACGGTGCCGTTCGTGGTGATCGTCACTGGCCCCGGATACTCTCGGCGCTATGTGCCCGCGGAGTGGTTCAAGGACTTGGACCTCGCCGTGCCCGGCACCTATTCGCAAAGCGACTGGCGGAACCTTTGGCCGCCCGTGCTTGACGAGAACGTGACGCCAGGGGCGGTCACGCCGTCAGGGACGACGGGTACCATCACTCTCACGGCGGACGACGACATTTTTCAAGCTGGGCATGTGGGCAGCTACTGGCAGATCGCGCATCGGCGGACGGTGGCGCACACCGAGCTGGTTGGGGCCGTGGGTGCGTTCTCCGGCTCCTCCTCCGCCCTCCGGGTGCTCGGGCCTTGGGACCTCTTCACCTACGGCACCTGGGAGGGCACGCTCGCTCTGGAGCGCAAGACCCCTGCCGGCGGGTGGGAGGCCGTGCGTACCTGGAACAGCAACAAGGACCGCAACGTGATCGCCAACGGCGTGGCCGACACCGAGGAAACATATCGTCTCACGGTGACCGGTGGGGATGGCGAGGCCGCCACCGGTGCCGCGGTCCCGCGGTTCGTCCTCGAATGTGCAGACGCGAAAGTTTACGGCCTGGTCAAGATCACGGCGTTCACTGCAGCGGACGAGGTCACGGCGACGGTGGTACGGCCTCTCTATTCCACCAGCGCGACCACCCTCTGGTCCGAAGGCGCCTGGTCCGCGGTCCAGGGATTCCCGCGCGCCATCGGGCTGCACGAACAACGGCTCTTCTTCGCCGGAACCAGGCGGAATCCTCAGCGCGTCTGGGGATCGACTTCGGCCGATTTCGAGAACTTCCGGCGCGCCACGCTCGATGACGGGTCGCTCGATTTCACCCTCGCTGCACAGGAAGCGAACGCTATCCAGTGGATCGCCAGCCAGGGTGCGCTGATCATCGGGACGGCTGGCGAGGAGTGGACGGTGGACGCGAATGGAACGGACGCGCCCCTCACGCCGACCAACCTCAAGGTCAATCGCCAGAGCCGGTTCGGGAGCGCGTATCTCCAGGCGCAGCTCGTCAACGAGGTCGCCGTCTTCGCCCAGCGGACCGGCCGGAAACTCCGGCAGTTCCAGTATTCGGAATCCACGGACGGCTATACCGCGGCTGATCTGACCGTGCTCGCGGAACACATCACGGCCGGCGGCATCGTCCAGATGGCGTTCCAGAGCCAGAAGCAATCGATCCTCTGGGCAGTCACCGGGGACGGGCGGCTGATCGGGATGACCTTCGAGAAGGAGCAGAACGTGTTTGCATGGCACGCGCACGACATGTTCGGCGTGGCAATCGAGTCGGTGGCCGTGATCTACGGCGATCCGGTCGATGAAGTCTGGGTGACGGGAGTGCGCGATCCGATTGGCGGCGACACCCGCATGGTCTTTCGCCTCGACCCGCTGGCGATGAACCAGAATTTCAGCCGGCCGGAGCGGCTCAACTACATGGACCAGAGCCGGGTTTTCGAGTTCGAGTCGCCGACCGACACCATAGGCGACCTGACCTGGCTCAACGGGCGCACGGTGGACGTGCTCGTGGACGGCGCCACCCATCCCAGCGTCTCCGTGGTGGATGATACGATCACCCTTGAACGGGCCGGATCGGTGATCGTGGTCGGGTTCTCTTTCTTTTCGACCCTCCAGCCGATGCCCTTTGAAGTCCCGGTTCAGTCGGGCTCGGCGCAGGGGATGGCGTGGAAGCTCAACCGGCTGGCGCTGCGGCTCTACGAGTCGAGCGGCGGCGAGGCGGCGGAAGCGCCCACGGTCGACCCCGAAGACTGGGAGGAAATCCATCCGCGCGACCCCGGGGACGCCATGGATGCGGCCGTCCCACTCTTCACCGGGGAGAAACGTCTCACGCTGTCGGCGGCCAGCAGGGAGGAGCTGAGCCTGACCATCCGCCAGCGGCTGCCTCTGCCACTCAACGTCGCCTCCATCGTCCAGATCTTCGATGTCCATGACCGATGACCCTTCACCCCTGCGGATGTGGCAACCCGCGGATTACCCGATGCTGGCTGGCTGGTGGCACGGCCACGGCTGGCCGGCGGTCCCGCAGCGCGTACTGCCCCCGCTCGGCGTGATCCACGACAACTCCGCCGCCGGCTGGGCCTACATGGACAACGGCGGGATCGGGGTCGCCATGATCGAATGGCTGGTCACCGATCCGCAGGCCTCGCCGATCCAGGCGGCCCGATCGCTCACGCGGGTCGTCGACTTCCTCCGTTCCGAACTGCGGCGGATGGACTACGCCATCGTCCTGACCACCTGCCGTCAGGAAAGCCTCGCCCGGATGCTGGAACGCCAGGGATTCCAGCGATCGGACACCGGAATGATTCACCTCGTGGGGGTGCTGTGATATGGCTGCCGTCACGTCCACCATCCTCGCCGGTGCCGCCATCGTTTCCGCCGTCGGCGCGGGGGTGGCAGCCTATGGCCAGTACCAGGCCGGACGGACTCAGGATGCCATCGCTCAGTTCAACGCGAAGGCGCAGGAACGCAACGCCCGCCTGCAGCTTCTGTCGATGCAGGCGAGTGCGGCCGCCCAGAAGCGCCAGGCGGAGGCGAATTTCGCCCTCGCCAGTGCTCAGGCGCAGGCTCACTACAACAACGCGAGGTCGATCGAGAACCACGCGCTTGGGCAGGACCGGATCAATCGGGAGGTCCTGCGCCGGCGGCGGGAGCAGTTTTCTGAAGCCCAGGGCGCACAACGGGCGGCCATCGCCGCGAGCGGGGTGGTCGAGTCGAGCGGGACGCCTCTCGACCTGGTCGCTGAAATGGCCGGCACGATCCAGCGAGACCAGGAGGAACAGGCGTACAACTTCGAGCTGGAACGTCGCACGCTGTTCCGTGAAGCCCAGATGGAGAACCTCGGCGGAGATCTGGCCATGGCCGGCGCCACGCTCGATCGCAGCTCGTCGCTCCGGGAAGCCTCACTCACCGCAGCCAGTGCACGCATGCAGTACCTGAGCGGCCGCCGCGAAGCGGAAATCACCCGCCTGACCGGACGCGCAGCCAAGCAGGCCGGCACCATCGGCGCGGCCGCCACCCTCTTCAGCGGGCTCGGGAATGCGGCCCAGATCTACTCGCCATCCTGATATGCCGACCATCCCTCGTCTCGATCTCAAGTCGCAGCTTGGCCCCGCCCCGGGCCCGGTCCTCGACCGTCAGCGCCGGCCGACCGTCGACAACCGCGGCGTGATCGCCCGAGTCGAGCGGCTCGGCCGTGACGCGGCGCAGCCGCTTTTGCCGGATTCGCTCGATGCTCCCTATCGCGCCCTGGGCGCGCTGGGCAATGCCATCGCCGATGCGGGCGGCGTGGTCGGCGCCCTCGCGCGTAAGCGGCAGGAGGCCCTCGACCGCAACGAACGCGACAAGGCGGACCTCGCCTTCCTTGAGCGCCAGGCCGCCTTTCAGGAATGGCAGGGGTCGCCCGAGGGGCAGACGAACCCGCATCTCTGGGCTTCAAAATGGGACGAGGCGATCACGGGATTCCAGCCATTCGGGGAGAAGTCACCCATCTCCCGCGAGGCACGCGACGCCTACTCTCTCGATTTCCAGAAGGCCTCAATGGGATACCGCATGCGCCTGGCTGACCAGGCGAACGCGCAGATCTTCGACACCGCCAAACGCGGGGCGATGACCAAGGCGCGGACGGCCTACGGCGCAGGTGACGCGAAGGCAGGTGATGCCTTCCTCGATGAGGCTGTAGACTCGGGCTTCATGTACGACTGGCAGGCGGCGGCGGAGCGGCAGGCGGGCCACGAGGCGGCCACGGCGAAGCAGGACGAGGATGCCTTTCAAGGGCATCTCGCGCTCGCCATTGGTGATCCGGAGGGCTGGCTTGCGGACAAGTCGACGCCGGAGGGAATGAGCGTGGTAGCAAAGGCGCGGCTCGATGAGGCCGCCCGGGGATCTCGGCGCAACGGCATCGCCGATGCCGCCATGGAAATCCGCGACCGGATCGCCGCGGGAGACATCAGCGTCCCTGAACAAATCGACAACATCCAGGACAAGCGCCTCTCGCCCGCGCTCCGCGAGGAAATGAAGGACGCCGTTCGCAAATCCAACGACGTTCAGCACCAGCGATGGGTCGAGGAGAACCGCCAGTTCAACTTCGTCCGTATGCGGAAGGAGGTCGACGCATACGATCCCGCCAGCGACCCCGATGGCGTGCGCTTCCAAGCGCTCTCCCTCGCGGTGACGCGCGACCTGCCACAGGACCTTCGCGCGGAGGTGGGCGGGCAGCTCGATGCTAAGTTCCGGGGACTAAAGTCGGAGCCCCCTCGTGGCGTCACCGCCATGGTGCGCCGGGTGGCGGATTCCCTCTTCGACGAGGGCAAATTCGGCCAGTGGAAAGGCCGGGTCGACGACGAAGCGGCCGGGATGCTCGGCGACACACGGTGGATGAAGCAGGTGGGCATCTCGTCCGCCGACCGCGCCGCGATCGAGGGAGCGACCACCCAGGTCCGCAAGGTGGAACTCTTCCGGCAGGCGTGGAAATCGGCCGACGCCTCGACCGAGGACAAGCGAAAGGTCATGGCCGATTTCGAAATCGGCGACCGGGAAAAGATCGAACGCCTGCTCGACGGCGCGACCGATGAAAACGCCAAGCGCCGGGCGATGGCCGTCCAGGCGCGCGTCGAGCGGCAGATGGACGAATGGCTGAAGGCAAATTCGTTAGCGACCGAGGAGCAGGCACTTGAGAAGTTCCAGGAGTTTGCCCCGGCCGGGGTACGCGCCGGGGTCCTCTTCGAGATGCATCGTGCCCGGTCCGGTACCTCCTCTCCGACAACCCTCGCGCCGCGGACGTTCCGCGAGACCCCCGACCTCGCACAGCGGCTGCCCGGGCCGCTCAAGGTCCACGCCCAGGACTTCGTTGATGCAGGGCGTGAGACCGGCCTCGATCCGAAATTCCTCGCCGCCATCGCCATGTTCGAGACCGGAGACGGCACCTCTTCCGCATTCCGGAACAAAAAGAACACCATGGGAATTTCGGATGCCAGTGGCCCGGTGTCGCAGGCCTCTGTCCGCGAAAGCATTTTCCGGCAGGCCCGGACGCTCGCCCGGTCGGATGGGCCCTACTCGGGGGCCGACACCATCGAGGCCATCGGCGCCATCTACGCGCCGCCCGGTGCCGGGAACGACCCCAAGGCGACCAACCACCTCTGGCCGCGTGGCGTGCGGGAGAAATACAGCCGGCTCTGATCATGGAAGCACTTGCTCTCAATGCGCGGGACGCCGCGCTCGACTTCGACGGGTGGCTCGGCCGACAGCCGGAACCGACGCGCCGAGGCGTGACCGACTTGCTCTCCATGGCGCCTGATCGCGAATGGGAGAAGCGTCGGCTGACCAACACGATCTGGCTCTCGGAGCGGACCGGGCTGTCGCTGCCGGACGTTGAGGAGAACTACGCGGCCGTCCGTGCGGGATTCGGGGAGCAGATGGGATGGGAGGACGACTGGAAGGACGACACGGCCTTTCACTCAAGGATTGTCCAGGAGGCGACCAGGGAGCGAGATGAACGCTGGCTGGTCGAGGGGAAGGAGGGCGACGACGAACTGACCGCATCCAGCCTGGTCGCCGTATCGCGCCAGGCGGCCGTGGACGACAAGCCGTGGACCGAGGCCCTCGCCTCGTGGGCCGCAAGTGCCACCGGGAAGCCGGGATATTCGCGGGACCGGCTCGACGAATACCAGAAGATTGCCCGCGAAGCTCACGAGGAACTGGCCGCCGAGGCCGCGATCGCCCGGCCGGCGGCCGAGGCGGCCTGGGCAGCGCTGGAGAAAAAGGATGACACGGGCGCCCTTGCCGCGTTCAAGCCGTTGACCTCGGCCCAGCGTGCGATCGCCGTGCAAATGATGCGGGCGAAGGGCGAAGAATCGCCCGGCGAGGAATCGGGATTCGGAGACGCGTCGGGGAAGTCGCTCACGAGGGCGATTGATCAACTTTTCCTCGGCTCCGGCCGGATGGCCTACCTGTCTGACCTGGTACGTGCCAGCGGGCGATTCGCGGAAGGAAGTCGGGTGATGGCTGATTCGCGCTCGGCGATGCAGGAGATCCAGGGAGAGGCCATGGCGGTCGCCATCACTCGCTCATCGGCGGGCGGCGGAGGCGGCGGAGCCGGGTATGCCCGTGCGGTCGCCCCCAAACGCACCCTGAGCGCGGAGGAGGCGGCGCGCTGGAATGCGGAAATCGAAGGGGCCATCGAGGACGCGGAACTTGAGGAGGAGCTTCGCGGTCTCGCGCAGCAGAGTGTGGACCCGATCCGGGGAGGATCCTGGGTGCGCCGGAAACTCTGGCTCCCCGCCGTGGAAAGCCTGCCGACGATGGCGGCGATGTTGGTGCCCGGAACCTGGGCGCCCGCGATTGAGACCGCGGCCCGCTCCTACCAACACGACGAATACACCCGGCTCCGGGGAGAAGGTGTCGAGCGAGGGGAGGCGGTCAGGCTCAGTGCGATCTCCGGTGGTGCGCAGGCCGCTGTCGATTTCGTCGGCGTGAAGTGGCTGCAAAAGTTTGCGCCTCGTTCCGCACGGGAGCTGCTGCGCTGGAAGGTGGCTCCCGGGTCCGCGGTCGGTCGGTTCACGGGCCGCCTGGCCGTCAGTGCCGCCGGCGAGACCGGAATCGAGCAGATCCAGGACCAACTGATTCCGGCCGCGGTGGATGACTTCCTCTCCCACGACCCGCGCCTGGACCGAAACTGGGCGGAGGTCTGGAAGGATGTGGCAACGACCGCTCCGGATGTGTTTCTCGGCATGCTGCTCCCGACGGCGCTCTTCGCGGCCGCGGGTGCACGCAATGACCTGCGCGCGGCAACGGAACTGATGGGGGCGAGCGAGGCCGGGCTGCGCCTGGCCGGCTACTCGAAGGACGCGGCCACCGAAATCCGGTCCGCAGGCACCCCCGAGGAAGTTCGGAATCTGCTCAACCGCCACCAGCCGCTGGAGGCTCCACGGGAGGCCGAAAGGGCGGAGGTCGTCAACCAGATCGTCGACGAGGCCCGAAACGTCCAATCGGCCGCAGCCGAACAGGCCGAGCGCGAACGACTGGCCTTCGAAGCTTCCGGCGTCAGCCTGACGCGGCGGGACGGCCGGTGGGTGGTGAGCGACGGGAAGAACGAAATCGAGGCCGAGAACGGAATGCATGCCATGCAGATCGCCGCCGGCATGAGCGAGGTGATTGCCGATTACGACGTTGCCCAGGTCGATCAGCTCGCGGCCAACATCGAGGCGGTCGAGGCCCTCGACGCCAGCCAACCGGAAGGGCAGAAGTCCGAGACCGCTCTCTACCCGGAGAAAGTGGTGACCGCCCTCGACAAGGCGGCGGACGGAGCTGAGAGCGAGGAAGCGATCCTCGAACGTCAGCGCATCTTCGAGGCGCAGCACGGCCTGGCCCCGGGCGAGTCGGCCGGGATGATCGTGCTCGGCGAAAATGTGGGAGCGATGCGGGACGGGATGTATCAGGACCTCTCCAAGATCAACGCCGGCGCAACCGTGCTCGATATCTTCGAGGAGCGAATCGAGGGACGCATGAAGGCCGCACTCGCCCGAGGCTTGCTTTCCCGGGAGGAGGCGCGCGGCGTCCTGGAACTCGTGGAGCAGGCAACCGGGGACCGATACCTGACCGGAGATTCCGATACCGACCTGATCGAAGGCGTCTCCTCCCTGCTTCGCGCGGAGCTTTATCGACAACGCAAAGAGGACGGGCCACTGGCGCCTCGTGGACTGGTCACCCGCAGTCTGACCGAGGCGGCTCGTGCGCAATCGGGAGCGTCCGGCAAGGGGGCAGCCAAGGTGCTCTCGTTCCTGCGCGCCGCCCGTGCCTATCTGGCGCATCTTGTGAAGCGCGCCTGGAACCTGAAAAAGGCACGTGCCGAAGGGAAGATCGGGGATGAAGTCGATCAGTTCCTCGCCCGGCTCGCCAGGGTCGAGGAACAGGCGGTCCACAACAAGGCGGTCCTGAAGGCGGCCCACATAACCGTGGACCAACTGGCCACCAGGCAGGTTAAGGCGGCCCGCAATGTGGATCTGGCCGGGTTCAAGGCGCGGGTGAAGGCGGAAGCCGCGGCCGGCGCCGCCAATTCCGATGCCGTCGACCCCGCCGACACATGGGAGGCGTCAAGGGTTGAGGAATCACCGGATGCGGATACACTTACCCATGAGCAAGAACAGCTCATCCAAGGCTATTTCGACTTCACCGAAGTTCCGAAAGACAAACAGGCGAAAGGGAAAAAGGCCTTTGCCGCCGTCGGCTTCGGTGTCGTACGACCGGGGGCCGGAAGGGGGCCTGAATCCGCCACCGTCGCAGCGCAACGAGATTTGGCTGGAAGGGCCTGGCGAGGGCTGATCCAGGGTAACGCGACGCCGGAGGAGCAAGCGGCCGCGCTCGCGGCGATCGAACAGGGGCCTGTTTCATCGATCCTCCATCAATTCGTTTCGCGGGAGATCCCCAGCTTCGACATTCGAGGTGCGGTGATCAATTCGCCGGCCGACTTCCACCAGCTCGCGCTTGCCGTCCGCTCTCCGTTTTTCGAATCGATCAAGGTAGCGGTGCTCGACACGAAGAACCGAGTGATCGGTTCTCAGATCGTCCATGTCGGCTCGGTCAATGAGAGCATCGCGGGCATCCGCGAAATGATCGCCGCGGTGGTCTCACTGGCAGAGAGGCACAAGGGCTCGCAGCCGGTGGGATGGATCGTCTCCCACAATCACCCGTCGGGGAATCCCGCCCCTTCACAGGCGGACCTCGACCTGACTCGGCGGCTCAACGAGGCGGCGTCCATAGCGGGCATGCCGCTGCTGGATCACGTCGTGACAAACGGGAAAGAATACTGGTCGTTCCGGGAGCACGGAATGCTGGCTTCGACAGGGGCGAAGGTCCAAGTGAAGGCCAAGCGTGGGAAGCTCGATCTGCCGACACCACCGACTCCAGGCAGTGCCTTGGCGGACTGGGAAACGGTCCCACGCGACCAACTGCCGATGCTCGATAGTGAATTCAAGCTGGCGAGCATGGCGAAGGTGACGCAGACGCTCGATCCCGGGCACGCGCACGTGATTTACCTCGGAACGAAGCTCCAGGTCATGGCCGTCGAGCGCGTGGACCTCTCCGACATGGCCGGCCACATCGGACGAGGAGTCGGACGGGAAGGGGCGACTTCTGTGATGGTGTCCTTACCTCACAAAACCTCACTGACTGCCGGGATGAACTGGCTGTCCCCACTCATCCAGGCCGGGCGGACCGGGGGATACCGGGTGATCGACGCCATCGCTTTTGACGACAACTGGGATTTCACGACTGCGCGGGCGAAAGGTTTGATGGAACAGGAAGCCTCGTACGAAGGAGGCGCAGAACCATCCACCTTCTCCGTCGGCTCGGCTGACATGCTGGAGAACGTGGCGCGCGCGGCGCAGGCACGAGGGCTGCCGCCTCGCCAGCGGCGGGCGATGTTCGAAGCGGCGCGTGAGGAACTACAAGCCCTTGCTCGATCAATCCGCCACAACGATGAGTCGGCGGGTGGTTTCGACACGCGTGCCGGGATCGAGAGGGCACGACTGCGGCGAATTGACGAGATCGAGGAAAAACTTGTCGGCACGATCGAAGACGAGACGGGCAGCCTGCTCGCCCAGCCCGAACTGGGTAAGGCGCAGGCAGGCCCATTGGTCTCAACCTTCCTGCAGTACGTGCCTGGATCGCCGTTCCCACGCGGGCTGCTGATGTCGCGCACGAAGGCGAAGCAGGCGGGCAAGCAGCTGGACGGCGAGTTCGATGGCTCCGCCGGCCTTCCCCGATGGCTCTTCGGTGGCGCCCGCGCACCCGACCAGGCGGCGCAGGAGGCCTATGAGGCGGGTCTGATCGCAGCCCCAACCCCGGATGCTTTGTGGGACGCCCTGCGCCACGAGCTGGCAGGCGCCGAGAAGATGCGACAGCAGATGCGGAAGGTGGAGGATCGGATTCGTGCCGCTCGCAAACAGGCGCGAGACGAGGCGAACGCGTGGGCCAAGGAGGAGATCAAGAAGTTGCCCTCGACCCAGCGGCAGATGGACCGCCGGGATCTGCTTCGCGGCCTGGTGGCCCTGGATGCCCTGCTCCTGCGTTTTCCCCCTGAGGTCCGTGCACGCGTCGGCGGCTTCGTGAAGCTGGCTTCGCTTTCGACCAACGAGGCCCGGGAACGCTACCTGGTCGGTCGGGTGGCGCGCCTCGAT
Organism: Verrucomicrobiales bacterium; assembly: GCA_046155625.1. Classification (GTDB taxonomy): domain Bacteria; phylum Verrucomicrobiota; class Verrucomicrobiia; order Verrucomicrobiales; family V1-33; genus CAJBME01. The sequence goes on along the minus strand of JBJXFS010000388.1, from coordinate 24,815 downwards.
GCCGAGCTGGAGCGATTCCTCCGCCGTGAGTACACGGCCCAACTCCGAACCCTGCTCGATCGCGCTCGCCCGCGGAAGGGACTGCCGGGCGAAAAGACCATCGGACAGCTGGGTGCCGATGGGCATTCGCTCATGAATGCCGTCGGTCGGGCGATGGTCATGGATGACGCGGCCAAGCAGGCGGAGATGGCGCGCCTCGACACCCTGATCGCGGGCGGCACGCTCTCGCCGGAGCAAGAAACGCTCGCCATGCGCGAGAGGGAACTGGTGAATCTTGTGGGTGATTGGTCGAACTTGGTCGCCGCGGCGCGCGCGGCCGCGGTCGAGGCAGTCGAGGATACGTTCGACAATGCCTGGCTCGACTGGCGGCAGCGGATCGCGGACAAACGGGCCAGGCGAGACGCCGCTCGCGGCGATCTGATGGTGGCAACCGGAAAACTCGGCACCCCGAAGGAACGCCAGGAGCGCGCTGAGCGGGACCTCGGGTGGAAGGGCAAAGCCAAGGACTTCTTTCTCTCCCTCTCGTCCTTCGAGGAGGTGGCCCGGTACGTCTTTGGCAACGATTCTGCGACGGCCCGATCGATGGTGGAATCAGAACGAGCGGCCTCGAATGCCTACGAGGACGCCGTCCAGACGACGGCCGACGCCGTGTCCGACCTCTTCACGCGGCTCGCTGACGGCTCTGTCCTCGAAGGCGAGAAGCTGCGCTGGAAACTCTCGCGGCCGTCCATCGACGGCGGCGATTGGGGCCGTCTGTCCGAGATGGAAGTGATCCAGGCTCTGCTGATGTGGGCGCAGGAGGACGGGCAGCGGCACATGGTCGGATACGCCATCAATCAGGCGTGGGTCGACCGTGTGGCCGCAGGGCTTTCCTCCGAAGGACGCGAAGTGATGCGTTTCATCCAGGACGCTTATGCGCGGGAGTACCCCGAGCTCAATCGGCTGTACCGCGAGCGGCACGGCGTGAACCTGCCGCGGCACGACAACTACGCACCGCTCACCGTCAAACCGGTCCAGGCGAAGGCCGGCGAGGTGGTCGAGCCAGTCTCCGGCCAGGCAATGAGTGGAAACCTACTGACGCCCGGCAGCCTCCGGACCCGTAGCCGCGTCGCCCAGGCTGAACCCGAATTCCGGGACGCCCTGCAGACGCTGCTGGGACACCACCGGCAGATGGAACATTGGAAGGCGTATTACGACTTCGCGGTGGATGCGAACGCGGTCCTCGGGAACCGCGAGGTCGGGAACGCCATCGCTGCGGCCGGCGGGGACCAGGCCCGCACGGTGCTCCGTCGATGGGTCGACCTTTTCGCCCAGGGTGGCAACCGCGACGCCGCATCGGCGCTCGCGGCCAATCAGGTGCTGAGCCGCATGACCGGCCGCGGCGCGCGCATGGCACTCGTGGGCCGCCTCGGCACCCTCATGGTCCAGTCGACCCAGCTCGCCGCGGCCTCGGTCGAGATGCCGACCGGTGCCTACCTCTCCCGATTGGGGCGCCTGTTCGCCGGCCAACTCTCGTGGCGGGATGCCATGCAGTCCGACTTCGTGCGGCGTCGATTCCGCCAAGCGCCGCCCATTGTCGGCCAGGCGGCTGAGGGCCTGCGATCGACGAAGCCAAACGCGATCAAGCACGCGGCCGAGCGCATGGGCACGCTCATCTCCGGCGCGGATGCACTCTTCACCGCAGGGACGTACGCCATCCTGCTCGATTACCATCGCGGCCTCGCCCGTGCGGCCGGATTGTCGGGCGCGGCCGCGGAGTCGCGTGCGAGGCACGAAGCCGAACGCCTGACCGAGCGCGTGGCCCAGCCCACCCGGGCGGGAACGAGGAGCCTGTATGAGAACACGGCGACGCATCCGCTGGCTCGCCTGGGCTGGGCATTCGCCTCGGAAGCTCGGCAGAAGATCGCCCTCGCGGCCTGGGCGGCCCGCGACACCCGAACCAATCCACGGCGCGCGGTGAAGGTGGCCGCTCTCGTGTGGGGGGTAGGTGGTCTCATGGCGGCGATCCTCCGCAATGCGTGGCGCGACATGCGCGACGACGATGACGAGGAGCTCTTCGACGAGCGAAACTGGGGACTCGCACGAATGGGCGCGGCCACGCTTGCCGGGCCCCTCCACGGGATTCCTGGGCTCAGCGACGCCTTTGAGTCGGCGGCCGGTCGGGCATTCGGAACGCACTCACCGGAGGGTGACATCTTTTCCAGTGCGGCGCGCGGGGTGACCGCGACCAAGCGCCTGGCCACGCTCGACTTCCTCGATTCGGACGAACCTATCGAAGACCTGATGCGGGATGTGGAGGCCGTGCTCATGGCGGCCGGCCTGGCCAACGAAACTGCGGCCAGCGCCGCGAGCCTGATGCATCCGGTTCGCGATGCCGTGGGAGTCGCCAGCAACCTTGTGGAATGACCCCGATCGAGAAAGCCATGCAGGTCTACGCGCGCGAACCGTGCGCCCGTCCGTTCGCCGAGGATCTGGAGGCGCACCTGCTGCACGGCTTCGTCATTTCCACGCCGTCCGTTTTCCTGATGGCGCGGCCGGTCCCGGTGGCGGCCGACTCGGTCGACATCCTCAACCCCCACGTCATGTGGCCGAAGCACCAGTGTGACGGGTGGCACATCTGGCTCGCCGCCGGGGACATGCGGGAATTCGTCAAACACCTCCCGTGGTCAACGAAATGGGTTTGCTTCGAGCGCAGAAACGTGCTCAGATGGCGAAGGTTCGCGCCGTTACTTCGGCGCATTCCACGCCATGCACGATTTTCACCCTGATGCTGCCGGAGGACCGGCTTTCGAACCCGGCCTGATCTACGCTGGCGGCCGGCTTCGGCGTTGGTGCAAAGGCGGCGGAGCACCGCAGCAGACCTCGCAGCAAAAGCGCAATGAAAAGCTTCAGGAACGGCTGATGTGGCAGCAGCTCAAGGCGGCGAAGAAGCCCATCGAGCTTCCCCACATCGAGCAGCCAACTCCGGCCCCTCCAGCGCCGCCCCCTCCTTCCTCGACCTCGGCCGACATCACCCAGGCGGAGCAGATGGCGCGCCGGCAGTCGGCGCGGCGAACCAATTCAGGCCGGAACACGATCTTCGCTGGTGAATCCACCCTTGGCGGAATGCGCACGCTCCTCGGATGAACGACCTGGCCACACAGCTCAGTGAGCGGTACACGGCGCTCAAGAACCTGCGCTCGCCTTTCGAGACGATCTGGCAGGAGTGCGCTGACTACATCATGCCGCGCCGGCAGCCGGGCATGGACACCTGCCTCAGCCCGAGCACGGCGCGCGAATCCAGGCTTTTCGACATCACTGCGGTCCAGGCAAACATGACGCTGGCCAATGGGCAGCTCGCCTGGATGTCGCCGATGGAGACCGCCTGGTTCGCGTTCGAGCCCCCGGCCGGAGTCGATGATTCTGAGGCGCGCGAGTGGCTGGCCGAGTGCACCCAGATCACTCAGAGGCTCTTGGCGACGAGCAATTTCTACCTTGCGGTCCATGAATTCTATCTGGACCGATCGGGATTCGGGACGGCGTGCCTTTACGCGGAGCCGGGACGGAAGTCGCCGTTGAACTTCATGTGCTGGACGGCCGGCAGCTACGTCATCGACGAGGACGCCGACGGCAACGTGGACACCGTCTTCCGCGAGTTCTTCCTCACGCCCCGGCAGGCGGCTCAGAAGTTCGGGGAAGAGAAGCTGAGCGCGAAACTCCGGGAGGCCCTGGCGGCCGGTGGCGCGAAGGCGCAGCAGAAGTTCAAATTCCTGCACGCCATCTTTCCCCGGGAAGATCGGGACCCGTCGAAACGCGAGGCGTCGCAGATGCCCATCGCCTCGGTCTACCTGGAACGGGACGGCAACCACATCGTGTTCGAAGGCGGCTATGAGGAGATGCCCGCCTTCGTGTCCCGGTACCTCGAATGGGGCAGCGCGACCGGCAGTCTCTACGGCTGGTCGCCGGCCTGGGCCGCTCTGCCCGAGGCGCGGCAGCTCAACCACCTGCAGAAAATGGCCGATGCGCTGGCCGAGAAGATGGCCTTCCCGCCGATCCTCGCGCCGGAGGAGATGGAGGGCGAGGTCGACGCCAATGCCAACGGCATCACCTACTTTTCCCAGGACCTGGTGAACCGGCTTCCGCGGCCGCTGAACGACCGTGGATCGGTCGACGCCCAGCTTGAGCGGATCCAGGAACGCCAGAAGGCGGTCCGGGAGGCGTTCCATGTGGACCTCTTCCAGATGTTCGCGCAGCTGGAAAAGCAGATGACCGCCCGCGAGGTGGCCGAACGGAGCCAGGAAAAGCTGATCCAGTTCAGTCCGACCTTCGCCCGGATGACGACCGAGCTTTTCAATCCGCTGCTCGCTCGGGTCTTCTCCATTCTCCTGCGGGCTGGCCAGTATCCCGCGGCCCCCGAGATCCTGGCGCAGGCCGTTTCGGAAACCGAAGCATTCATTCCGGTGCCCGCGATCGAGTATTCGAGCCGGATCGCCCTGGCGCTCCGCAGTCTACCGACCCTCGCCTACCATCGCACCATCGAGCGCGTGGGGCTGATTGCCGGACTGCGGCCGGATGTCCTCGACAACTACGACCTCGATGCGAGCGAACGCGCGACGGCACTCGCCGACGGCATCCCTCCGAAGTGGCTGGTCCCGGAGGCCGATCGCGACAAGTCGCGCGCGGCCCGTGCCGAGGCGGCTGCCCAGGCGGTTTCCATGGAACAGCAGATGGGGGCGGCGAAAGCGCTCGCGGATGTGGGATCGATCAAGCCCGACTCGATGGTCGGTCGGGCACTTCCTGGAGGGCTGGCGGCATGAGCGAAGAGTTTCCCCATCCTGAAATCGAACGGCTCAGAAAGAGCGGGGATGCCCGGGACGCGGCGGCCCGCGAGCTGGCGTCCGTGTACGCCCGCGTCTTTGGCACCGAGGACGGCGCCCGAGTGCTCGCCGATCTGCGGCTGAAGTTCGGCCATCACCGGCCGCGGTTCACCCTCAGCAACGGCCGTCACGACTCCATCGCTGCCGCCAAAATCGACGGCCAGTGCGATGTGCTGCGGGAGATCGAGGAGGCCATCAAGGCGTCACCCATTCCAGTTTTACACCAACCATGAAAACAAAACGAAAAGCCATCGAACTGCCGCCGGAGCCTGATTCGGCGGAGCCTGAACACCCGCGCGAGGAGAGGGTGAGGACACTGCGCCAATGCGCCTGCGAGCTTTTCATCGAGCACGGGGGCACGGCTGAGGCTTTCGAGCAGCTCGGGGCCGCGGAGAAGGAAGCCTGGGCAGGGAGGGTGCAACGATGAGCGCCTCTTTGCTTGAATCACCGGCCGCGGGCGCTCCCGCCGAGGGTCAATCGAACGGCGGTACCGCTCCGGATTCCACGTCGACTCCGCCGCAGGGCGGCAGCGGCGAGGATTGGAAATCGGAACTGCCCGAAGCGTTTCGCACGACGCCGAGTCTTCAGCCATTCCAGGGATTCGCATCCCGGGCGGAAATGCTGGAGGCCCTCGGGCGCAGCTACGTCGAGACCAAGGCCATGGTCGGCAAGCGCCTCGAAGCGCCCGGACCGGATGCCACCCCCGACCAGATTGCCGCCTGGCGTAAAGTCGTGGGCGCGCCCGATTCTCCCGACGGGTATGGCGAAACTCTGCGACCCGAAACCTTCCCCGAGGACCAGTGGGACGCGGAGAGCGAGAAGGAATTCCGATCGATCGCCCACAAGCACCACCTCTCGCCGTCCGCGGTGAAGGACATTATCGGGTACTACGAGAAGTCGGTGCTGGCCGGCGTTGATCAAGCGAAGGCCGGCGAGCCCGAATTCCTGGCCGCCGAAACGGCGACCCTCAAGAAGGCTTGGGGTGGCGAGTATCACCGCAACCTGGGGCTCGCCCAGCGTTTCGCAGCGACCCTTGGCCTGAAATCGGACAACCCGGTTTTCACCAGCGCCGAGGTCGTCCAGGCAATGGCCCGTGGAGCGTCTCTGCTCAGCGAGTCGAAACTCATCACCGGTCAGGCCGCCGGGCTGCCCGCCAGCAACCAGGAACGCGCCCAGGCCATCATGGATTCGAAGAACCAGGATCTGCTGGCCCGCGAGTACCGCGGCGAATTCGGCCGCGAACGGCAGCTCCAGGCGCAGCAGGTCCTTCACCAGCTTCTTCAAACATCATGAAACCCGTCATTCTGATACTCACCTGCCTCGGCCTGGTCGGCTGCGCCTCGGACAACCTGGTCTTCGAGTTCGGGTTCACGACCCGCACGCCTGACGGGCTGCATTCGGCCACGGGGACGGCCACCTACACCCCGCCCGCCCGTGACGGGAAGAACCCGATTTCCAAATGACCGAGGAGCTGGAGGCGTTCATCGATGCGCTCGGGTTGCGGCATTTCCGCGGCCGCGAGTTCACTCCCTACTGGTCGCGCGTGAATTCGAATGGGCGGAACACCTGTCCGCCCCGGCATCTGTGGCCGAACATCGTTCCGACTCTCATCGTCCTCGATCAGGTCCGGGAGGATCTCAATGCGTCGATCACGGTGACCTCCAGCTACCGCTCGCCTAGCTACAACCGGAGCGTGGGCGGAGCGACCGCCAGCTACCACCTCAGCTTCCGCGCCACCGACGTGCAGGCCAAGGGGAGGACGCCGCGCCAGGTCTTCAAAGCGGCCACCCGCCTCCGAGGGACGCCCTTCGTGAATCCCCACACGCGGCAGGAATTCGTCTTCCGAGGCGGCCTCGGACTCTACCCGACCTTCGTGCACATCGACACCCGCGGCCACGACGTGGACTTCTAATCATCATGCAGCTGGACACCGGAACCCTATCAGCTATCGGCAGCACTTTGCTGACCGTCGGGGGTGGCGCGCTCGCCACCATCAAGTTTCTCTTCTCGCGCTTCGAATCGCAGATCAATGAGCGCATCGAGGCAATGGAGACCCAGATCACCAAGCTCGAAGGGCATGTCGAGGAGTGCAACAAGGACCGGGCGCACCTGCGCCAGGAGCTGATCGATGCGATTCGAGGCCGTCGATTCGATGTGCCCCCGCCTGCTTGAGCCATGGCCGTCGCGACCGAAATCTGCGCCACCGCGTACGAGGGAAACGGGAGTATCGAAACGCCCTACCCGATCACGTGGCCCTTCATCGATGTGTCCCACATCAAGGTGAGGGTGCGCGATGTCTCCATCACGCCGCTCCCGGACTGGGTCGAGCTCGGGCCCGGCGAGTATCAGGTGCTCCTGTGGGATGACGAGGAGGAGGAGACCAACTACAACCCGAGGTTCATCACGGCGGAGCCGTACGCATCCACACATCATGTCGTCGTCTACCGGGACACGCCGCGGCTCCAGCCGACCGAGTATCCGACCGGCGATCCGTTTCCGGCGCGGTCCCATGAACGAGGGCTTGATCGGGTGACGATGATCATTCAGGAACTGCTGAGGGACTACCTCGGCGGCGGCATGACCATCGCCTTCGGGAACAACTGGTGGAGCGAAGCCCAGGGCACGCCATTCGTGCAGGGGAAGCCGTTCGAGGCGGTTTCAATCGGCGGCAACGGGGCGGCCGACCAGGGCAAGGCGGCGGTTTTCGACGCGCTCGGAGGGTTTTCTCTGACTTCGGCCATCCTTATGGGCGTAAAGCGGATTGGGTTCCATGCTGACGTTTTTCGGGCCGTAAGCGAAACGCGCGACCTCGGTCCGGACGATAACGGGAAAGTGCTCTATTACACGGGGGCAAGCGCCATCACTTTGACCGCGCCGTCCTCCTTGCCTGATGGCTTTTCCTGCAAAATCAAGCAGCAGGGAACCGGGCAAATCACGATTGCCGTGGCCGACCTGACATTGCGCCATCCTGATTCACACTCGAAAAGCCGAACGCAATGGTCGCAAATCTATATCGAGCGGCACGGGAGCAACCTTGAACTTTCGGGCGACACCTCTGCATGATCACGGTGCTTGCAGGGATGCGCGGAATCGGCGTGGCATCGTCCGGGCCGAAGATTGCCGTTCATCAAGAATTGTTCATCGATAACTTTCAAGTTATTGTCGCGCCCCCCGATTCGAGTCAGGCGAACAGCGTGGGCAATCAGCTTTTAATCGACTATCTTTCGACGATTGTCTCGCTCGTAAAAAACGAACCGGCCACGGTGAGTCAAGCGACCCTGATCGTTTACACTCTCGTCATTTATCCTCCGCCCTTCTCGAACCAAGCGGGGACCGTTTCCCAGGCTCTCACGATTACCAACGTCCAAGCCGCTTTCCCTGCCGAGCCATCGTCTCAGGCGGAAAACATCAATCAACAACTGCTTATCGTTTATGAACTCGCTTAAACCTTTTTCCGATCCTCGCGTTCTCGAATACGGCTGCCGTGCATCTGGCCGTTTTTCTGACATTTGCGTGATTGACAGCAAGTCAGGGAAAGTCGTGCGCCGGCTGCCTGATCAAAACAACCTGATCCTTGACTGCGGAATGGACATGGCAGCCACGATTGCTTGGCGCGAGTGCATGGTTTACGGGGTGGCGGGCACGGGGACGACTGACACGCGCGAGGCAATCACGGGCGATTACAACCAATCGGGGACGACGGTCACCCGGACGTCGGGCGCGCGCGACTTCACCGCTGCCGACGTCGGGAAGCTGATCAAATTTGGATCGGGGGAGGAAAGTAAAATCTCCGCGTTCTCAAGCGCGACGGTGGTCACGGTGGTCGAGACTCGGACGGTCACGACGACATCGATCACTCTTTACCACGTCAACCAGGCGCGACTGACGACGGAAACCAAGCGGTCGAACACTTATCCGACCTTCACATTTGACGACGGGACGGCCAGCCAAACGACCATCCTCGACGCGGTGAACGCAAAAATCACTTTGCGCCGGACTTACGATTTCACGGCCGAAGTCGGCTCGGTGACGATTGCCGAAATCGGAGTCGCGAACAATAATGCGACGTCGGTGCCGGCTGGCACGTTTTCGCAAACCGGGGTGACGGTCACTCGGACGAGCGGTGCCGGCACCTTTTCCGCGGGCGATGTGGGGAAACTGCTGGTCTATGGGACCGGGCAAGTCGGGGTGATTGCAAGTTATGTTTCGACCACAAGCGTGACCCTCGACCGCTCGCAAAGCGTCGGGGCGACGACCATCGCGCTAGAAGCGCCATTGTTCTCGCGCATCAAACTGGCGTCGCCGATTGCTTTACTCGTAGATCAACAACTGCGGTTCACTTACAACCTGACGTTGCAAGTCGCCGGGGTGCCAGGGGTGACGCAATCAACGGTCGAGGGTGATTCGACCGGCTGGCCTGTTCTTTACAACGTGTCGAACATCACGACGAATGGCGCGAAAATGGTGGTCACCACGTCGGCCGCGCATCACTTTGCCGTCGGCAGTAAAGTGAACCTTTCGGGCACTGTCATGCCGCGAACCGCCATCACCGCGGCAAGCTCGACCGTCTCAGATTTCACAATCACGGCGGCCGGTCACGGCAAATCCCCTGGAGATTCCATCGTGATTCAAGGAGTGACGCCATCGGGCTACAATGGCACTTTCACCGTTGCCAGCGTGGTCGTAAACAACATCACCGTGACTAGCGCGCTCAACCCTGGGACCGGAACTGTATTCGGCACCGTGCGCCTGGCGGATCCGACCCCCTGGTTCAATCAGGAATGGATCGTTTCCGCGGTGCCTACTTCGACAACCTGGGAAGCGACGACGGCCATCACCCCTCCGACGCCGCATCTTCCGGAGGGGTTGGCGTTTGGAAACGTGAAGCGGAAATTCACCGCGGTGAACTACGGGATTCAACCGATCACCGCGCCAACAACCACGATTGAACGATTGGCGGGTGCCTACGAAAACGCGAACACTTCGGGCTCGGGGGTCGGAATCAATGACGGCAAAAGCTCGGATTTGCTATTGCTGCAAATCTACCACCCGACCGTCGCAACCGATCAGATGCCGGCGCAGCCGACTGTGTTCCCAAGCAACTTTCCGTCGCACTGGCATAACACCAGCGCGCTTCATGCCGGAGGAACGGAAACTGGCCGAAGTGCTGCGGAAATCCGTTTTTCTTCGACGACGACAACTTACGCCAGCGCGCATCGGAAATACTCCACGCCGGCTGCTTATGTGCGCGGCTCGTTCTACCAGGACAACGTGCACGTTTTCGCTGCCGCCGATTTCGATTATTCGAGCATCCTTTTCGTCGGCTTGGGCTCGCGCGTGAATCCGAACACGAATTCCTGCGTTCAGGGATATTTCTTGTTCGAGGAACGCCAGCGCAAAAGCTCGCTGCATAAACTGACCCTGACTGTTCGCCGCCGCTGGGCGCGCGACCTGAGCGTGGAACCATGATTGGTCATTTCTCAGCCTGCTTCGCCCGCCAGCGGGCCACCCTGGCTCGTAGCGCGGCGCGCCCGGCCTCGCTCGCCTGGGAAGCGGCCTTCCGTTGCCGCTCCGCCTCGGCGAACTCCGGATCGGCGAGCCGCCTCCGGTAGCTTTCGCGCTGTGCCTCGCGCTGCTTCTCTTTGTCGGCGTACGGCATCAGGAATCTCGGAGGTAGTGTTTCTCGGTGGTGCGTGGGGAAGTGTGGCCGAGACCTTCCTGGGCGGCGGCAATCCCCGCACGCTTGGCGATGATTGCCTCTTCCGTTTCGCGGGTGAGCTGGTCCGCATAGAGGCCGCGAAGCCGGTGCAGCGGCTTGTTGGAATTGCCGGTGAAAGGTCGAAGCGCGTTGCAGACGTGGTTCACGAACCATTTTTCGGTGGCTGCGGGAAAGAACACGGTCTCCGCTGGCGAGGACGACAGGAAGGCGGCCAACTCTGCGTTGAGCACCAATGCCCGGTATGGTCGACCCGTCTTTGTCTGCCACTTTTCCTCCGGCCGGTCCCTGAGCACCACGAACACGGTGCCGTCGCGCTCCTCGATCCAGGTCCGACGGCAATGCCAGACTTCATCTCGGCGGAGGCCGGCGAAGCGGGCCAAGCCGACGGCCAGCCAGAGGGCAGGATCAGGTTCCCGCCACGTGGGCCAGACGTCCAGGAGATCGACGTCTTTCGCTTCGGGACGCGGAAGCCACGGTTCCGGTAGTAGGGAAGCCTTCGCGGCGTCGGCGTTGAGAAAAATCCCCGCCTCTGCGTACGGCTTGGCGTACTTCGGCAGGAAAATGGAACGGGCGGCCCGGACCGCCGCATTCAGTCGGGCGTTTTCGGCCGCCCTCGTCGTGTAGTCGAGCTTGCGATCGTACTTCTTGAGAGCCGCCCGGTAGTAGTCCGCCCAGAGATCAGGACCGACAACCGCAGCCGACGTCTCCGAGAGTTCTTTTCCGAGTGCCACCCGAACGACCGTACGAAGGCGGGAAACGTTGGTCGTGGTCGCCTTCGCACTGACTCGTTTCGGGATCTCAAGGTACGTGGCCGCGAGCGTTTCAAGGCTTCCTTTCCCCTCGCGCGTCCATCGCCCCTCCTCCGCCGCGGCGATCCATTTCTTCGCCTCCTCCCGGGCCTCTACCAAGTTCGACACCTTCAGCGATTTCGTGATCGATCGGCCCTTGCGCCGGCTGCGAATTCGCCAAAACCCGCAATGCAACTCCAGGGTCCATTTCCGGCCCTCCACAAAGACGTGGCTTTTTTCGGGGCGCGGGCGGGGCAATTTCGGGGCAATCGCGGGGCAATCGCGGGGCAATTTCGGGGCAATTGTGCTCACCTGGCGAGTGTAATTGAACCCCAAACGAAACACAAATAAAATGCGTATGTGCTTCTATTTAACCGGTATTGTAGAGAAAGTACCTGGGACAGGGGTCGAACCTGCACTCCTTGCGGAACCAGATCCTAAGTCTGGCGCGTCTGCCAATTTCGCCACCCAGGCGCGAGGAAGGACAGATTACGGCGGCGGGTGATTCCCGCAACTGTGGGATGGTCGAGTTTTTGGGGGCGGGGTGGCGGTTGGTGGGGCGGGGCGGCGCGCGGTCGCGAAGGCTCACCTACAAGCCCGCCGGGGGTGCGGAGGCAAGGGGGTGAAGGCCCGGAGGCCGCGGCTGGCTGGAATTGGGTCAGAGCCGAACGGCGCTCAGTTAAGAGAGCGTAACACAATCAATTGTTAGCCAAGCAAACACAACACGCCGAGCGAGCGGCCCGACGATGAGGCGGGTGCGGTGAGTTGGAGTGCCGCCGGAAGAGGCGGAATCGACGGGGTCTGTCAGGCGGAGCCACTGGGGACCGATTCGGGCGATCAGCAGTGCGGCTGGGCCGTCGATGCCGCCTTTTCTGGCGGTACTCCAACGCGAGCCGGGCGTTAACACGGTAGTAAAACTGTGATGGGGAAAGTTTTGTGGATTCACTGAGTGCCATTCGGGACAGACCCCCTCTCACTCCCCCGCGCATGACTCACGCTTCCATTCCCGGCGCCGGCCCCCGGAAGCAAATTCCAGTCAGAAACCCGGCCGGCGCGTTGGCCGGGATGGGAACCACCAAACACACAAGAACCACGGATAGCCAAGGCGTTGCTTCGCAAGCCGCGTCCACTCAACGGATGAGGGGATCGTTCATCGTAATCCAATGACCTTTCGTGTGTTTCGCGCATTTCGTGGTTGAAAAACTCCCTTTTTAGTGGAGCCACCCGACGATTCAGCCTCGGCCTGGCGGTGGCGCGGCAGTGCCGTCAGGCGTTCTGCTGGAAGGATTGAACCCAAAAAGGGACGTTGGAACCACGAAAGTCACGAAACACACGAAAATTCATTGGGTTAGGACAAGCGACCTCCTCATCCATCAGGTGGACGGTGAGCATTGGGCAACGCCCTGGTTTTTCGTGTGTTTCGTGGTTCCCATCCGGGTTTTTAGGTTGAAGGACTGGGGGCCCATCCGCGGAGAGCCTGTGCCTCATGGCGCGGGCGGAATGCCCTGGTTCAGAAGGGGCTTTTGCCAGCCAGAGCGGCAATATTTGCCGCAGTCTTAGAATACCAACGACTTCGGTGAAAGTTTCTCCGTCTAGAAGATTCGGCATCGATCCGTGATCTTTCTATGCGTTCATTTGTCATGCTCTTTGTGTCGAAATGATTGCATGCAGAAGGGCATTGGGTGTTGAATGGGGGAGCCATGTCAAAAATCCAATGCCGTCGAGGGGCCGCGATTGCGGTCATAACGTTTACTGTCGGGATTTCGACGGGGGTTGCCCAAACCAACGTCACTCTGCCAGCGCCAATTGCGGGGGCGTTTGAAGATTTTGAGGATTTTGATGAAGGGCAGGACTTGGCGGCCAAGGGTTGGACGGCGACGAATTTTACGGACGAGGGGAATCCGGATCCGAATTTGGACGACCCGCTCTCGGCGTCGTACAAGGACTGGGTGGTGATCACGCGGGACCGGATGACGTCGATTGGCGCGTGGGATTCCGGTCGGCGGCTTCAGGTGGCACAGGGACAGGTGGTGAACGGGGCGCCGGTGACGCAATTGATGATCAACAAGTTCATCTATTCGGAATCAGATGTCCGGAGTGGAAATCAGGTGATGTATTTGGAATCGCCGAACTTCAACTGCACGGGGCAGGTGGGGGTGACGTTGGTGTTTTACAGCGCCTACGAACAGAATCAGGACAACATCGGAGCGGTTGAGTATTCGGTGGACGACGGTGCGAACTGGCTGCCGGTGGCCTATTTAATTGATGCGCCGGACATCGTGCGGGACGGGGAAGGAAACATCGATGCGGAGGCGACGCTGAATGCGAGCCACGGGGAGGCGGCGGTGTACACTGATTCGGAGGGGAATTTTTTTGGAGGCACGTACGGCAGTTTCATCAAGGCGCCGATCACGCCGGATTTGGCGCCCTACATTCAAGGGCGGATCAACGACAATTCGGTCGAGTCGAAGCGGGTCGAGGTGTATCGGCTGCCGCAGGCGGACAACAAAGATAAGGTGAAGCTGCGGTTTGCGCATGCGGGCACGGCGAGTTGGTACTGGGGGCTGGACAACATCGGGTTGTATGCGATTCCGCCCAAATCGCCGCCGGCGCGCCCGACGGTGAGCGCACCGGCCACCGCGCCCTTTTTCAGCTCGAGTGTCACGTTAACGGGATCGGCGTTTGTCGCCTCGGATCCGGGGCAGAGCCACGGACTGAGCGTCTGGCAGGTGGCGGCCGAGGGGGCGGGGTTTTCACCGGCCACCGGGCTGGCGGCGCCGCTGATTAATCTCTCGAGTGCCACGGCATTGACGTCGTTGCCGCTGAGCTTGGAGCGGTTTTTTCCCGGGCAGGTGGTGCGGGTGAGCGTGCGGTATCAGGACCAATTTTCGAACAAATCAGATTTTGCCGAGCCCGTTCAGATGACGATTGGGAGTGAGTTTCCGCCTCAGGTGCCTGGGACCTTCGAGGATTTCGAGGACACGGCGGAGTTCGAAACGCCCGAGGGATGGGTCGCCGAGAATGAATCGGATGAAGGGCTGGCCTACCCGGGTTTCTTCGTGGCGAGCATCGACACGGTGACGGGAATTGGGGGCCGGCGGGTCCAAGTGCCGGATGTGATCGTCCTCAACAGCCTGTTTGGTGAGAGCGACACGCAGAGCGGCAATCAGATCATGTGGATCACGACGCCGGAGTACAATTTGGCGGCGCACAGCGGCGTTTGGATCGCCTTCCGCAGCAATTACGAGCAGAATCAGGACAGCTTTGGCGGGGTCGAGTACACGACGGACAACGGGACGACGTGGAAGCCGATCGTTTACATGATCGACGTGCCGGACATCGTGTTCACGGCTGGCGGCGACGTTGACGCCGAGGCGACGCTGACCGCCACGTACGGAGATGTGGCCAAGGGTCTGAATGAGCTTGGGGAGCGAGTTGAGATTGGCAGCTACGGGGATTTCATCAACGCGCGCCCATTCAGCGCGCTTGGTCCGTACATCAGCGGGCGTCTCAATGACGACCCGGTCGAGAGCAAACGCTACGAGCGTTACCGGGTCACGGGCGCGGACAACCAAGCCAGCGTCCGGTTCCGGTTCACCCACACGGGGACGGGAAGTTGGTATTGGGGCATCGACGACTTTGGGGTGTACGGCGAAGCGTCCGTCCCGCCCGCCACGAATTTCCGCATCACTGAGGTGGAGTACAAGCCGGGTGGGGGAGTGCCGTCGGTCGAGTTAAAGTGGACTTCGGAGAGCGGCAAGAAGTACACAGTACAATCGACGACCACGCTTGGCACCTGGGCACCACTCCAGTCCGACATCACGGCGACCGGCACCGAGACCAGGTATACGCACATCAATCTTCCGGCTGGGGAGACGTTCCGCTCGTATCGGATCCTGCTGCAGCCGTAAGGCCGCGGCTTGGAGTTTGTACATTCTGGGTACCGTTTTGGACGCAGAAGGGGGCTTCGCCCCGAAGAGCTGGGACTTTTCCCAGCAGTCCAATGGCCTTCGGCTGCTATTCTGAAAAACTGTTGTAACAACCTCTCGTGGTCGAAACGATCAGGATTCTGGGCGGCAAGCATTGCCACCTATCGTCCAAGCGCCTTGAATCAGAGAAACATGCACTCTTTGAGTACAGGCTTCAGCGGGCGTTTGAGGCTGGAGGTGGGACGAGACCTCCCGGGCTCGTAGGTGGTGGGAGCGTGGTGAAAGATGCCCGTTCTTCGCCTTCTCAAGCGATGCCCCAAGCCAGAGAAGGCGATGAGAAATGACGCGGCCATCGGGAATTCTTCGGGTGTGATTCACGCGACCATCGCTAGAGAAGTGGAAACAGTTTCCGGATGGCACGCCTTCACCGCCTACGCGCCCGGGAGGTCGCGTCCCACCGCAATGCCACCTTCTCTCATTCGCATGCGGCGTCGTTCCTTAAATGGACAAACTCCAGGCGGCAGCCTTGAGGTTGCCGCTCATGCCCGGCGGATGACCGGGGTGTGGTGGAGGCTGGAGCGGGTGCGATCGGACTCGCCCTCCTCCACGGTGCAGGTGACGGTGGTGTGGCCGTCGCGCTGGAGGATTTCGAGTGATCCGCCGATCAGGCCGGCGCGGTAATTCATGACGCGCAGCCCCATGCCCAGTCCCGGCTGGAAGTCATCGGGAAATCCGCGGCCGTTGTCGCGCACGGTGAGGTCGACGCGGCCGGCCTCGTCATGTTGGAGGGAAATGGTGATGGTGGACGCCTGGCCGTGTTTGAGCGCGTTGTTCACGGCTTCCTGGGCGATGCGATACAGCTGGATGGCGGTCTCGGAGTCGGTGATGGCGATGTCGTCGTCGAGTTCCGCTTCGCAGGCGGCCTGACCGCGGCGCGTGATGCCACCGGCCAAATCGTGCAGGGCGTCTTGCAGGCTTTTGCTTTGCAGGACGACGGGGGACAGGCCGCGGGCGAGGTCGCGGGTTTGGGTGATCCCCTGGCGGATCAGGCTGGCGATTTCCGCGGCCTCGGCGGCTTCGGGGGCGTCCCGGGTCTCAAGTTTCTGCTGGAGGACTTGAGCCATGAATTGCACGCCCGTGAGGTGCTGGCCCAATCCGTCATGCAGGTCATGGCCGAATCGGCTTTGTTCCCGCTCGGCGATGTCGAGCACTTCCTTTTCCAGGCGCTTTTGGTCCGAGATATCGCGGATGATGAAGGCATAGCACTCGGCTCCCTCCTCTGTTCGGCTGGGGAGGAGGGTGATTGATTCGGACACGGTGACTTCGCGACCGTCGCGGGTGAGCAGTGATGACTCGCCGGTCCATGACCCGAGCGCTTCGACGGTCGGGTAACAGACTTGTTGTTTGAGGTCGCGCACCCAGGGAGGGACGATGTCGTGAATGTGCCAGAGCGTTATGTCTTCCTCGGGCTGGAAGCTGATCATGCGGCGGCCGGCCTGATTGAGGTAGACGAGGCGGCCGGATTGGCGTTCGGCCATGGCGACGAAGTCGGAGGTGGCGTCGAGGATGCTGACGAGTTGGGCGCGGGCGTTGTCGGCGCGCTGGCGTTCGAAGGCATCGGCGATGTTGCCGCCGGCGAGTTTGAGCAGCGAGACCGCGTCGTTGTCCCACTGAATTTCCCGGGTGGTCGACGCCAGCCCCAGGAAGCCGACGAGCGCGCCCCGGACGAGCATGGGGACGAGGAGGACTGAGAGGATGCCCTCGCGGGTGAAGAGGGCGCGTTCGAGAGCGGCGGCTTCGGCGAGCGAGGCGACGGAGTAAATCGCCAGTCCGTCGCCACGGCGAAGCCGTTGAGCGGCCCAGGGAAAGACGTCGTCGAGCGGGACGCGGCGGAGGGCCGACAGGCCGGTGGCTTGGCCGTCGGCCGCCCACTCGTGTGTGTGGTCGACGATCTGACCCTGCTGGTGGACGCGGAAACAATGCGCTTGCTCCACCCCGACGTATTCGGCCATGGCGGCCAGGGCTTCCCGCACGCCCCAGTCGAGTTCGGTGGTGGGTAAATTGACGAAGTGATTCTGGATCCGATAGACGAACGATTCGAACTCGACGCGTTGCTGCAGGGCGGTTTCGGCCCGCAGGAGTTTGCGGGTGGCGGGTCCTGGTTGGTTGAGCAGTTGTTGGGAATCGGACATCGACGGGCGAAGGCGAGGCGGCGATTAGCGGGCTTCGATCCGATAGAGGTGGGATTTTGTGCGCAGGTAGAGGGCATTGGCCACGGCGACCGGGCAGGCGAGCATGCCGTCGTCGAGCGAGTTGGTGTGGCGTACGGTCATTTGGTCGGCGGCGGGGGAGAGCACGTAGCTGGCTCCTTGTTCGGTGCAGGCGACAAGAGTGCCGTCACCGAGGACGACAGGGGACCCGGAGAAATTGCCATCGAGGCGTTCCGACCATTTCACCTCGCCTGATTTTATCTCCAGGCACGAGGCGAACCCGCCATCATCGAACATGAACAGGTGATCGCCGACCACGACGGGCGTCGAGCGCTGGGGCACGCGTTTCAGGCAATCCCAGGCCACGTCCTCGACGGGCAGCCGGCCGCGAGTGGCATCGTTGACGCGGTAGGCGTGCAGGTTGGCTTTGCCATAACCCGTATTGATGATGGCGAGACCGTGGGAGTAGACCGGGGACGAGGCATTGGAGAATCCATCGTAAATGACATTCCAGCGTTCCTGGCCGGTGGCGGCGTCGTAGGCGTAGGTCGCTTTGGCGCCGGTGGAAATGAGCCATGGACTGCCGGACTGAGGGGTGACGATCAACGGAGTGGTGTACGCCTTGCGCAAGTCTCCTTCGTCGATCAGCGTTCCATCGGCATTGAGGTCTTTAAAATCGGTGGTGCGGTCGGTTTTCCAGACGGTTTTGCCTGATTTTTTATCCAGGGCAATCAGGTACTGGACATCCACGCCGTCCATGGTCACGATCAGCGTGTCCTTGAAGTGGGCGAGGGATGAACCCGGGCCGCGGTAATGGCGGCAGGGCAGGTCGGTCCGGCGCCATTTTTCCTCGCCGGTAAGGGCGTCGAGCGCGGCAGTGCCATAACTGCCGAAATGGACGAAGACCAGGCCTCCGTCGATGAGCGGGCTTGGGGAGGCGTATCCATTGACCGAGTTACCGAGCGGTTCAGGGGAGGCGCTGGTGAAGAGGCGGATAGTGTGCTGGACGGCTCCGGTTTCTCGATTCAGGCGGAGGGCGAAGTACTCTTTGCCGTCTTCCGTGGCGGTGGTCATCCATATCACCTCGCCATGCACCACGGGCGTCGACCACCCCTTGTGAGGAATCGGTGTTTTCCACCGAACGTTTTTGGTCTCGCTCCATTCCAAGGGGGGCGCGCTTCCCGGAGCGTGGCCGGTGCCCAGTGGTCCCCGGAATTGCGGCCAGTCGGTGGCCATCGCGGTGGCCAGCGGTATGAGCAGTAAGGCGGTGAACGTCGAGTGCATGGTATGGGGCGGCGGATGAATTTTTGACGCTACGCGGATTCTCATGAGGCCAAGAATTAAATGAATGGTCACTCCCACTGTTTTTCCACTGGCCGAAGCGGCGGAACTTCGGCACGCTCCGGCGCGCTATGACCGAATCGCCCCTGGATCCATCTCCCTTGCCCTTGGAGTTTTTAAAGACGACGCTGGCGTGCGCGCGGGCGGAGGTGGGGAAAGTGATTATTGGGCAGCCGTTGGTGGTGGATGCGTGTCTGATCGCGATTTTCACGGGCCAGCACCTGTTACTGGAGGGAGTGCCTGGAGTGGGCAAGACGTTGTTGGTGCGGACGTTGGCGCGCGTGCTCGGGTGCGAATTCAACCGCATTCAATTCACGCCCGACCTGATGCCAGCCGATATCACCGGGACCAATGTCTTCAATCTGCGGGATTCGGCGTTCACGCTGGTCCGCGGTCCGGTCTTCACGTCGTTTCTGCTGGCCGACGAAATCAACCGCGCGCCGGCCAAAACGCAGAGTGCCCTGCTCCAGGCGATGCAGGAGCGGGTGGTGACGATCGATCGCGAGACGTACCCGCTGTCGGCGAACTTCACGGTGTTTGCGACGCAGAATCCGATTGAGTACGAGGGGACATACCCGTTGCCTGAGGCGCAGCGCGACCGGTTCATGCTCAAAGTGACCGTTGATTACCCGCAGCGCGATGAGGAGTTGCGTCTGGCCACGCAAATGCTGGGAGACGATTCACCGGAGGCGCTGCTTGATCGAAGGGTTGTGCAGGCGGTCTTGCCCGCGGAGGATGTGCCGGCGTTGCGGCGTGCTCTTGGGAAGGTTTTCGTGAAGGAAGAAATCACGGCTTATGTCGTCGATGTGGTGAGGCAGACGCGGTCCAGCGAACTGATCACGGTCGGAGCCGGGCCGCGCGGCACGCAGGCGCTCCTGCTGGCCAGTCGGGCCTTAGCCGCGCTGGCCGGTCGCGACTTCGTCACTCCGGATGACGTCCGCCTGCTCATTCCATCGGTGCTCGGGCACCGGCTGATCCTGCGACCGGAGTACGAAATTGAGGGGTTGACGGTCTCGGAGGCGCTCAGGAAGATCGTCGATAAGGTGCCGGTGCCGCGTTAGGCCTGAGGGGCGAAGGAGGCGGAAAGCAGGGGACGGATCGATGGGCGGGATGGACAAATCATTGGAATCGGGCTCGTCCGCGAAATGGTCTGATTGGCGAACCGACTTACCCGCTCGCCCGTTGCCCACCCGTCCGTGGCACTCCGCGCGTTTCGGGCTGAGCAATCAACATTTCTGATTACTGGACACTGAATACGGCTCACGCCTTTCCCCTCACGGTCCTCCGCCCACGCTCACCGACCGTTGACCGCCGAGCGGTCCCTTGCCTTGACGATATCGGATTCGTCCTTTAGGTGACCGGCTTTGCTTTTCCATGACGGCGTCCTCGGCCGGTCGGCGCGAGGCGTGACCGGCCAGCGCGTTGGTGTCGGGCCGCTAGGATTGGCAATTTTCGACACATATCAGACTCATGAATACAGCCATTCTTGTTCAAGCTGCCAATCAGGCCCGTGGTCTTGCCATGGATGCCGTCCACAAGTGTTCTTCGGGCCATCTGGGGCTGCCGCTTGGGGCGGCGGAGATTGGCGCCTTTCTGTTTGGAGGCGGTTTGGTCTGCGATCCGGCCGACCCGAAGTGGCTGAATCGCGACCGCTTTATTCTCAGTGCCGGTCATGGATCGATGTTTTTGTACGGCTGGCTGCATCTGGCTGGCTATGAGGTGCCGATTGATCAGGTGGCGGGATTCCGTTCGCTTCACTCGATCACTCCGGGGCATCCCGAGTTTCGTGAGACACCGGGGGTGGAGAGCACGACGGGACCGCTCGGTCAGGGGGTTGGCAACGCGGTTGGGTATGCGTTGAGCGGTCGCATGGCGGCCGCCACGTACAACACGGGCGACCACACGATATTTGACCACCACGTCATTGCTTTAGCTGGGGACGGATGTCTTCAGGAAGGGGTGGCGATGGAGGCGGCTTCGTTTGCCGGGCACAACGGGCTCGACAACCTGATTCTGATTTACGATTCGAATGACGTCACGCTCGACGCCATGGCCAAGCAGACGCAGAGCGAGGACGCGGCCAGGAAGTTTGAGGCGATGGGCTGGGAGGTGACGACGATTGACGGCCATGATTTGGCGGCGGTGGGGGGTGCGATCGAGCGGGCCAAGGCGGCGGACAACGGCCGGCCGAAGTTCATTATCGCGAAGACGGAAATCGGGCGCGGGATCCCCGAAGTGGCGGGCACGGCGAAGGCGCACGGTGAAGGCGGGGCCAAGTTTGTCGACGCGGCCAAAAAGAACCTTGGGTTGCCTGAAGGCACGCATTTTTATGTCAGCGAGGAGGTGCGGGCATATTTTGCCGAGTTAAAGTCGAAGCGATCGGCGGTGCGGGCGGCGTGGCAATCGACCTTTGAGGCCTGGGGGGCGGCGAATCCCGGGATGAAGCGGCAACTGGAGGCCGGGGTGAAGAACGAGCTGCCGGCGGACCTGCTGGAGCGCATTCCGGAGTTTCCGGCGGACGGGAAATCCGCGACTCGGAACAGCGGAGGAGAGATTCTGCAAGTGGTGGCGGAGGCGGTTCCGCACTTGATCACCGGCAGCGCGGACCTCTTTGGGAGCACGAAGAATTATATTAAAAATGGGGGCGACTTCTCGGCCACCAACCCGCGCGGGCGGAACATTTGGTTTGGCATCCGCGAGCATGGGATGGCCGCCATCTGCAACGGCATCGCGTACGATGGCCTCTTCCGCGCGAGCGGTGCGACATTCCTGGTATTTGCGGACTATTGCCGTGCGAGCATCCGGCTAGCCGCACTGGCGCAGCTTCCGATTACCTACATCTTCACGCACGATTCGGTCGGGGTCGGTGAGGATGGGCCGACCCACCAACCCGTGGAGACGGTGAGCGCGTTGCGGCTCATTCCCAACCTCGATGTGATTCGTCCGGCCGACGCGGAGGAAACGGCAGCGGCCTTTGTCGCCGCGCTCGAACGGACCACCGGACCGACGTTGCTGGCGCTGAGTCGGCAGGATTTGCCGCATCTTGGATTGGCGAGCGTCCGGCTGCGCCGCGACGGCGTCCAGCGCGGTGGGTACGTTCTGAAGAAGGAAACCGGGGCGCTCACGGCGATCGTGATTGCCACCGGATCCGAAGTGCAGCATGCGGTGGCCGCGGCCAAGGATAATCCCGGGGTGCGCATTGTTTCGCTACCGTGCTTCGAGCGTTTTGACCGGCAGCCGCAGGCGTATCGCGACGAGGTTCTCCCGCCCACGTGCACGCGTCGCATTGCCGTTGAGGCGGGCGTTTCGGGATTGTGGTGGAAGTACGTCGGCACGCAGGGGCGGGTGATTGGCATTGACCGCTTTGGTCTCTCGGCTCCAGGAAACACAGTGTTCAAGGAGCTGGGGATCACGGCCGAGGCCGTGGCTCAGGCGTTGGCCGAGTCTTGAGCAGGCTGATCGACAGCCCGCCGATGAGGGTGAGGGCCAGACCGGAGATCTGGAGTGCGGTGACCGGTTCGGCGAGGATCCAGGCGGCGAGCACCACGGTGCCGACGGGGCCGACCATCCCGATGACGGACGAGGTGGTGGCCCCGGCGCGCTTTAACCCCCAGCCAAAGAGATACGACGGCAACACCGTTCCAAGCATGGCAATGGCCAGGCCTAATTTCCAAGCGGCAGCGGGCTGAGCAGCGAGCGCGCTCCACGAGTGGGTCGCGCTGTAGTGGGCGAGAACCATGAGGGCTGAAATGACGAGCACCCATGACATGAGGCGGGTGGCTCCGAGCCGCTGGATCATTTGCCCACTGACCATGGTGAACGCCGCATAGGTAACAGCACTGGCAAAGACCAGCGACGATCCGAGAAGCACGTTTCCCTGGCCGCCGACGCGCCACTCACTCCAGAAGCCCAGGGCGATGCCGGAGTAAGCGAGGGCGAGCGCGGCGACGGCCGGAGCCCGTAGTTTTTGGCCCAGCCAGACGGCCGATCCCATCATGACCAGTGAGGGGTAAGTGAACAGAATCATTCGTTCGAGCCCCACGCTGATGTGCTGCAGTCCGAGAAAGTTGACCAGCGACGAGAGGTAATACCCTATGAACCCGAGGCCGAGCACCCGTATCAAGTCCGATCGGGACAATGGTCCAGCCCCCGCTTCCCGGGCGCGCCACTCGCTCCACGCCAGACCGGCGATGAAGAACGGGAGTGCCAACAGATTGCGCAGCGCGAGAACGGTCACCGTGTCCAGACCAAGCCGGTACCCCAGCTTGATGAAAATGCCTTTGGCGCAGAAGCAGAGCGAACCAGCGGCGATGATGAGGAAAGTGGCCAGAGCCGCACCGACTTGCTGGCGGCCGGACATGGCAGCGTGTGGCGCCGTGGCAGCGGTCGCCGGCGGCAGGGTCATGGAGGTGGTGGGTCGTGGATTCATAAAGAAACGAAAAAACCCGCCGTCCTTGCGGAGATCGGCGGGTCGGAATGACAGGGCTGTTCTGATCAGGGAATCATTCGGTCTTCCCACGCCCGTTCCGCACCGCCGTCTGGCTCAGCCAGACAGACAGCAAGCACAGGTGAATGACCAGAGCGCGCATCATGCGGAAAAGGAAACAGTAATCTGTGGTGGTGGGAATGCCACCAATTTGTGCGGGGGTCGGAAGTCCGTGAGCGGGAAGGGGAGAGGGGAAGGTTGGGAGCCGCATTCAGTGTTCAGTATTCAGTATTCAGTGCGAAACCGGCGGGGTGCGAGGGACAGGGCGAGTAGCCGTCGATAGTCAGGGTGAGCGACAGGCGTGGGTGGCAGGGCGGTGAGCGGAGCGGATTTTTCGAGGACGAGGACGATTTCAAGCATCCTGAATCAGGATTTTTAGGGGCCTTGGCGCAGGGCTTCGTAGGCGGCGCGTGTGGCGTCCTGGCCGTGGCGGCGTTCGAGGCGGCGGACGGCGAAGTGACCGCGGGCCATATCCTGGAAGTGGTCGAGGAACATGAGGTTGATGATGGCGCCTCCGGCGGCGCCGATAAGAGGCAACGCCTGGGCGGCGGCCTTTTCGGTGACTTGCACACTGAGACGGCCGGCGATTTGGGTGATCAGGCGGACCAGCGGCGGGGCGCCATGGCTGACGACGCCTCTCTGCGCAACAAAGCGGGTGGCTTCGCCGACGGCGGAGGCAAGGGCGAGGCGGATGGCGTAGTACCCGTGCCGCCGCGGATCGCGGGTTTCGCCCACGCCCCCAAGGGCCAGCACTTCCAGGCAGGCGAGTTTGGTTGTTGGATCGCGGACCAGTTCACCTTCGCTGCGCGCGATGTCGGCGATTGAGCGCAGCATGATGACGAGCGAGAGCGGGAGCTCGACGGTCAAAGCGGGCAGTCCGAAGGCGCCTCCGGCGGCACCGCTCAGCCCGGACACGATTTTATGGGCGAGATGGGATGAGGCGGCACCGGCGCCTGATCGCATCGTGAGCACCGCCGCATCTAAAGCTTTCGAAAGCGCCATCTCGGTCGTCGCGGTCACTTTCTCGGACCAGCCGGCCGGAAGCAACGTCATGGCTTGGGCGACCGGTTCGCCCAAGGCGCGCGTTGCCTTTGCGGCAAAACTCGGTTCCTCGAGCAGCGCGAAGGCACGCTCCAGGCTGCGCTGGTCATCGGGGTCGGGAAGCGGCATGGGGGTCGGAGGTCGGCGGTCGGCGGTCGGAGGCGAAGGCGGAGGTCGGAGGTCGGAGGCGGAGGCGGAGGGCGGAAGCGGAGGGCGGAAGCGGAGGGCGGTAATTAGTAGTCGGTAGTCGGTAATCAGAAGTATTCGGAGATCGGTATTCGGCGGTCGGCGGTCGGAGGGTGGCTGGAGTGGGATGTTGTTGGTAGAAGGCGGTGATCGGTAATCAGTAATCAGCGGGAAACGGGCGTGGCGCGATGGACGGGGCGAGTCACAGTTATGGGTGGCAGGGCAGCGAGCGGAGCGGCCACTTCGAGGACGAGGACGA
>JBJXFS010000377.1:0-34545 GCA_046155625.1 Verrucomicrobiales bacterium | reverse complement strand
TGACTGGAGAGCCGGATGCGGGAAATCCGCCCGTCCGGTTCGGTGGGAGGGGCGCCGCAATCCAATGTGGCGTCCCTACCCCTATCCAGTGAAACACTACCTTACAACCGTGCAAAAATCCGTCGTGCGCATTTGGGCGCCATGCAACACTGGGGCCGCCGCGCCTACCTGCCGTAGGCCCCAGTTCAGACCTGAAGCTCTCGCAGGAATGTTTCGGTGCGCTCGGGGCCGGTGAGTGGCGGTGACCAGATTCTCCCGGCAGACCAGAGGGCGGACGGCGTGAAGGGAGCCACTTTCGTTTTCGAGAAATGAGCAGGGCACGCCTTGACGGAAATACGAGAGACCGTAGGCGCGACAGGACGTCTTATCGTCGCCCGGGCACGTTCAGGATTTTCTCCCGAGAATGCGGTCGAGGGAGTCGGAGGTCTGATAAATCAGGGCCTCGGGATAATGCGTATAGGGATGGAAATACTCAAAGGTCAGGAATCCTTTGTACCCGACATCGGCCAGGCTTTCCGTCACAGCCGGCCAGTTCGTCGTGCCATCGAGGAGCGGTCGGAAGGTCTCCAGGCTGCTGAAGTCGGTCCCCTTTTTCGTGAATTCCTTCAAATGGACGTTTTTGGTGCGACCGCCGAGGACCTTGGCCCAGTGTTCGGGAAACTGGAACATGCTGATGTTCCCGGTGTCGAAGTGCACCCGCACGTGCTCAGTGCCAAAACCGTCCACGAACGCATTCATCTCCATCGGCGTCATGAGGTAGCCGTTAAAGAAGATATTCTCCATGTTCAGGCACACTTTCAGCTTCTCAGCCTGGATCGCCAGCCGACCGACCGCTTCGCGAGCTCGCTGATCACACACATCATTGGGCACCGGATCGTGGTCCGTGCGCCACGGAATATGCACCGCGCCGGGAACCACGAGCACGTTCTCCACTCCAAGGTCGTGCGCGCAGCGCGCGATCAATCCGGCCAGTTCGAGCCCCCGCTCCCGTTTGGTCGGATCATGGCTCGTCAGCGGGTACGGCCAGAACAAGAACGAACAAAGGCCGCTGATCTCGATGCCAATCTCATCCGCCATCTTCCGTATGGCGGTGAATTCGGACGTTCCATGCTTCGGCGACAGGTCGTTCTCAAGATCGTAATTCAGCTCGATCCCGTCGAAACCGGCGTCCTTCGCCAATTGCAGACACTCGCGCAGCGACATCCGCTCCGGATAGGGAAAGGCCCACAGGTTGATCGACTTGCGCATGTCATAGCGCCGTACAGCGCCCCGTCGCGCATCGGGTGGCCGTGCCGCCGCCGCCTCCGCCGCCCGCGCCCCAGGCTCAAATGCCAACGCCCCCCACCCGACAGCCAGTCCAGCCTTGAGGGCGTCGCGCCGGGTGCGGTCGTGTGGCTCGTTCATTGCCGAATGCAACCAGAGGCTCCACCACGAAGCAAGGCGAATCGCTCGTCGGCGCAGGGCGTTTTCATGCCGAGGCAATTGGGCCGTTCGGGCGGGCCAAAACCCCTTCCGAAACAGGGCCTTTCGCCCGCGCGATTTGGCACAAGCTTCTCCGCAGATCGGGCCCCCAGCCCAAAGAGCTGGAATTGGCTTCGCCCATCTCCGCTCCGCTTCGGCTCTCCCAGCAGAAGTCCTAGGGCCGCCGGCGGTCGTCAGAGTATAAAACTAAATAAAGTGCCTATAATTAAGCAGTTGTCATGATTCATGAAAACGCACGGGCCCGTTTCCAAGAACATTAGGAAATTGATTGATTTTGCGACCCGTTCTCATATTGTGGCTTTAGCCGTCGGGCGATGCGTGTTCTGAGCTCGCGGTGGATTGATGATGAGATCATTACTTGAATCGAAAGCGCAGGTTTTGGGCGAGACACGTGCCGGATCGACGGTACGGGTGGTGCGGCTGGAGGGGGAGGAGGCGTTGTGTCGGCGGTTGCGGGAGATGGGGTTTTGCGAGGAGGCAGAGGTGAAGGTGGTGAGTGGGGGCGGGCAGGTGGTGTGTCAGGTATGCGGGTCGCGGGTTGGGCTGAGCCGGGGGCTGGCGGGATCGATTGTGGTGAGGGGGTTGAAGGGGGGGTGATGGAGCCGATGATGCGCGCGACTCGACTAGCCGATCTTCCGACTGGGGGGCGTGGGAAAATTTCTGCAATGCCGGCGGGGAGTGGGGCATTGACGCGGCTGCGGGAGATGGGGGTGGTGCCGGGGACTCGGGTTCAGTTGGTGCGGCGAGCGCCTCTGGGCGATCCGATCGAGATCTCGGTGAGGGGATCGCTGTTGTCGCTGCGGCGGACGGAAGCCGAGTTAATCGAGGTGAACCCTGAATGACAGGCATGGCGGCGGCCTCGGAAAAACCTTTGGTTTACGCGTTGGTGGGCAATCCCAACTGTGGGAAGTCGACGTTGTTCAATGCCCTGACGGGGTTGCGGCAGAAGGTGGGGAATTATCCCGGGGTCACGGTGGAGAAGAAGGTGGGCGAGTGTTATTCGCAGCACGGGCGGCGGATGACGCTGATCGATCTGCCGGGCAGTTATTCACTGAACGCTCGGTCACCTGACGAGTCGGTGATGCGGGACGTATTGCTGGGGCGGGCGTCGGGCACGCCACGGCCGGACCGGGTGGTGTGTGTGGTGGACGCCTCGAATCTCGAGCGGCATCTATATCTGGTGACGCAGGTGCTGGAGCTTGGGTTGCCGGTGGTTTTGGCGCTGAATATGGTGGATGTGGCGGTGGAGCGGCAGCTGAAAATCGATGTCGGGCGGCTCTCGGAGCGTCTGGGGGTGCCGGTGGTGGCGACGCAGGCGTCGATCAAAAAGGGGTTGATCGAGCTGAAGTTAGCCATGTCGCGGGATGATCTGGTGGCGCCCCACGGGTTGGCGGAAGTGATGCCGGTACCGGTGCGGGGCGGCTTGTTGCGCAGTCGCGAGTCGCTCGTGGAGGCGGGCATCGTGCGACCTGAGGCACCGCTGCTCGAGCCGCTGTATTTGTTATCGTCGCACGACCCGACGGATTACGGGATTGCCGAGAAGGGTCTGGCGCAACTGCGGTCGGTACGCGAGCAGCTGGAACGGGAGGTGCCGGGCTGGGAGGACCGGCTGGTGGCGGCTCGCTATGATGCCATCGGCCGGTTGTGTGATGCCATTGTGCGACGGCCGGGTGCCGAGTCGCTGACATTGACGGATCGGTTGGACCGGGTGCTGCTCCACCGGTTGTGGGGATGGGCGGCGCTTCTCTTGGTCTTGGCGGTTATTTTCATGTTGATTTTCAAGGTGGCGGAAGCGCCTATGGGGTGGATTGAGGCGTTATTGGGAGGCGGGGAGATCTTTGGCCGGCCGGTGGGCGGTCTGGCGGGCTGGGTTGAAGGATGGATGCCGACGGGCGACCTGCGCAGTCTGATCATTGACGGGGCGATTGCCGGGGTGGCCGGGGTTTTGGTCTTTCTTCCGCAGATTCTGATTTTGTTCTTTTTTATCGGGCTACTGGAAGACACCGGCTACATGGCGCGGCTGGCCTTCATGATGGACCGCTTGATGAGCCGCGTCGGGCTCAATGGGCGCAGTTTTCTGCCCATTTTAAGCAGCTACGCGTGTGCGGTGCCGGGTGTGATGGCCGCTCGCAGCATCGATAGCCCGAAGGACCGGTTGATTACGATCATGGTGGCGCCCCTGGCCAGTTGTTCGGCGCGGCTTCCAGTCTACGCGTTGC
Source organism: Verrucomicrobiales bacterium (assembly GCA_046155625.1). Lineage (GTDB taxonomy): Bacteria > Verrucomicrobiota > Verrucomicrobiia > Verrucomicrobiales > V1-33 > CAJBME01. The sequence continues at coordinate 30,844 of JBJXFS010000377.1, read as the reverse complement.
TCATCCCGCTCCTTTTTCCGGCCGAATTGATGCCGGCGTGGGGAAAGGCGCTGATACTTTTGGGCTTGTATGTTCTGGGGACGGCGGGAGCCTTTTTTTTCGCGTGGTTGTTCAATCGCACGCTGATGAAGGGGGTGTCGACACCACTGATTCTCGAATTGCCCAGCTACAAGGCACCGTCGTTGGGCGGCGTGGCGCGGCAGATGTTCGATCGGGCCTGGATGTTTGTGCGGCGCGCTGGCACGATCATCCTGGGGCTGTCCATCATTCTTTGGGCGGCCTTGACATACCCGAAATCGTCTACCGACGATCCGGCGCGGCAGGTCGAGCAGAGTCTGGCCGGTCGACTCGGGCATGTCTTCGAGCCATTGGTGCGCCCCATGGGCGGCGACTGGCGTGTGGCGATCGGGTTGATCGGGGCACAGGGAGCGCGCGAAGTTTTCAACAGCCAACTCGGGGTGATTTATGCCGTCGAAGGCGCGGAGGATGACGAGACGCCGTTGCGAGAGCGTCTGCGCCAGGAAAAACATGCGGACGGGCGCGCCGTGTACTCGGTGCCCTTTTGCCTCGGACTGCTGGTGTATTTCGTGTTTGCGATGCAGTGTTTGAGCACGGTGGCGATTGTGCGCCGCGAGACAGGGGGCTGGAAGTGGCCACTCTTTCAATTTGGGTACATGACGGGAACTGGCTATGCGCTGGCCGTCTTGATTTATCAAATCGGGACCCGACTGGGGGCGGGGTGAGCCAACCGGATGTTTTGGGCTTGAACGAGGGCCGGCGTGGAATCAGTCATCGATTCCGGAGGAGAGAGTCTTTTGCGCCATCAACTCGGACTTGATGGCCAGGGCCTCGACCAGCGCCTTATTCGAGGTGTTTCCAAGCACGGTGAAGTGGCCCATTTTCCGTTTTGGCAGGGCGCGACGTTTGCCGTAGAGGTGCAATTTGGCGCGTGGATGGCGCAGAATCGGGGTCCAGTCGGGCGATTCGGTTTCTCCGGGCCAGACATCCCCAAGCAGATTGACCATGACAGCGGGGGTGTGCTGGGTGGGATCGCCGAGCGGAAGGCCGGTGACGGCGCGCAGGTGTTGTTCGAACTGGTTCGTCACGCAGGCGTCGATGGTATAATGTCCGGAGTTGTGAGGGCGAGGGGCGATCTCGTTCACGAGGACGCGGCCATCCGGGAGCACGAACATTTCGACGGCGAGCACGCCGACGTAGTCCAGCGCCTCGGCCACAGCCTGCGCGAGCCGGGTCGCCTCCTCGGCCACGGTCGGGGCGACGCGGGCTGGGGCAATGGTGACGTCGAGGATGTGGTTCGTGTGCTGGTTTTCCACGCATGAAAACGGGACGAAGGTGCCGTCCTGACCGCGCGCCGCGACCACAGAAACCTCGCACGCGAAGGGGATCCACGCTTCCACCACGCCCCGCGCCGCGCCGAAGGATGCCCAAGTGGCATGCCAGTCGGCGTCGGGGTCGTTCAGTTTCATTTGTCCCTTTCCGTCGTAGCCGAAGGCAGCGGTTTTGAGGACGCAAGGGGTACCGAGTTCCGCGACGGCGACGGCAAGGCTGGTTGGGTCTTCGGCGATGCGAAATTCAGCACAGGGCATGGCGTGCTGGTGGAGGAAGTTTTTTTCCCGCTCGCGGTTTTGGGTGATCTCGATGGCGTGCCGACTCGGGAAGACCGGACGCCTTTGCTCCAGAGCAGCGAGGAAGGGGCCTGGGATGTTTTCGAATTCCACCGTCACGACGTCCACGTCGCGAACGAAAGTGCTCAGGGCTTCGGGGTCATAGTAGGCGGCATTAATCTCCCTTGTGGCGAGCTGGCCGGCCGGGCTGGGTGGGTACTCGTCCGTGAAGACCACCACGCGGTACCCTTTTCGCCGGGCTTCGCGGGCCAGCATGCGCCCGAGTTGGCCGCCTCCGACAATACCCAAAGACGATCCGGGGGGGAAAAGCGCGGTCATGGTCAGGAGGGTGTGGACGAGTCCAAGTCCTGCTGGCTCTCCAGCACGGTGGCCGATTGGCGTTCGCGAAAAGCATGCAATCGGGCGCGCAAGGCCGGATTCTCGACGGCCAGAAGCGCCACGGCGAACAGCGCGGCGTTGATGGCACCTGGTTTCCCGATCGCGAAGGTCGCCACTGGCACGCCACCCGGCATTTGGACAATGCTCAAGAGCGAGTCCACGCCCCGAAGCGACTTCGATTCCACGGGTACGCCCAGAACGGGCAGGGTGGTCATGGAGGCCGTCATCCCGGGGAGGTGGGCGGCGCCACCAGCCCCTGCGATGATGCATTTGAGGCCGCGAGACTCGGCGGTGGTGGCGTACTCGACCAGTCGCCGCGGGGTGCGGTGGGCGGAAACAACGTGCTTTTCGTACGGTACATCGAATTCGATCAAGGTGCGGGCAGTATGTTCAAGTGTGCTCCAGTCTGAAATGGAGCCCATGATGAGGCCGATAAGCGGAGAGTCAGGCATGGGGTGATGAGTGGACGCGAAATCACTGGCCCCAGGCATCGGCGAGGTAGCGTTCCGCCTCGATGGCGGCGGCGCATCCTTGACCGGCAGCGGTGATAGCCTGACGCCAGACATGGTCGGCCACATCCCCGGCGGCGAACAGGCCGTCGATGTTGGTCATCATTCCCTTGCGATGAAGGATGTAACCATTGGGATCGAGATCGACGAGGCCGCCGAGGAAGGCGGTGTTCGGCACATGGCCGATGGCGACAAACACGCACTTCACGTCGAGGAACGACTCTTGATTGGTCACGAGGTTGTGCAGGAGGACACGGGTCATTTCGCCCTGCGAGTCGACAATGTACTCAGTGACGGCAGAATTCCAGACCGGTTCGATTTTCGGGTTGGCGAGGGCGCGGTCGGCCATGATTTTCGAGGCGCGCAAGCTGTCGCGCCGGTGGACGAGATAGACCTTGGAGGCGAAGCGGGTGAGGAAGGTCGCCTCCTCACAGGCCGAGTCCCCCCCGCCGATGACGCAAACCGGCACATCGCGGTAGAAGGCCCCGTCGCAGGTGGCACAGCTCGTCAGGCCATGCCCGATGAGTTTCTGCTCGTTGGGCAGCCCCAAGTGACGCGGGCTGGCGCCGGTCGCCACGATCACGGCTTTGGCACGGTGGGTGTGGGCCTCGGTGGTCACGGTAAAGGCCCCGTCCACCGCATCCTTCGAAACCTTTGTCACCGTCTCGTACTCGAATCGCGCCCCGAATTTTTGGGCCTGTGCCATCATCTTAATCATCAAATCCGGGCCCTGCACCCCTTCCGGGAAGCCGGGAAAGTTCTCGACTTCCGTGGTGGTGGCCAGCTGGCCTCCCGGTTGAGCGCCGGCCAGCACCAGCGGTCGCAGGTTGGCGCGCGCCGTGTAAATGGCTGCGGTATAGCCGGCACACCCGGTCCCAATGATGATCACATTCTCCATGGCGTTCCTAAAGCGGTTTGCGGCCTCTTTCGCAAAGAAAATTGCGGACGATGGGCGGCCGGCCGCGGGATAAGGCGGTTCGGCGGCCAAGGAACTGGCTGGAAATTGGAATGCATTGACACAAGAGTTCCCTAAATTGCCCGTCCCCATATGATTTCCGATCTGGCTAATTCTCGTCGAGCGACGCCGGCTCGAGTGCTCTGGATTTTTGTGGCTTTTGTGCTGCTGGCGGCGGGTTCGGCGGTGCGGGACTGTCGGGGTCGAGACCGGCTGGAGGGTGCGGGCGCGGTGGTGGAGCCGCCTCGGTGACGATGGGTGGGGCGAGCGTTCGGCTGGCTGGGGCGTGGTGGATGGGATGAGTGGTGATCAGGGGGCGGCGAGGCGCAGGATGCCGCGTTCGGTGAAATCGTCCTGGCGTGACAAGGTTCCGGCGAGGGCGCCGTGGCGGAAGACGAGCAGGCGATCGGAGAGCCGGAGGAGTTCGTTGGTGTCATTGGAGGCGAAGAGGACGGCGGCGCCGCGTTCGGCAAGGCGTTCGAGGCACTCGTAAATCTCGGCGCGAGCGGCGATGGTGACGCCGCGAGTTGGGGCGGTGAAAAGGGCGACCGAGGGCTGGAGGGCGAGTTGACTGGCGATGGCGGCTTTCCGTCGCTGGCTGGGGGAGAGGGTGGCGAGGGGTGATTGGAGAGGTTGCTCGGTGATGTCGAGGTGGTGGTTGAGGAGGCGGGCGAGTCGATTGGCGGCAGTTTCGCTGATGATTCCGGCGGCCGAGAGTCTGGGGAGAGAGGCCAGGCAGAGCGAGTCTCGGAGCGTCATGCCGGGGCACGGGTCGGGGGAGGCCTGGCCCTCGAGGAACATCGCGCCTGCCCCGAGGGCCACGTCCGGGCGGCCGGGCGGCAATTCGGCCTCGTTGATCATGACCGAGCCTTCCAGGCGGGGGTCGAGGCCAAAGAGGGCGCGGAGGATGGCGGTGCGGCCGGCGCCGACGAGACCAGCCATGCCGACGATTTCGCCTTCCTGGATGGTGAAATTGACCTCGATTTCTGGAAAACGGCGGGTGCGAAGACGCGAGACGCGGAGGCGGTCGATGCCTGGCTCGATTAATTCCTTGATGGGCAGATCCAGAGAATGCCCGGCGAGGAGGCGATGAACGGCCAAGGGATTGGCGGAAGGCATATCGAGCTCGCCGGCCAGCCGGCCGTCGCGAAGGATGAGCAGGCGGGAGGCGAGCGCTTTGATTTCCTCGAGTCGGTCGGAGGCGAAGACGATGGCGGTACCGCGGGCCTGGAGGTCGCCCAATGATTCGAAGAGCGGGTCAGTATCCCGCGGTCGGAGGCAGGAAGTGGGATGATCGAGGAGCAGCAGTTGGGGATCAGCGGCGAGGGCGCGAGCCCAGGCGAGGATCTGGCGCTGAGCGGGAGTGAGCAGGCGGACGGGGGTGGCAGGGTCCAGCGGGATCCCGAGCCGATCGAGCCAAGTCCGGGATTGGCGAGCCATGGCCGGGTGGTCGAGGAGGCAGTGAAAGCGTACCGGTTCCTGGCCGAGCCACATGGCCTCCGCGACGGTGAGGGCATCGGGAAAGGTGGGATGCTGAGGGACCAGTCGGATGCCCAGGGCCGACCGCTGTGTGGGTGGCATCCTGGCGATGTCGTGTCCGTGCCACAGGATGCGGCCGGCGTCGACGGCGCAGCCGCGGATGGGACCTGCCAGCAAGTGGAGCAAGGTGGATATTCCGGAACCGCTGCCGCCCATTAATCCGACGATTTCTCCGCGAGGGATCGAGAAGCTGACGTCCTCCAGCGCCGTGACACTGGGATAGCGTGCGGTGAGCGCCTGGACATCAAGGAGCAGCGAGGAATGGGCCACGATCAAATAAGGAGCATGCAATCGCCGTAGCTGAAGAACCGGTATTTTTTCCGGACTGCCTCGGCGTAAGCACGGAGGACGAGGTCGCGGCCGGCGAAAGCACTCACCAGCATGAGCAAGGTGGATTGAGGGAGGTGGAAATTGGTCAGCAGGGCGCCGACGGCTCGAAAGTCGAACGGGGGGTAGATAAAAATATCGGTGCGGCCGCGGTCAGCGACGAGCCGGCCGCGGGTTCGGGCGACATGCTCGAGGACTCGGGTCACGGTGGTGCCGACGGCGACAATGCGGGTGGCGGCTTGGAGTTGGGCGGTCGCGTCGTCACTCAATTCGTATTGCTCGCTGTGCATGATGTGATCGGCGATACATTCCGTCGTGACGGGTCGGAAAGTTCCCACCCCCACGTGGAGAGTGAGGAAGCAATGCGGGATGGATTCGAGGCATTCCCTGGTAAAGTGCAGCCCGGCCGTCGGGGCGGCGATGGCTCCTGCGCGGTCGGAACGGGCAAAGGTGGTTTGGTACCGGTCCTCATCGGCGGCATCGTCGCCCCGCCCCATGTAGTGAGGCAAGGCAAGATGGCCGTGGACGGATTCCTCCGGCGCGGCGTCCCAGCGAATGCGGCGAGCGCCATCGGCGGGGTCGACGCCGGTGACCGTACCGGTTGATCCGCCGACGGAAACGGTGTGCCCAAGGCGAAGACGGCGACCCGGTTTGACGAGGCACCGCCACTGGCCGTCGTCGAGGACATCGAGCCTGAGCAGCTCGATAAGCCGGTCATCCGAGAAAAAGCGGGCTTTGACGACGCGCGTGTCGTTGAGGACCACGATATCGCCGGGGCGAAGGAAGGAACGGAAATCGGTGAAGTGGGCATGCTGAATGGTTCCGGCGGCGCGGTCGACGACCATGAGGCGGGCCGCGTCGCGCCGCGGGGGCGGGCGGCTGGCGATGAGATCGGGGGGGAGGTGATAATTAAAGTCGGCGGTACGCCAATCGGGGACGGACATGGAAAAAAGTGCTCGGAAAGTGTCCGATGTGGGGCATGCTTAGCAGCTGATTTTTGCGATGTTGAATTTTCTCCGGGCGACGGCGATCATTTCGGTTCTGCTGGTGCTTGGCGCCGGGGGGCGGGCGCGGGCCATGGAGAGGGAGGAATTTGAGCACCGGGTGCAGCAGGCGGCGGACGGCGGCGACAGGGCGGCGGCGCTCCGCACGCTCGACACGCTGGCCGCCGAAGCGCTGCAGGCTGGCCGGATCGACCTGCGCGTGTTGGCCACGGCTGTTCACGCCCGGCTGCGGCTGCGGACTGGTTCTTTCGACCGGGTGCGCCAGGATCTTGAGGAGGCGCGGGCGGTGGCACAGGCGGGTGGTTGGCCGGCGGCGGAGGCGTGGGTGAACGAGGTCATGGCGGAGTATTGGCAGGCGCAGGGTGATCCCCTGGTCGCCGCAAGCTGGTTGGAAGTGACGTGGTCATCGGCTATGGCGGCGGATCCGGCCGAGTCGGGACTGGCGATCCGGGCCTTGGCGCGGCTGGGCGATCTACGGGAAGGGATGGGGCAGGCTCATTTGGCCTCGCAAGCGCGCGGGTGGGAGGCCATGCTCCGAGGGACGCCGGGGGCGCCGGCGGCGGTGGTCGCGTTGCAACCGACGGCGATGACCACGCAGGTTGCCGCGGAGGAGGTTGGACGCGCCCGCCTATTCCTCGCGAATGCCACGCCATCGGTGGTCACGGGGACACTGCTCGTCGATGGCGGAGACCTCTCTGTCCGTGGCTGGGAGCGTGCTGGAGTGGAGGAGCGCGTCACCCTCCGCTTTCCGGCTTCTGCCGCGGCCGTACCACATTCCAAGGCGCAGGGACGCAAACTCACGCTGCGTCCCGGGGAGACCCGCACCGTGATTCTCGAAGTCGAGCCCAATTCTCCACCGCGGCCCGGCGTGAGGCGCGTTTCGGTGACGTGGCAGGCGGGGGAGGCCAGCACGGGGTCCACTGCGGATTTCCACTTCGCGAAGTCCCGCGACTTGCCAGGCACCACGGTGGCCAACTCCTGCGAGGTCCGCCTGAATCCCCTGCTCAACGTCCCGGTCCATATGGAAGTCTATCACCGTGGTCAACCCAAGCGACTCATTCAGGACTTGCTTCCCGTGGCCAGCCGACCCTGCCGGGTTGAATTGTATGAGATCATGGCCGACGGCAGTCGCGGCCGGCAGTGGCTGGCGCTCGATGCGGACGGCGACGGAAACTATTACGGGGCGGCCGACGCGGTGGCTGCGGACCGCAACGGCAGCGGCTATCCGGATGTCGAGTTCGGTCCCGACAAAGAGGTCGCCGCCTTGGAAATCCGCCTCTATCCGCTCGCTGCCCCGGACGGCTCACTGCCCGACTCCCTTGATCTCACCGTTTCTCTGCGTGACGGCGACCGCTGGCGGCAGCCCGCCGACGTGAACCACCGCATCGAGGTCGGCGCCGTGAGATGAGGCGGCGACGAAGCTCCGACAATTGAGGGACAGGCTGCGCTTGAGTTGTGGTCAGGGCGGGCAAAAGTGAGGCATGAAGCCGATTCCACTGCGCACGACCGTGATAGGCAGTTATCCATTTCCCAGCTGGCTGGAATTGGCGGGCGGACAATTGGATAAATTTGGCCCGGCTGATGTGGCCGAGATTCAAGACGATGCGGCCCTGTGCGCGGTGGGCGACCAGCTGGCGGCCGGGCTTGACGTCATCACCGACGGCGAGCAGACGCGGCTTGACTTCAACCTCTCGTTCTACGGATACATCGAAGGCATCCAGCTCGAGGGCGCGCCGCCGCGACGCTGGGGGCCGCCGGCGCATGACCAGCGGGGGAAGCACCCGGTGGTCGACGAGTTGCGTGCGCCACGCGGGCTGGGGGTGGTTGATGAGTACCGGCGCCTCGAACGATTGGCGGCCCGGCTCGGCGTTTCCGGGGTCGAGTCGCCGGTGACGCTCAAAGCGTCGGTGCCGGGGCCATACACGCTGTCGGGTCGCCTTCTGCCCAATGACGGCTATCCTGACCGATGGGCGCTGACCGAGGCGCTGCTCCCGATGGTGCGGAAGGAATTGGAGGATCTGGTGGCGGCTGGCTGCCGGGAGATCACGGTCGACGAACCATCAATGAGTTGTTACGGCTATCGCGAGGATCCGGAGCGCTTTGTCGACATATTCAACCGCACGGTGGAGGCGGCGGTGGGCCGGGCGCGGCTTTCGACCCACTTGTGTTTTGGAAACTACAAGGCGCGCGCGGTGGCTCCGAGGCGGTATGGCCCGCTCTATCCCGCGTTTCATGGGTTGTCGGTGGACGAAGTGCACTTGGAAATGGCCAGCCGGGAATTCGCGGAACTCGAGATAATCGGGGCCATCGCTGAGCGGGGCAAAGACGTCTGTGTCGGGGTGATCGACGTCAAGAGTTACTTCATCGAACAACCGGCTGATGTGGCCGAGCGTGTGCGGCTCTGTCTCCGGCATGCCTCGGCGGATCGGTTGAGTTTTGCGCCCGACTGTGGGCTCAGCCAGACGGCGCGCTGGGCGAGCCGGCAAAAACTGGCCAACATGGTGGCGGGAGTGGAGTTGGTCCGGCGGGAGCTGGGGCTGTCGTGATCCATTTGCATGCCGCGGCGGTCATGGCAGGATCACGGCCACTTTCACCCTCATGAGTCATTCCCCGGAATTGTTGCATCGTCTGGCCGACGCCGTCGGCACCCCCTACTGGCTGTATGATGCCGGTGTGTTGCGGAGCCGGATCGCCGACCTCAAGCAGACGGCCGACACTCCGGGCGTGCAGGCGCGTTTTGCGATGAAGGCGTGTTCGGCCACCAAGGTGCTGCGCGAAATGGCGGCGGCCGGATTGTGGATTGACGCGGTGTCGGGCAACGAAGTGCTGCGGGCGCTGCGGGCGGGATTTCCCGAGAGCAATGATCCGCCGGTCATTTGCCTGACTTCCGATGTATTCCGTGACAATGCGCTGGAAGTCGTGCTCCAGCACAATGTGCTGCCGAATTTGGGATCACCCGCGATGGTGGACGCCCTGCGCCATGCCGGCTACCGGGGACCGGTCTCGCTGCGGATCAATCCGGGCTTTGGCCACGGGCACGTCAATTCCTGCGACACCGGGGGGCCCAGCAGCAAACATGGGATTTGGCTTGGCGATGTTGGGCGCGTGAAGGAGGCGGCCGAGCGGTCGGGCATGCGAGTTGTCATGTTGCACAGTCATATCGGGAGCGGTCCGAGGTTTGAGGAACTGGTCGAGAATCTGACGCGTCTGGCCGATGAATTCTCCCGCATCGCGCCGCATTTCGACCATCTGACCGCGGTCAACCTGGGGGGCGGCATTCCGCACGATTACCGCAACCCCGAGGCCAGCGTTCCTCTGGACAGGCTGCGCGACCTGTTTGCCGAGGCGCGCAAGCGACTGTGCTGGTCGCTTGGCCGCGACCTGCGCCTGGAGATCGAACCCGGTCGTTATTTCACGGCCCCGGCTTGCACGCTGGTCACCTCGGTCACGGACGTGAAGCACACCGTGACGAATGCCAAAGGCTCCGGCGAGACCTTTGTCATGGTGGATGCGGGATTCGTCGATCTCATTCGCCCGGCCATGTACGGGAGCTTCCATCGAATCGAGGTGGTCGGCCGCATGCATGACGAATACCGGGAGCCGATCGTGGTGGCCGGGCCGCTGTGTGAAAGTGGCGATGTGTTCACGCGCGACGAGACCGAACTGCTGCAACCGCGTGAGCTGCCGCGTCCCCGACCCGGTGAGTTGCTCACACTGCACGACGCCGGGGCCTACGGCTACGCGATGAGCAGCAACTACAACTCGATCGGGCGGGCACCGCAGCTGTGGCTCGAGGAGGATGGATCCGTAGAAATGATTTCACGCCGCGAATCGATCGATGACATTCTCCGGTGCGAAACGTCCGAACGCATCGATTAACCACAGGCCGCCCCTTGAATATGACTCCGTCCGCGACAGCCGACCTTGAATTCGCCGCCCTCGACCCCGAACGGTCGAGCCCTGAAGCCGCCTGGTCCGTGGAGGAGGCGCGCAACTTGTATGGAATTGACCGCTGGGGGGCGGGCTATTTTTCGGTCAATGACGACGGTGAAGTGTGCGCCGATCTCGAGCCGCAGGAGGGGGGGGCGATCGTGCGGGTGAGCCTGGCGGGACTGATGCGCGACTTGAAGAAGACGCACGCGGACTTGCAGATGCCGCTGCTGTTTCGATTCAGCGACGTGCTGCATTCGCGGATCGAAGATTTGAACGTCTCGTTCCGCCGTGCCATCGCGGATCAGAATTACGCCGGCCAATACCGCGGTGTGTATCCGATCAAGGTCAACCAGCAGCACCAGGTCATCAGCGAGGTGGCCAGCTTCGGCCGCGAATTCCAATACGGGTTTGAGGCGGGAAGCAAGCCCGAGCTGCTGGCCGCGCTCGCCTACATGCACGATCCGAAGGCGCTCATCGTGTGCAACGGCTACAAGGACCGCGAATTCATCGACCTCGCGCTGGGGGCCTGCAAAATGGGGCTTCAGGTCGTGATTGTGCTGGAGATGCCGGACGAGCTGCCGCTGATCATTGAAAGCGCGGCGGCCCTGGGCGTCGAGCCGCTCCTGGGCGTGCGCATCCGGCTCTCGGCCAAGAGCGGCGGTCACTGGGCGAATTCTGCCGGCGACCGAAGTCCATTCGGATTCTCGTTTCCGCAGCTGATGCGCCTGCTCGACGATCTGCGAGCGCACGGAAAGCTCGACTGGATGCGGTTGCTGCATTTCCACCAAGGATCGCAGATCCCGAAGATCCAGACGATCCGGCAGAGTGCGATGGAGGCCGCGCGGGTGTATGTGCAACTGGTCAAAGAGGGGGCGCGCATGGGGTTTATCGATCTGGGCGGCGGGCTGGCGGTCGATTACGACGGATCCGGATCGAGTTCGAACAGCCGGAATTACGCGCTGCAGGAGTATTGCGCGGACATGGTGCAGATGATTGCTCAGGTGTGTGACGAGGCGGGCGTGCCGCATCCCGATATCGTCACGGAATCCGGCCGGGCGGTGGCGAGTTATTTCAGCGTGCTGGTATTCAACATCCTGGGAGTCACGCAGCTCGATCTCAACGGACCCACCGTCCTCAGCGTGCCCGGGGATTCGAATATCCAACTCAAAAGCCTGCACGAGGTCCTCACCAACATCGATTCACTCGGCCCGCAGGAATCGTACAACGACGCCGTCTTCTACCGCGAAGGACTGCGCCAACTCTTCACGCTGGGTGTCATCGGCATTCGCGAGGTCTCGCTCGGGGATGAAATCTTCTGGCAGATCATGACCCGCGTCTCGACCAAAACCCGATCCATGAAGTCGCCACCCAAGGCGCTTCGCGAAATCCGCAACTCGCTGGCCGACTTTTATTACGGAAATTTTTCGATATTCCAGTCGCTGCCGGACTCCTGGGCGATCGACCAACTTTTTCCGGTGATGCCGATTCACCGGCTCAACGAAAAGCCGGACCGCGAGGCTGTGATCAGTGACCTGACGTGCGACTGCGACGGGGTGCTCGAGCACTTCACGGGCAAGGAGCGCGACAAAGTGCTGCCCGTGCACGCACTCGCGGAAAACCGCGACTACCGGCTCGGCGTCTTCCTCGTCGGCGCCTATCAGGAATCCCTGGGCGGGCTGCACAATCTTTTCGGCGACACCAACGTAGTCTCGGTCAAACTCGAGAACGGCCAGCCGAAGTGCGAGGTCCATTATCGGGGCGACACGGTGGGCGAGGTTCTCAGCTACATGGAGTACACGCCGGCCGCCCTGGTCGAGCGATTCACGATGTTCGCCGAACGCGCCCAAAGCGAGGGACGGATTACCTTGGCCGAAAAACGCCGGCTCGTCGATGGTTACCGGGCCGGAATGGAGGGGTATACGTATTTTGAATCGTAGGCCGATGACCGCCGTGCGATGCTCGACTTGCGAGCCCCAAGTCAAATCCTCTATCCCTCCCGGGAACGCGCGGGAGGTTGGATCGCCCCCGTCAAACAGGATTCCTTTGGCAACAATCCTCTATGATTCGTTTGTCATTGCCTCCTTCAGCGCGGCAAACTGCGTGTCCAATTCCGCCAGCCGGGCTGAAATCACGGCGAGGTCCCCGGTTCTGGCGGCTTGCTCCATCGCCCCGGCGAGGGCGCACAGAACGGCGCCCCCCACTGTGCCGCAACCGCCTTTGATTTTGTGGGCTTGCTGTTCGACGCGATGGGCATCCCCCGCCGCCGCATAGTCCTTCAACTGCCTGATTTCGCGGGGCATATCCGCCAGAAACACTCCGATTGCCGCGCGGGCCAGTTCCTCGTCGTTCATCACTTGATTCATCAGGGTGGCACGGTCGAAGACGGGGATTCTCTCCGAACCCGCGGAGATCCCGATCGTGTTCCGAGTCACGCCCTTCAGTTCCTGACGGTCGTTGACTTTTGACGGCAACCACTTTTTCAGCGCCGCGACCAGCGCCGCGATTTCGACCGGTTTGCTGATGTAATCGTCCATGCCCGCCTCATGGCATTTCTCCCGATCACCCTGCAACGCATGGGCGGTCATGGCAATAATGGGCACCTCGTGATTGAGAACGCGCGAATTCGGGTCGCGGATTCGCCGGGTCGCCTCGAACCCGTCCATCTCTGGCATTTGCACGTCCATCAGTACAAGGTCGTAGGGGATGGTTTCGAGAGCCTGGATGACCTCGGCGCCGTTGGCGACGGCGTTGGCTCGCTGCCCCAGTTTCTCGAGGATGCCAACCGCCACCAACTGGCTGGTGATATTGTCCTCGGCGACGAGGATTCGGGCCCGGCCGAAGCCATGCCCCAGGGCGGAGCCGGGCACCGGGTTCGACAGGGATGACTCGACTTTCTTGCCATTGATGGCCGTCTTCAGTGCTTCACGCAGTTCCAGCCTCCGCACTGGTTTGGTGAGAGCGGCGGTAAAGCCTATTTGCTCCCAGTGTTGATCGCTGCTCAACTGGCCCAGGGAGGTGCACATCACCAAGCGGGTGTCCTTCAGGCCGGGATCGCCTTTGATGGCGCGGCCAAGGGATGCCCCATCCATCAGAGGCATTCCCATATCCAGAACCGCAATTACAAAAGGATCACCGGCGGCCCTGGCTTGAGTCAGCGCCTGCAGGGCGGCCGGGCCATCCACGGCCTCGGCGGGCCGCAGTCCCCACGACTTCAGCAAGACCATGAAAACCTCCCGATTGACGGCCGTGTCATCGACAATCAACACGCGCACCCCTTGCAGGATGGTGTGATCCGTCGCGGCCGCGAATTCGGCAGCCGGTGCTTTGGCCAAGCGGACCGTGAACCAGAATTCCGATCCCTTGCCCGCTTCGCTCCGAACGCCGCTCTCGCCTCCCATTAATTCCGCCAGTTCCTTGGAAATCACAAGGCCCAGGCCCGTGCCGCCGTAAACGCGGGTGGTCGAGGAGTCGACTTGCGAGAACTTCATGAAAAGTTTTCCAAGCTTGTCCGGAGGGATGCCGATCCCGGTATCGCGCACGGCAAAACACAGTTGGACCTCGGCCGGGGTTTCCGAGACCACGCTGACACGGATGATGACCTCGCCCTTGGACGTAAACTTGATCGCGTTGCCGGTCAGGTTGATGAGAATCTGCCGCAAGCGGCCCGGATCCCCCCGGAGGCCAGAGGGCACATCCGGTGCCACCACGCATCCCAATACCAGCCCTTTCTCATGCGCCTGCAGCGCCATGATCCCGACGAAATCGTCGAGCAGGTCGTGCAGACTGAAATCCATCGATTCCAGATCGAGTTTCCGGGCCTCGATCTTGGAGAGATCAAGAATGTTGTTGATCAGGACGAGGAGCGCGTTGCCGCTGGCGCGAACAGTCCGCGCATAACGGCGCTGTTCCTCGGTCAGGTCCGTGTCCAGCAAGAGGCTGATCATGCCCAGCACGCCATTCAAGGGAGTGCGGATCTCGTGGCTCATGTTGGCCAGAAACTCGCTCTTGGCGACGGTGGCGGCGTTAGCGGTGTCGCGGGCGACAAGCAGTGAAGTGTTGGCCGACTCAAGCTCGGTCGCGGCCCGTTTGCGTTCTGTGATGTCGCGCACCACCGCCTGGAGCACCGTCCGCCCATCGATCTGCATGGAGCTGAGTAACACCTCGGCGGGGAAGCGCGTGCCGGTGTCAACCCGCTGATGCACCCACTCGAAGTGCTGGCTCCCGGTGGCGATCGCCTCGGCGATCCGTTCCCGGGCCAGCGTCAAGGAGTCTGTGCCGCATGGCTGCACGGGTGCGGAAAGGTCCGCGGGGTGTTTCGAACAAAACTCCTCGCGGCTGGCGCACCCCATGACTCTGAGCGTCGCGGGGTTGCAGTCAAAGAACCCCTTCTCGTCCAGCAGCATCACCGCGTCATTGGTCGAATTGAAGAGGGTGCGGAACTTCACTTCCGAGCGGCTCAATGATTCCTCGGCCGCCTTGCGCTGCGTGACGTCCGTCTGGATCGAGATATACGAGTGAGGTTTCCCGTCCGGCCCAAGGAGCGGCACGATGGTGGAATCCACCCAGTACAGGGATCCGTCTCTGGCGCGGTTGCAGAGTTCGCCGTGCCACACCTGCCCGCTGGTGATCGTCTGCCAAAGATCGCGGATGTAAGCTTTCGGATGATGCCCCGAATTGATGATGCGGTGATCGTGGCCGACCAGTTCCTCCCGCGCATGCTTGGAGATCGCGCAGAACCTGTCATTGGCGTAGGTGATCGTTCCGTGCGCATCCGTGATGGCGACAATGCCGTGCTCGTCGAGCGCGGCCTTGAAATCTGTGAGGGACGCGTTGGCGGCCTGCAGTTCTCCAGCGCGAGCTTGCACCCGCTGCTCAAGTTCGGCGGACGTGCGCCGCAGCCGGCCGACGACCAGCCCGAGTGCGGAAATGCCCAGGACTGAAAGTGCCGCAAGTGCGGCGTAGCTGTCGCGCAGTCCTTTTTGCGCTTCCGCCACGACCGGGCTCAAGGGGCGAATGACCTCGAGCACGCCGCGCACATCACCAGTTTTCCAGTCGGTCTTCGGACTGTCGGGATGGGTGTTGTGGCAGGCCAGGCATTGCTGACGCATCCGGTCGGCCACCGCGTAACGCAGCACGGGCTTTCCCTGCAGTTCCTGCAGTTCGATGACGGGCGTGTCCGGATGCGCGCGCAGGGATTGGATCGCCCGGCGTTCGAATTCATCCTGCGGGCCGCCGTCCTTGCGCCACGGAAACGGATAATCACTGTACAAGCGCGCGCTCAAGCCGGAGCCCAGCATACCGATCCTCCCGCAGAGCTCGATGGTGAGGGTGGCCGGCAGCGGGATGGCGCCTGGCTTGGCCTTGTAGTCGTGGGTCACATCGATTCCTGCGGGACGCACTCGCTCGACGACTTCGGCTGTATAGTAGGTGCGCAACTCCTCAAGCATCTGCGATTGCATGGCGGTGCCCTGAGTCGCCATGGCAGAAACGAGCCTGGTCTGGAGCCGGCTGAGATACCACATCTGCGTGGCGATCCCCAGCACCAGCAGGCAGGCGAGGATCAGCACCGTGGGCTCGACCGGGAAACGGCGCGGCCTGCCCAGCCGCAACGGAATCGGGCCGGTGCCGCGGGTGATCTTTTCCGTGCTCATGGCTTGTTCCTGCTCCTACAAGCACTCTACCATGCCGTCGTAGCCGTGGGAAACGGGCATTGGGTGGCCGATCTCCTCAAGAATCTGGCGGGTAAGACTGAGTTTCTTTTCGAGGAAGACGTCGTCATGGTTGGGATCGTGGTGCGTGACGATCCAGCGTCGGATGCCGGCGAACTTCATGAGCAGACAGGCATTGGGAACGGAAGAGTGGCCCCAGCCGACTTTGTTTGGGTATTCATCGGGTGTGTATTGCGCCTCGTGGATGAGCACGTCAACGCCGGACAGGAATGCGATGATTTTCTCAAAAGGCGCAACGATCGAATCCTGAGATGTGAGCGCATGGGGCGGTCCGGTGTAGCCTTGCAGAAACTCATTGTCCGGCATCCACGCGAGCGTGCGCCCGGCGGTTTCAATTTTGTATCCGACGGTCGGCAGAGGATGGTGGGCGAATTCCCAAGTGATCTTCGTGCCGCCGACCTCAATGGGCGCGTCGGGAAGATTGTGAAAGTGCAGGATCGAGCGCATGTCCTCCAACTGCACGGGGAAATAGTCGCGGTCGAGCTGGCCGCGAAAGATCGCCTCAAGGTTTTTGCCAAAGCCGATGGAGCCGTAAACGAAGATCTCACAATCGGGAACGTAGGCGGGGATGAAGAACGGGAATCCCTGGATATGGTCCCAGTGCGTGTGGGTGATGAAAAGGTGCAGCGTGCGGGTCTTGCCAGCCATGATCTCAAGGCCCAGGTCGCGGATGCCGCTGCCGGCGTCGAAAATGAGAAGTTCGTCCCCGCAGGTGAACGACATGCATGAGGTATTTCCGCCGTGCCTCAGGAAGCGTCCGCCGGTCGCGGGCGTGGAGCCGCGTGTGCCCCAGAGGTTGAAGCGAGCCCGGGTCGTGTCGAGCATGGGATGATACGCTTCGACCGCGGCCTCGCGCGCGGTCGAGTCGGATTGCGCCACCTCGCGGCTGCTCCGTGCCAGAATGGCCCCGACTCTCTCCACGAGGATTTCCGGGACTAAGGGCTTGATGAAGTAGTCCAGCGCGCCCAACTGGGTGGCGGCATCGCGCTCGGTCTTAAAATCCTTCGCGCTGCACATCACGACGGCAAGCCCGCGAGTGCGAGTGTCGGCACGGAGAGACTTGAGGACTTCGATGCCATTCATTTTCGGCATCATGATGTCGAGCAAAATCAGATCGGGGGCGGTCTCCTGCGCTTTGCACAGGCATTCTTCGCCATCGCTGGCGACGTCCACCATGTAGCCGGCGTTCTCCAGCGCGCGTCTCACGATGAGAGCGATGACGTTGACGTCCTCCGCAATGAGGATGCTGGCCGTGGGTAAAGCAGGTGAGTTCATGGCGGGCCCCTGGATCGATGATGGCTTGGCGGGTCCGGGGGCGCAATACGCATCACCACAAAATTCCGCGAGGCGCATCAGGTGAGTCCCAACCGCATCGTCGCCATGAAGATGATCCTGGCGGTGGATTTTTCCTCGCCCGCCTTGGTCGTGCGTTTCCGGACTGAAGTGGCTGAACCATGAGTCGGTTCAAGTGCAGCGATCACCGCCGCTCGAACGCGCCTTGAAATGGAAGCGTCGGAAACCGGTGGTGGCGGGGTTGGAATAGAACCTTTGACCGTTTCGTGAGGGGGAGTCCGCCGAGGCGAATCGAAATCTGCGCATAACCCTCAGAGCTTTCAGCAATAGCGTAAAGGCGCCGAGCCAGGCCCCTGCCCGCCCCCTCTGGCACGCCGTTCCGGCTGGCCGGCTCAATCGTGCCAGCGAGCCGACGTCAGAGCCGCAAGGCCGGTTCTCGGACGATGAGGCGCTCAGCGATTCAATTTGAGCATAGTGGTTCCATCTGCCTGGTGAGTTTCCCTTCTCCTCATGATTGGCCTATGCACCCGCATCATTTACTACCGTTACTTAGAGAAGCTGCTACCGAATGGGTCGATGATAACGCGATGCGCCTCAGCTCGTCGCTGGCGTATTACGCCATTTTCTCGCTGGCACCGCTGCTCGTCATAGTTGTCGCCATCGCTGGGTTGGTCTTTGGCGAGGAAGCGGCCCGCGGGCAGCTAGCCCAACAAATCTCGACATTGGCGGGCAAGGGGGCAGGGGAAGCGATTCAGTCGGCGGTGCAGGCGAGCGCGTCGCAAAAAGCGACCGGATTGGCAGCTACGCTCTTCGGCTTGGCGGTGCTGCTCTTCGGCGCATCCACCGTGTTTGCCGAACTCAAGGACTCGATGAACACAATTTGGGGGGTCGTCGTGAAGCCTGGGCGGCCGTTCCTCGCGCTCGTGCGAGATCGGTTTTTTTCGTTTTCGATTGTTCTGGCGATTGGTTTTCTGCTTCTCGTTTCCCTGGTCATTAGCTTTCTGCTCACGGCGTTGGGAGAATACATCAGCGGACACTTCGAGCTTCCGCCGCTAGTATGGCAAGTCGGGGATTTTTTTTTCTCCCTTGCCGTGATCACGGGGCTGTTCTCCCTGATCTTCAAAATGCTGCCGAATGTGCGCCTTGTCTGGCGGGACGTCTGGCTGGGCGCGGTGGGGACGGCGTTTCTATTTACACTCGGCAAAGCCGTGATCGGCTTTTATCTCGCCACTAGCGGCATCGCGTCCATGTACGGGGCGGCTGGTTCGGTCGTGATCGTGCTCGCTTGGATCTACTACTCGGCCTGCATCCTTTTTTTCGGAGCCGAGATCACGAAAGTGTACGCCCGTAAATTCGGCTCCGGCATCGTGCCAAACAGTCACGCTGTACTCATCCTCGACCTGATGCGCTAGAGATTAGCCCCGTCGCCGCCCCAGTGATACCTGGGGTCTTCCGAGAGGCTCCGGGCCCTGAGGCTTGCCTTTATCGGTGACTGTTGCCGCGCGCGACCTTGCCGGGGACAGACATGCAACCTCCCAGACACAAGTCATTATTCTTCCTCGAGGAACTCCTCTCGCCAACGAAAATCCTCCGCTCATGCCGCGAGCGGGGGCGTGCTTTGGCTCGTGGGCGAACGTCGGGCGAGTTCCTCCATGACTTCCGTGGCGTATTCCTGGAGCAGGCGTTTTTCACGCTCGGTGAGGCGACGCGGCTTCAAGTCCAGCAGGCAGAGCGAGCCGATCGGCAGGCCATTGGGCGCGAGGAGCGGGACGCCGGCGTAGAAGCGAATGCCGTGTTCCTTGAGCAGAGGGTTGTTGGCAAACCGACGGTCGCGCGCGAGGTCTTCGATGACCATGACCTCGTTCTTCGCGACCACGTGGCCACAGATGGACACGTTGCGCGCGGTCTGGCGCGCCTTGGCAAGATCCTCAGGCAGGCCAATCTGCGATTTGAAAAACTGCCGGTGGCGGTCGACGAGCGTGATGAGGGCAATGGGCATGTCGAAGACGCGGGCCAATTTCGCGGTGATACGATCGAAGACCGGCTCAGCTTCCGTATCCAGCAGGTTCAGATTGACCAGCGCAGCAAGGCGCTCCTCCTCGTCCGCGGGTATCGGTGCCAGCATTATCTCATCGGTCAGTGGCGGGGCGAGTTTGGCGATCTGATCGAGGGCCCCGGCCAGCGTGGTGACTACTTCGTCGGCGCCCGACTCGCCCAGGCGCCTCGCAGCTTCGGGCACATCCTCAGTCGCGCCCCAGAGGCCGATCACAATCTTCTGGTTCGGCAAGAGCGAACGCAATTTCAGGCAAAGATAGCGGGCATGGATAATGGTGGAAGGTGGCACGACGGAAATGCAGACGACATCCACGCCCGCCTTTTCGACCAATCCGAGCAATTCGCCGGCGACGAGTTTAGCCGGTGCATTCTGCGCACCGAAGCCTTGCTGGCGAAGCAACTGCACGAGCATGGCGCCAGCGATCTCGTCGCGATCCGCGCGTGCGGGCAGGGAGTAAACCCGGCAATCCGGCGCCAGCCTCGGCCCCGGGGCGGGCGCCTCGTCCGCCGCAGCCTCGGTGTTATCCACAGCCATGGTCGCCGCCACCGCCGGGCGCGTGCCGAGGTCCTCGATGATATCGCGCATGCCCTGCTCGAGGTTGCTGAGCTGCTCCTCGTCGAGCAATCCCGTGCGACCATCACTCTCCGCAGCAGTGAGCACCGGGATAAACACAGAATCGTAAAGCGCAGTCAGCGAGTTGGTTTTCAAGTAGGAATCAACCAGCTCCAATTCGTCGCGTTCCCCGGGCGTGAGCAGTCGGTGGTAGCAATCCTCGGCGGGTGTGAGCGCCTCCTCATCGCTGAGGAGGACGCTAAGAAAAGAAAGGCGCGGCACGTGACGCCCAATAACCACGAGGCAGACGGTGAGAGGCGTCGAGAGCACCAAGCCAACCGGCCCCCACAACCAGGTCCAGAACACTGCTGCAATGATTAACGCCAGGGGTGCGACGCCCGTGTACTTGCCGTACAGCCACGGCTCGAATACGTTATTGCTCAGCAATTCCAGAACGATAAAAAGGCTGATTGTGAGCAGCGGGGTCATCCAGCTGTCCGAGACCGCCAATGACAAAATGATCGGAAATATCGCCGCGATCCACGGTCCCACGTAGGGGATGAAACGGAGCATTGTGGCGAACGCCCCCCACAAAACCGCGTTGGGTACGCCGATGAAATAGAGCCCAATCGCCACGGGAATCCCGTAAGCCAAATTGACAACGAGCTGCATGAGAAGATAACGCGAGACCCTGTGGCTCGCATCGTCCATGGCGTTCGTGGTGGCGCTGATCCGCCCCTGGCCGATGAGGCGGATGAGCCGGCTACGCAAATCCTCGCGCTCGAGCAGCATGAAAATGACCAGTACCATGACCAGCGTGGCCACGCCCAAGGGCCCGAGCATTGGCGCCACAATGAGCTGCACCATCTCGATCGGGGTGGCGTTGGACTTTTCGACCATCTGCATGGGCGCCGCGGGCAGCGGCGCACGCGGCGGCGATGCGACGGCCGTCTCCGGTTTGCCGGGTTCTTGTGAAATCGTGGGCGCCTCAGGTGCCGACCCGCCCGGTAGTTCCTTTTTCAGCTCCTCGACGGTTTCCGACAGCCTTGCGAACGCGCCTCCTTTCGGCGTCTGGAAGGCATGCATTTTGTTAATAATGTTGCCCTTATATTCCGGCAGCTTCGTCGCCAGATCGACAAGCTGCCGAGTGAACATCCATCCCACTCCGCCCAGGCACGTGAAGATTAGTGTCACGACCACTAGCACCGCTGCGATGCGCCCGATCCAGCGCTCAATGCGCGAAACCAGCGGTGAGAGTAAAAACGTGAGTAGCACCGCCAACGCGAGCGGAATCAGCAACTTGCTTGCGAAGTAGAGCGTCCCAACAATGAACGCGGTCAACGCGACGGTCCAGATACCAATGATCGCATCCGTGGCAGAGGTCTTTGATTTAAACGCGCGCATCGGGGGTGGTAAAGGTCACTTGATTCCGGCGCGGGTGGAGGTTTTGGTGTCGGTTGCACATTCTGGAGGATGGCAAACGACCGCCGAGAATCGGATACGGCAGAACCCGCAAGCTGCCAGACCCGAGGCGTATGCCTTGAGGGCGTGAGTATACCGATTATCCCAACGGTGTCCAAAGTGCAGGAAAGCTGGCCGGACCATCGGGTCCACCCCAAAGTCGACCCGCACTTCCAACGCGCACTTTGGGTTCTTGAGGCCTACTTCACCCACACGAGTTGAGGTTGCTAATCCGTACGATATCCTTGAGCAACCCGAATCAGCCTCCTTGGGTCACCTGAATGATCCCGAGTCCCGGTGAGCTTCCAGTCGAAGATTGCGGATCTCCGGAAAGGGGGTTTGGCCGTCGCAATGCCGTGAAAATCCGATTGCCTGACGGAGAGGTGTCCGCCAGATCCGGGGTGATATCCACCGCGTCCCCAACCCCAGCGAGGTCAACGGTGCTTACACGCGAGCCACCCTCCGTTTCGAAAACCTCAGCAACACCTGCCGCCCGATTGAATATCCAGGCATAGCGGTCATGCTTCGTCGCCACGATGCTGTGGGCGTCCCGGTGCGCGCTCGCATCCGTGATCAGCCACTGGATTTCGGAGGGGCTCGGTGGAGTTGGGAACGTACCGCCGAGGCCCTCAAGCGGGATCCGGTAAAGGTCAAAACCATCGAGTTTGGATGCCAGCCCGCCCCCCGAATCAACCCAGCTCCAGTTGCCTATCTGTTGCGTGCCGCAGCCGACCGGCGCAAAAACGTTCCTGTCGTACATCGCAACCAAACTCATCGGCGTGGTCCGCACATCGACCACCGCCAGGCCCCCTCCTCGCAACATGACGAAACCATGTCGCCCCGTCGAATTGATTGCAGCACAGATCGGCGCGTTGTCGGGTAAATCGACCCCTTGGAGTGAGGCCAAGTCCACGGTCTTATCGGCTCGATGAACAAATTGGTTTGCGCCGTAGTCGCTATCGATCCAGTCCAATTGTTTGCCGTTCTGGTTGCAGACCAGTATCCCGGAATTGTCGGAAGATGGCACCGCGGCGTGCGCTTGTCGCGCGCCGCCGAATCCAGGGGAAGTCCGAATAGCGGCCACAGCCGCCGCGTCATCGCATCGAAAACCACCACGTGCCCACTGGCAACAAATGCGAGCACCGCGTGAGAATGCGCCGCGTTAAAAAAGATCATATGAGGGCGCACAGGATTCGCACCAGGGAGTGCCAGGCACATCCCGGCGGTCTCCATCCCCAAGTCGATCACATCTGCTGGCTCCGCCTCGGAAGCCACTCCGCCCTCCAGGTCCGACCCGTCCCAAATATAAATCCGGCCACCAAACGTGCCGACCGAATTCGACTGATCAACCAACCAGACCTCGCATTCTTCCGCAATGGGAAACCTCACAGAGCGCCCGCAATCATAACGGCCGCCGGAGCCGACTGACGAGCCGCAGTCCGAGGAGAGCAGCCGTGCCGATTACAGCCATACAAATCCACCCTTCGACGGGCAGCCAATAGGTGTAGGTGAGAGGGTTCAATGCACGGATCTCCGCCGCATCAGCCAAGGGCTTCTGGTCCGAGACCGGTGCCAGTCCATTGGGAAAAACGACTCTCCACAAGTCTCCCTGCCGGTAGAGATGAGCGCGAACTTCTGCACCCACCTCCGGGATCGGGTGATTCCCACTGACCGATAGCGTCTCCGTTGCGCTTTTCCGTGTCTTGATCCGGAAACAGCGGACGACGATGGTGTCGGATTCATCAAATCTCCCCTTTTCGACGCTCTGGATCCTGAGAGTGAGGTCGATGGCCCAATCGTAATTGCCGAATCCGGATTCAACATGAGCGCGTTCGGTGCCGACGTTGTGAGCGAGAACCTGCCCTGTGAGAACGAGGTCAGATTCTTCGACGAGCCCGCCCGGTGGCAGCGGAGCCCGATCCGCGTGAAGAATCGCCGCAAGAGCACAAATCCAAGCCAGCCCAAAACCTGCGATGCGTACACGTCTCTGGCTCATGGCACGGTGAAGCGATAGAAACGAAGGGGCGCCGATGCGGCGTCAGGGTCGGAAATCTCGACGGGATTTTCGCTAAAGGTCACGGGCAGCCAGTCGGTCCAGTCGACCAGATCATCGCTGCGCTGCACGCGGCCCGGGACCGCTGGCGGCCCCGCAAGGCGCATAACCAGGGTGCCGCTGGCTTGACGGCTCACCTGCTCGAATCGAACCGGCCGATAGAGATGCGTAATGACCAGGCCCTGCTCCTCCGAGGCAACGAATACTTTGTCGTTCGCCACGGTGAGCTGTCCTCCAAAAATGCTGGTGTTGCCTCCGACGCGTCGGGGGTTGGCGGGGTTGCTGACGTCGATCACCTCCATACCAATTTCACGCACGACATAGGCGTAGCCGCCAGAAACCGCGAGTCCCACGCGGTAGCCGACCGGCTGATAACCATCGTAGGTGCCCACCTTTTGCGGATTGGCGGGGTTGCTGACGTCAATCACCTGCAAGCCCGCGCCCAAATCCGCCAAGTAGGCGTAGTTCCCAACCACGGCAATGCCGTAGGAGTCCCTGCTCGGGTCATAGCCGCCCATCCGCCGCGGATTGGCGGGGTTGGTCACGTCGATCACCTGCAATCCGGCTGAGCCATCCGCCACATAGACGTAGTTTCCCGCCACCGCCACGCCGGAACACTCTCCGCTAGTGTCATAACCGCCCATCCGTTGGGGATTGGCGGGATTGGTCACGTCGATCACCTGCAATCCGGCGGAACCATCCGCCAGGTAGGCGTAACCCCCCGCCAACGTTACGCCTTGGGCCTCCCCGCTGGTGTCATAGCCGCCCACCCGTCGCGGAAGAGACGCATCGCTCACGTCGATCACCTGCAGTCCCGCATGCCAATCCGCCACGTAAGCGTACTTCCCGACCACCGTTACGCCTTGGGAGGTCCCGCTGGTTTCATATTCGCCCACCCGTCGTGGATTGGCTGGATTGCTGACGTCCATCGCTACAAAAGATTCCACATTCTGATGGCCGGTCCGCCTTCGCTCAATCATGTAAGCGTAGTTCCCCGCCACCGCCACCCCTTGGGCATACCGACTGGTGTCAGAGTGGCCCACCCGCTGAGGATTGGCCGGGTTGCTCAGGCCGATCACCCGCACGTTGGCGACATCACTCGACAGATATGCCACGTTGCCGGACACTGCTACGAGTCGGGACGCCCCGCTCGTGTCATAGCCGCCCACCCGAGCAGGATTGACGGGGTCGCTTACGTCGATTACCTGCATTCCAACATAAGCGTAGCCGCCCGCCACCGCCACGCCGGTACTAGGGGAGGTAGAGTAGTGACTCAACCATCTCGGCATGGCTGGATTGCTTACGTCTATCATAGTCAACCCACCACCGTAAGCGGACGCATAAGCGTGGTTACCTGACACCTCGACGCTGCTAACCGCGTCATCCTCCCCAACAACGAGAAGGTCGCCGGCATACTGGAGATTGGCGGGGTTGCTCACGTCGAACACGCGCAAGAAGGAACCGTCCGCCACATAGGCGTAGTTGCCCGACACCGCCACACTCCGAGCATCGCCGGTGCTGTGGCCCCCCACCCGCCGGGGATCGGCCGGGTTGCTTACGTCAATCACCTGCAAGCCAGCAAATCCATCCGCCACATAGGCGTAATTCCCGGAAAGCGCCACGTCCCAGGGTTCCCCACTGGTGTCGTAGCCACCCACACGTTGTGGACTGGCGGGGATGCTCACGTCGATCACCTGCAAACCGGCGGATCCATCCAACACATAGGCGTAATTCCCGGCCACGACCACCATCTGGGCAGTCCCGCTGGTGTCATAGCCGCCCACCCACCGCGGATTGTCGGGGTTGCTCACGTCAATCACCTGCAATCCTGCAAGACGATCCGCCACGTAGGCGTAGTTGCCCACCAACGCCATCCCTACGCCACCCCAGGTGTAGTAGCCTCCCACCCGCCGCGGATCGTCGGGGATGCTCACGTCGATCACCTGCAAGCCTCCGTTAGGTTCGGCCACATAGGCATGGTTCCCCAAAAACGCCACCGCCGATGGAAACTCGCTGGATTGGTGCCTGCCCACATGTTGCGGGTTGGCGGGGTTGCTCACGTCAATCACCTGCAATCCAGCATTCCAATTCGCCACGTAAGCGAAGTTCCCTGCCACCGCTACACCGGTGGCAGTCCCGCTCATGTCATAACCGCCCACCCGCTGCGGATTGGCGAGGTTGCTCACGTCAATCACCTGCCAGCGTGCGGTCAGTTCCACGACATAAGCGTAGTTGTTGACCACCGCCACGTCCCAGGCAGTCCCGCTGGTGTCACAGCCGCCCACCCGCTGTGGATGGGCCGGGTCGCTCACGTCAACAATAACGAGGCCGCCATTCCCGGCCGCCACGAAGGCGTGTCCGTTTTGCACGGCCACGCCATAGGCAGGTCCCCGGGGAAACGAGGGCCACGTGCCACGCAGCGCGGGATCCAGGTCCAGCGCCAGGCTGTGGCCACCTAAGAGCAGCCACGCCAATAAAGTGAGGGTGGCAGCCCCAAACCGGGGATTTCGGATGGGAGCGCGCCACCTAAAGCAAGGCTGGCAGGTATGAGTGGAGTGCTGTGTCTTCATAGTTCACGGGATCAGGGCATTGAGTTGTGTTGCCAGTGGAGACAAAGAGAAACACGTGCGGCTGTTACACACTTAACTCGAATGTTCAGTCTTCGACGGTCAGGCGCAGGAAGCGGCTGGGGGCGTCGAGGGGGATGGTGGCGGTGCTGCGTCCGTGCGGGGCCGGGGGCGGATTGGGTGACGCCGACGGTCGTCCAGTTCGTCAGGTCGGTGCTGGTTTCGGCGCGGTAGGTGAGGCTGGGGGCGGCGGAGTGGAAGTTCAGGCTGAGGGTGGTTTCACTGACCACCGGCACCGGCAGGCTGGCTTGCAGGTTCTGGTGTGGATTGAGGTCCAGCGCATAGGCCATGAGGAGGTTCACGCCTTCGCCGTCGGAGTCGGTGTGGAGATCGGTGTCATACCACAGGCCGTGCCCCAGCAACCACCCGGCGGCGGGGTAGGTGGTTTCGTTGATCATGGTGGCGGGGTAGCCCCGCCATGCCGGCGAAGTGAAGCCGCTGCGGCTGCTGAGGTAGCAGATGGTGAATTCGGGAGCGGCTTGCGCAAATTCGCCATATATCGTTGCGGGCGCGTTACCGAGAAGCACCATTCTCGTCAGCGCGCTTCAGCCGGAAAAAGCGGGCAGATAATAGGTGAGTTCACCATCTGGGACATCGTTTCCGATCGAAGTGACGCTGGGGGAGATGGTGACGCTCGCCAATTCGGTGCAGCGGGAGAAAGCGTGCGAGCTAATGCTGGTGACGCTGGAGGGGATGATGACGCTGGTCAGTCCGGTGCAACCGGAGAACGCCCCTGCGCCGATGGCGGTGACGCCCCAGGCGATGGTGAGCTTGGTCAGCCCGGTGCAGCCTTGGAACGCGTGGTAGCCGATGGTGGCGAGGCTGCCGGGGATGGTGACGCTGGTCACTCCGGTACAGCCGGAGAATGCATTGTTTTGGATGACAACGATGGGCTTGCCGGTGATGTCGAGGGGGATCTCGACATGGCCGGTGGCGTTGTCCGGGTAGTCCGTAATCGTGACTCTGCTGTCGTCGACTACTACGTAAGTAAACAACTCGAACTGCTCGGCCCGGAGCGGGAGGGAGCAGCAAACGAGGAGCAAGCCGAACCAAAAAGCGCGGAGGGTGGCAGATGGGTTCGTTTTAACGGTCCTGAGTCCGTTCGAGAGAGCACCATGCAGCATCGCCATGGCCTGTGCCCACCATCGTCGAAGTGAGGGCGGTACGAGTCTCAGTTCCGGGGGCCGGCTTCCGCTGAGGAGCGCCTCATGGCGCACGTCGTCTTCAGTGTGCAGTTTCATAGGCGGTGTAGGGCGCGTTTTGGGTCGCCAGAGGACACAAAGGGAAATGGATGCGGTTGTTACCCGGAAATTTTTGGGAGGGTCGCATGGGCGGTGAACGGCACGTCGGACCGTGCGCCTGAATCCGATCATGCTGAGACCGGGAATCGACATGATCGATCCGCTGCGATTGGATGCGTTCGGCCCCGGGCTTGACCGGTTACGCCACCATCATTCCCGGGCCACCCAAGTGGTTTTCGAACTCCGTGGCAGGCCGAATCAGCGGTCAGGGGCGACTTCGGGCCGGACCGGCTCCTCCAACTCACCGAATTCCCTGGCTTGCTCTATCCGCTTGCGAAAGAGATCGTACTCTTCGTCCTTCACCTCGCGAAAACCGCTGAGGTTCGGGGCAATACTCGACAGGACGGACTCCGAGCGCTCTGCCAGCAGCGCATTCCTGAGCGCTTCTCTCACGGCCGGGTCGAGATCTTCCCCTGCGACGAACGGCATTGGCATGCCCGGATCGTTCGGGAAGTCGTGCAGCATTTTGACCGAGTTCGGTTCGGTCATTTTCCGAATGACCTCGAAATTGGCCGAACCGGCGGCATATCCCTTCTCCATGACGGCGTCGACCACTTCGTCATGAGAGCGAAAGTGATAGCCGATTAAAATGTCTTTTCGGATTCCAACGTCAAGGAGAGCTACTTTCGCCAGGATAGTTCCGAACGTGGATTCCCGGGCGCCGAACGCAAACGACTTTCCTTCGAGTTGGTTCAATTCTGTTATGCCGCTGTTGGCCCGGGTAAAAATCCAGCAGCGGATGGTGTCCTCCTGCGCGGCGAGCAACGAAATCCCTGGAAGACTATTTTTCAGCTCTACATACGAATTAGGACCCATGCGCATGAAGTCCACCTCTCCCGAAAGCAAACCATCGTGGCCGTTCTTGTAGGACCGATAAATGACAAAATTAATGCGCACCGGCCGCTTCAGCTGAGCCGCAACAGCTTGTTCCAGATTCCCGAGGAGCGGGAGGAATTGTTTCGCCATCTTACTGGGCGTCTGGAAGGTGTACACGCCAAAGGTCAACGACTCCACCACGCCGTGAAACGGAGGGGGGTCACCGCCCATCACCGCCCATCGCGTATCCGCGGAGATGTCAACATATTGCTTTCCAGAGTATTCCCACAGTTCATCCAACTCGCGGTTCATTGCATCTCGCGCGATACGCCGGACCGCTTCGTCCTTTTCCACGCCCGCTAACCGGAGCGCTTCCTGTCTTTCCTCGCTCGCTGCCCGTTCTTTTTCCTTCTCGAAAAGGTTCCACGCCACCAGGAACGAAAGGATGGCAACGGTCATGAGCAGCGCCGCGACGGAAGCCGCCAGCGTCGCGATGGCCGGTTTGCGCTGGCACCAACGGAGCAGCCTTTCGGGTGGGCTGGCGAGGCGAGCGCGAATGGGTTCGTGCCGAATCCACCTCTCAAGATCGTCCGCCAGTTCGGCGGCGGATGCATAACGATGGAGCACATTTTTCTCGAGGCACTTCAGGCAAATGATCGAGAGGTCCCGATTCACGAGCGGATGGGAGTCATGGGGGTCCGGCGGTTCCTGCTCCATCACCTGGAGCAGAGTCTCGCTGGGAGTGACAGCCCGGAATGGCGGCCGACCGGTCAGCAACTCGTAAAGTACCACCCCAAGACCGTAGATATCGGTCGCCCCCGTCACTTCGCCGCGCCTGCCACTGGCCTGTTCGGGAGACATGTAACGCGGACTTCCGATCACGCCGCTTTTCGTCAACTGGCCGTCCTGGTCGAGGAGGCGGGCGATTCCAAAGTCGGTGAGATGCGGCTCGCCGCCGTTGTCGATCAGAATGTTGCTCGGCTTCACGTCGCAGTGGATGACGCCTTGTTCGTGAGCGTAATGAAGCGCCCGTGCCAGAGTAGCGACGAGTTTTGCGATTCGCACCTGGGCCTGTCCCGCTGCCGTTTTGTCGATGTCCTTCCCGCTGTCCTTCCCGGCCACGGAAGGCAGGGCCAGAGCGGCCATTTCCGTGTCGAGGCATGGCCCGTCGATCCGTTGCATGGTGAAGAACGGCAGACCGTCGTGCTCGCCAAATTCGTGAATGGCCACGATATTGGGGTGGGTCAGCTTTGCCGCGGCTTCCGCCTCCACTTTGAAGCGTCGGACGGTCGGCGGCGACATAGAAGCCAGGTCGCCGCCCAGGATCATTTTGAGCGCCACGATCCGGTTGAGGCTGAGTTGGCGGGCCTCGTAGACCACGCCCATCCCCCCGCGCCCGATCTGACGAAGCAGGTCGTAATCGCCAAAGCGGCCGGCGCCGGCGCCGTTCTCCGCTGCCATTGCGTCTTCATTCGCCAGGGTCGGCGATGGGTCTTCCGCGAGCCGCATCAGGCACTCCACACAGAGACCGCGCGGCGCATCGACCGGAGTTGATGAGCCACAGGCAGGGCATTGTCGGGCCGCGATCATTTGGGTTTTAGGAGCTACAAAGGAAATGGTGCACCGGCGTTACCAGCATTGTTGATAATGTCGGGCCGCTGGAGATCACTGTTCATTTCGCAGGACAGCAAACAGATGCCGCATTTCGGTCTCCAGGTCTTCCTCCGGTCCCAGCGTATCGGCGACTTCCCGGCGAACCAGTTCCCCGTAGCGCCCGCGCATGCGATGGACCGTCACTCGTGCCGCCCCTTCGCTGATGGCGAGACAAGCGGCCAGGTCTTTGTAAACGGGAACGTCGCCACAAAGGAAGGGCTGGATTTCGCGAAAAACCTCAGCCTTGCCCTTGCTCACAAATTCGGATTCGAGTGTCGCGAGGGCCGCCTCAAGCACCGCCAACGCCCAGCAGCGATCGAAGATCGTTTCCGGGGTCATTCGCTCCACCGGTTCCAGCCGGTAGCGGTCCTCGGCTGTCCCCGCGTCGAGTTCGAGCAACGGCTGCGGCGGAGATCGTTTTGCGGCCATGGCGCGATCCCTTTGGTCGGCTGAAAAATTCTGCAAGGAGGCGAGCAGAAACGACCGGAACTTTCCGGATTCGCGACGCACTGATTCCAAGCCTTTTTTACCCAGCAAATGCGCAAAGAACCCTTGCGTCAGGTCTTCCGCCTCATGGCAGGAAATGCCCTTCCGGCGCAAGAAGGAATAGAGGGGATACCAGTACTTCCGGCAGAGGCTCGCAAGGGCCTTCTCGTCGCGCGGTGCCTCCAGAACCTGAGTCCAAAGCGTTGTCTCGAACCGGGCCCCGGTCGGGTGGAGCGGACCTGCGATGGAGTCTGAGGAGCGCATGTTCCGCTGATTGGAACCTCTTTGCGAGGGATCGGCGCTGGGAACGGGGTCGCGGATCCTGTGAGGGAGGTACCGTCAGGTTGACCCGAAGGTACCTCATTTTCTGGGTTTTGGCGAGTGCTGAGTTGTGGAATGTGCCTTTGGGCACGGCGGATTTTTGCACGGTTGTAAGGTCGTGTTTCACTGGGAGTGGCGGGCTGGGGCCGCCATGGAAACGAACACGTTTTGACAAGGCGAGCGACCGGTCTGAGTCGAATGCTCG
>JBJXFS010000372.1:0-15828 GCA_046155625.1 Verrucomicrobiales bacterium | reverse complement strand
GCGGCGAATGGCGATCAGCTCTTCTGCTCCTTTGAGGGCGGGTTCATTTCGCCAACCACAGCTGCTGGCACCTACATCCTTTGTGATGGAACGGGGCGTTTCGAGAATGCCACCGGCGGTGCCGACTTCATCCTATCCGCACCCGACGGAATACACTTCACTGTCGAGTTCGAGGGGACTCTCTCGTCCGTCGGCGCCAACAAGAAGTAGAGCCCAACCCACCTAACTCCTATGACTAAAAATCTCCTTCACGCGGCCGCAGTGCTGATCGCAACCGCGGTCGCGCCATCTCTCCACGCCGCCGGCCGCATCGACGCCACCACGCTCGTCTCCGCCCCCCTCGGGACGTTCAGCGGAGTCCAATACACACGGTATGAGGCCATGTTCGATGGCGTCACGTCCAATGGACGAGCTTATCGGGTGCCCTGTCAGATCGTCGCTCCAACGGACCCCCAGGCCGGTCGCGGCATGCTCCTCTTTGATTGGCTCGTTCCGAGCACGATCCCGACGGCGGTGGGGCAGGAACAGGCGGATGCGCGCTACACCCTGACGGACGAGTTCATCTTCGGCCTCGGCGTGTCGTATGCGACCGTCCGGTGCGACCCGGCTGGCCTCGGGACAAGGTCTCCGGTCAGTGACCCGTCCAGGCCGTGGTCGGATGGTCTGTTGGACACCTCCTCGGAGTTCATTCAATCGGCCGGTGATGAATTCGACATCGTCGTGGATTATGTGAAGGCGCTGCGGACAGATGCCGCCGCGCTCCAGCGGCTCGGCACCATCAACCGGACAGCGGCGTTCGGCTATTCAGCCTCGGGCTACAATCTCCGGGGACTCTTGCGGCTCAAGATGGGCCAGGGCCTGTTCGACTTTTCGCTCGTTGGGGGAACCGGCAACGGATACGCCCGTCCGTCGGGGAATAAGATCGGATTTTCCAGCTCGGAAAAAGCACCGCTGGCCGGAGCGGGACTGGAAATTGATTTCCAATCCGAGACGGACGTTTTTGCGGGTGCCCACAAGACCCGGCACGAAGAGCCGAACTACCGCGTTTACCAGTTTGCGGGCGCGGCGCACATCCGGGACATCGATGTGGAGGAGTTTGGTCTCCCGGACGCTGAGACCGCCAACCCGGCCGAGTGGACCCCGTTCATCCGGGCGCTTTTCGTGGCCGGTGACAAGTGGTGCGACGGGATCCTGCCGCCGCCGACCCTCTGGCTCGGCGCTCCGAACGACGCGACGATCGTCCGTGACGCCAAAGGGAATGCCCTGGTCCGCTTTGTCGGAGGGCAGCCCGTCAACACCACCGCCTTCCGGCTGCCGGAAGTCGCCGTGGGCGAGAATCAATACATCCCATACGACCCGGCTTACAACGATGGTTCGTTG
Source organism: Verrucomicrobiales bacterium (assembly GCA_046155625.1). Taxonomy (GTDB): domain Bacteria; phylum Verrucomicrobiota; class Verrucomicrobiia; order Verrucomicrobiales; family V1-33; genus CAJBME01. Next base: position 14,448 of record JBJXFS010000372.1, on the reverse strand, counting down.
CCTGGCGTCCTTCGTGCGCTCGCCGGTGGACGTGTCGATCTCACGGGCAGCTTCACGAGCCACGCTCAATACGTCAGTGACGTGACGTTTCACGCCCGGGCCTTGGAGGCTGACGGCTACCTGCTGAAAGCGGATGCTGACGCGATCATTCAGCGAGCGAGCGATTCCGACATCGGCCAGTAAGTCGCGGGATGCAGGCATGAGGTGGGTCCGACGGGCCTTTCTCCCGGGCGAGGCCGGGAGCGTGCTGGGCCTGCCGGAGCGCACGGCCAAGCGTCATTGGGCCAACGTCCGCGCATGGCTCTTCGATGCCCTGCAGCGAGGTGAAAATCGCGGGCGCGAATAATTTTTCAAACAGCGTGGCCCTTTTCGTCGCCGGATGACGAATGAACAGATATATGAGGACAGGATCCGGGACACCCACTCAAAGCGGCGCGCCCCGACAGCCACAGTGACGGACATCCTGAAAGTGGGTTGCCGGATTTCCGTCGGGAATTCTCGAGCCATTGCGCTTGTGGACAGGAGGCTGATTGTGTTATTGGATACGGCGATCATGCCTCCATTCACCCACTGCGGCAGTCGTGCGCATCCCGGAGCCCGGGTGACGCGACGGCGGGCCATTCAGGCGGGGGCGGTGGGGTTGTTGGGCTTGGGCATGAACCACGTGGCCGCCCTGCGAACGCTGGGGGCGTCCGGAGCGGGCTTGCCACCCGGGCGGGCCAAATCGGTCATCTACGTCTTCTTGAGCGGTGGGCTGGCGCAGCACGAGACGTTCGACCCGAAGCCGGAAGCCCCGGAGGAAGTCCGCGGGGAATTCCGGGCGATCCCGACACGGACCCCGGGGCTGCACATCGGCGAGCACCTGCCAATGCTGGCGCAGCGTTCGGAGCGGTGGGCGCTGGTGCGATCGTTGACCCATGGGTCCAATGATCACTCGGCGGCGCATCACATCATGCTGACCGGTCGCTCGGCTCTGCCGGAAGGATTTGACCCGACCAAGCCGCGACCAGGCGACTGGCCGTCAATGGCCGCACTCGGCACTGCCCTGCTGCCGGCGCGTCACAACCTCCCGCCCGCCTTGGTCCTGCCGGAAAAGCTCGTGCACATGACCGGTCGCGTCATTCCCGGGCAGACGGCCGCCCTTCTCGGCCAGCGGCACGAGCCGTGGGTGCTTGACATGTCGCCGTACCACCCGACCCACTACGGCGCTTTTCCCGAATACCTTTTTCACCACGAAAAAGGCCGCGTGACGGACGAGGGGCTTCGATTCCATGCACCCGAATTGTCATTGCCCGAAGGCCTGACCCTGGAGCGATTGATGGACCGGGTGGCGCTGCGCGACACGATCGAGCGGCAATCGCGCGTCCTGACCGTGGCCGCCGACGACGGTCAGTTCGACCGGTATCGGGAGGCCGCTGTCTCACTCCTTGCCAACAGCAAGGTCCATGACGCCTTCGACCTCGCCCGCGCCGACGCGCGCACCCTGGATCGCTACGGGCGCAACAGCTTCGGCTGGTCACTCCTCCTGGCCCGACGCCTGGCCGCCACCGGCGTCAGTCTGATCCAGGTGAACCTCGGAAACAACGAATCCTGGGACACGCACCAGTCGGCGTTCCCCAACCTCAAGAACTACCTGCTCCCGCCGTTCGACCGGGCGCTCAGCGCACTCCTCGACGACCTGCACGAACACGGCCAGCTCGACGAGACCCTGGTGGTGGTGGGCAGCGAGTTCGGGCGCACCCCCAAAATCTCCTCGCTCTCCAGCGGCGCCCTGCCCGGCCGCGATCACTGGGGCGCGTGCCAGTCGGTGTTGCTGGCCGGTGGCGGCATTCCCGGCGGAGCGGTCATCGGGTCCAGCGACCGCCTGGGCGCGTATCCCGCCAGCGACCCGCAGACACCGGAAAACCTCGCCGCCACCCTCTACCACACCCTCGGCCTGCCCCGCTCAGTGACGTGGCAGGACACCACCGGACGCCCGCACTTCCTCTACGGCGGTGAGCCCATCAAAGGGCTCGTTTGAGCGGGACCCATCGGCACCCGCCACGGCGACGACAGCCTGAAGATCGGCCGCGAAACCATGCAGCCGATGTGGGATTTCATCGACGGCGCGTTTCGGGAGCAAAAACCCCTCATTCTCTGGTACTGCCGTGAGCGTGGAAAGGCACGCTGTTATGCCCGCCTGATGCGCGGCCTGGATGGCGCCAAAATCTGCGGTTTCTGCCAGCGGGGCCGCAACCTGGCTGCGCGGACTCCCGCACGTCTCCAAACTTCGGCGCATTCATGGAAATGCTTTTGCATTTCCGCATTTCCACATCAAAATTCCAACATGAGAACAACTCTCGAGCTGCCAGATCCCCTTTTCAAAGCGGTGAAAACCCGCGCCGTGCAGCAGGGGGTCAAACTGAAGGATCTCCTTGCCAGCTATATCGAGGCTGGCTTGCGGGCACCGCTCTTGCCGGAAAAGGATTCCGGTGGCAGCGGGAACCCCTACCCGCTCCCCGTCGCCTGGGCGGCGGATGGCACGGTCACTCCGGCCCGCACCAACGCCGAGCTTTTCGCCATCCTCGATGAAGAGGACATCGGGAATTTCCTTCGCCTTTCCGAGGAGCCTCAGGCATGATCGATCTGCCCGACGTCAATCTCTGGCTGGCGCTTGTCGATCAAAGGCACGTCCACCATCAGCGGGCCAGGGCATATTGGAGCCAGCAGTCAGCCGGCCGGATCGCCTTCTGCCGCATCACCATGCTCGGATTCCTGCGCCTCTGCACCAACCCCAAGGCCATGGCGAACCCGAAAACGAACGCCGCAGCCTGGGCCATTTATCAACAGTTTACCGCGTTGCCCATCGTCCAGTTCCTTGCCGATCCCCCGGGCATGGATGTTCATTTCCAAGCGGTCACCACGCAGTCGGCCTTTCCTCACCGCCTCTGGACGGACGCCTACCTCGCCGCCTTTGCCGTCGCCGACGGCTCTCGCCTTGTCTCCTTCGATGCCGAGTTCACCCGTTTCCCCGGCCTTCATTTCCTGCATTTGATGCCGTGAAACCGCCCATGGATCCCATGACCGCGCACACCCTCCATCTCCTTTCCCGCCTGTCGTTCTTCCGCTCTGGAGCGGTAATCCTGCGAGGGAAGTGGGTGCTCGAAAAACTCATGGGTAAACCGCCTTCGCCACCGCCCCCGGACACAGAAAGTGCGAGTGGGGACGAAAGCGGCTGGATTCTGAAGTCAGAGTCGGAACAGCCGACGGGCGTTGCCGGCGAGGATTTCGGCCTCGTCGGCGGGCCGGAGTTGGAGGCTGCGGAGGGGAGCGAGGATGTCGGCGGGCTGCACCCAGGGGTGGTCGCTCGAGAACAGCAGTCGGTCCGGGCCGCTGAAGTCGAGGGCGAAGCGCATCGCCTCGGGCAATGGCGAGACGATGTCCATGTAGATGGAGCGCAGGTACTCGCTGGGTTTGCGCTGGAGGTTCTGCGGGCCGCGTTTGAGGATGTGCAACTGATGATCCATGCGTCCGCAGATGTAGGGCAGGGTGCCTCCTAGGTGCGGGCAGACGAGTTCCAGCTTCGGGTGCCGGTCGAGCAGGCCGCTGGCGATGATGCGGGCCATGGCGATGGTGTTCTCGAACATGTTGCCGAGCGTGCTGGTGAGTTCGTAGCCCTTCACCTGCTCGGTGGTCATGGGTTTCGACGGGTGCAGCAGGATGGGCAGGCCCAGCTCCTCGGCCCGGGCGTAGAGCCAGTGGAACTGCGGCTCGTCGCACCACGCGCCGGCGAGATTCGTGTAAACCAGGATGCCGACAAACCCGAGGTTTCTCACGCACCGGTCGAGTTCCGCGGCGGCCGCGACCTCGTTCTGCAACGGCAGCGTGCACAGGCCGCGGAAGCGCGTCGGATGTTTCGCGATGACGCCCGCGAGCGAATCGTGAATGACCTGCGCGACCGCCGGGCCGTCGTTGCCGAACCACTCAGGGCCCGGATCGTTGGTGCTCAGGAGCGTCAGGCCGATGCCCGCCGCATCCATCGAAGCGAGCTTCGCCTCCACGCTGAGATACGACGGCGGCACCTTGCGCAGCCAGTCCCCCATTCTCAGAAATGTGGTGCCGTCGCGCTCATAAACGAGCGGGTCCGCTTGGCGCCGGCGCATCAGGCCGAGGACTTCGGGAAAAAAGAGGTGGCTCTGGCAGTCCACGAGACCGGCCGTGAGACGGGCAGCAGGTTCATTCTCAGCATCCGCCAGCGGCAGTGAAGCCAGTGCCGAGCCCGCTCCGGCGGAGGCGAGGAAACGGCGGCGATTCAAGGGGTGTACGTTCATTTCGTTCGGGGTGGTAAATGCCACTGGTGAAAATACTGATCCGACTCCCGGATGCGTCGCCGCATTTCTGTCAGCGCCCGCTGCCAGTGTTTAGCCATGAATCGCGGGTGCCGCAGGCTCTCGATGGCATACGTGCGGGTGGCGAGAGACAGGTCCACGTCGGCGGTGAGCACAGTCTCGCGGCGATTGTCCGCGAGTTGAAGGAACGTCCCATTCGGCGCGACGATCTTTGAATCCCCTGCGGACCACTTCTGGCCGGCCTGCGGGCCGACGGAATTGGCGAATACGTAATAAACGGCATTCTCAAAGGCCCGGACCGGGATGCCGTCGCGACCACGCTGCTTGGATTGTGAGACAACAAGGGCATCCATGCCGGCATTCGGATGAAACACGATCTGCGCCCCGGCCATGACAGGCAACCTGACAAGTTCCGGGTAGCGGCGCTCGTGGCAGATGATGGCCGTGGCCTTGACGCCATCGAGCGTGAAGAGCGACATGCCGTTGCCGGGAGTGAACCATCGTCGGTCCGATTCGGTGAGCTGGCACTTGGCGTAAGTGTGGACGAGTCGGCCCCGGCGGTCGAATACGAGAACCGTGTTGAACAAACGGCGGCCGGCGAAAACGGGGCTGCCCACGAGCAGGTGAATACCATGCTTTGCAGCCATGGCGGCCACGGCGTGAAGGGCCTCGCGCAGTGGTTTCGGCTTCACTGCGCCAAAGTCACAGGCGTAGCCGGTCGTCGCGCACTCAGGGAGCAACAAGGCATCGGCACGTTCCGCCGCGGCCTGCGCGGAGGCGCGTTCGATCTTCCCGAGGTTGCCCTCGATGGAGTCGGCGAAGACCATTTGGGCCGCCGCGATCTTCATTCGCAGTTCTCCATCTGAAGGATAAAGTTCTCCATCTCAAGGATAAAGTGGCCGTCGCGCTGGATGGCCATTTCCCGCCGCGGACGGACGAGTTCGACATGGCAGAAGGGGCATTCGCGAGAGCTCAGGGGCTGGCCTTCCAGCCCCATGGAGTTCAGGTAGTTTTTGCCAAAGGCGTGAATAAACCTGAGAACCGGGATGGGAACCACGGATCACACGAATATCACGAATAGCCAAGGCGTTGCTAAACGATCGCCGACCTCCTCATGGATGAGGAGGTCGCTAGTCCTAACCCAATGATTCTTGGTGTGTTTAGTGCCTTTTGTTTAATGTCCCTTTTTTGGGATGACGACCTCCCCCACTTTCGAAGAGGTATCCGCCCGGCTGGTCGCGCTTGTCGGGCCGGGTGCGCGCGAGGTGCGCGAGGTGCGCGAGGGTGCCTATTCGCGGGCGTCGCGCTGGCTGGTCACGTGGCCCAACGGCGATCGGGCGTTTGTGAAGGCCGGGTATTACCCTGATCGCGACCATGGCCTGCACTTGGAGGCGATCGTGTGCGGCGGGCTGGGAGCCGTGTGTCTGCCGCGCCTTCTCGGGTGGGATGCCGGGGACGCGGCGAACGGGGAACCGGAGTTGATCGTGCTTGAAGACTTGTCGCAGGCGCGATGGAACCCGCCAGTCACAGCCCGGGATGCGGCGGCACTCCGAGCGGCGCTCGACCAACTCGCCGAAGCGCCGGCGCCAGCGGCGCTGCGCGTGCTCGACCCGATGGAGCGACACATGCGGCACGCGTGGAACGCGTTTGCCTCGACCGAACGCGACGCGGTGCTGGCCACAGGGCTCGTCGATGAGGGGTGGCTCGACGCCCACGGCGCAGCGCTGGCCCGGATCGAGCAGGGAGCGCGGCTCGACGGCGACCGGCTGGTGCACGGCGACCTGTGGATGCAGAACTGGTGCCGGGTTGACGGTCGGGGCGCGGTGATCGTCGACTGGTCGTGCGCGTCCCGGGCCAACGCGCGCATCAACCAGGCGTGGGCCGAGTGCGCGGTGCGGGCGGCGGGAGGGCCTGGCGGCGTCGTGCTGCCCGCCGGCGCGGCCGACGAGCCGGCGTGGGCGGCGTGGATGTGCGGCCGAGCGCTCGACTACGCGGTCGGGGTCCACAACGAGCCGCGCGAACGACTGGTCGAGACCGTGCGACGCGAGGCCGCCGCGGCGCTTGAGTGGTTGTGCCAGGCCTGCGATTGGCCGATCCCGCGGATCGCTCCGCACGTACGAGTCAACCGCGCATGGCGCCCGTAGAGGGCTCCACCGGCGTCTGTCCATTTTTCGTGCCTTTTTATGAACGGAACGACGCTCCAGCGAATGACAAAATATGGCATTGAGGTGGGACGCGACCTCCCGGGCGCGTAGGCGGTGAAGTCGTACGATCTGGAAATTGTCTCCACTTCTCGAGAGATGGACGCGTGCTTCACACCCGGAGGATTTCCAATGACCACGGTTTTCCACGTCGCTTTTTTTATGGCTGTGGGCACCGCTTGAGAAGGCGAAGAGGGGCCGGTTTCACGACGCACCCACCGCCTACGAGCCCGGGAGGTCTCGTCCCACCTCCAGCCTCAAACTTTCGGTTCTAATGAGATGGCTTCATGGAGAGAGCGAATCCGAAAAGGGCATGTTTGGCTTGGAAAAACCGACGGACCATAGATCGTGTTGGCGGCGAGGTGTTAGTTGGAGATGCGATGGCGCACAGAATGAATGTCGATGCCACGGTCGTTGCCGGTGCAGACGTTGATGGTGACATCATGGCGCCCGGCATCGACGCCAGTAGCCAGATGGATGCCGACGCGGGTGGGGTTGGTCCGCCCGCAAGGAAATGTCGTGGCACTGGCGGTGCCATTAAGCCCGGCGGGTCACTTGAGGCCCATGAGGTGCTTGAGCGTGTAGAGCTCCAGAGCCTCGTAGTCGCGCGCCTCGCGGCATTGGCGGACGACGTCGGCGTCGAGGGTGCGAACTTTCTCGACGAGGTGCAGGAACAGCTCGCGACTGTTTTTGAGGTGCACGGTGACGGGGCAGCCCTGCTGAGTGCGCATGGCCTTCACATCGAGGCCGATAAACTCGCCCCGGCTTCCATAACCTGCCTCTTCCAATACACGGACTTGGTTGAACGCGGCCCGGAGATTCGCTCCACCGAAATTTTTGTCCTGATCGTACTTGAGGCCGTTCTGGTCGTTGAGGTGAACGCTGGCCAGCTTGTCGTGCTCCAGCGCAAAGGCCATTTCGTCGCTGGCATCGAGACCGGCCAGCATGGCGTGGGCGCTTTCGATGAGGCCCTTGACGCGGGTGTGGTCGTTCGAGGCGTAGGAAAGTGTGAGGGCATGGCCGATGGTGGGCACGTAGGCCTGGTCAGTCGGTTCGTTGGGTTTGGGTTCGATCCAGATTTCGATTTCCTTGTCGTAGTCGAGGATGGTGTTGATGGTCTCGAGGATGCGGCGGTAAGCGAGCCGTGCGTCTTTTGCCTCGCGGATGTACGAGCCTTCACGGGCCAGCCAGAGGACGATGGCTTTGGTGCCGATGGCCCGGGCGATGTCCACGCATTTCCTGGTGCGGTCGAGGGCGTAGGCACGGTCTGAAGCGCTATTGGAGGTGTAGGCCCCGTCGGTCGTCTGCGGCGCGAACCAGAGGCGGGGAGCGACGAACTCGGGGGTGAGGCCCTGATTGTCGAGCATCCGCTTGACCTCGGTTGCCTTCGCCAGCATCTGAGCCGGGGATTGGTCATCCAGGCCGGGAACGACGTCGTCGTCGTGAAACTGCACCCCTTCAAACCCCAGCGGGCGGTAGAGGGCGAACTTTTCCTCGTGCGGGAAAACCGTGCGGACATCAACGCCAAAGGGATCGGCTCCCTCGCTGATATTCCAGGGACCGAACGAGAATCGGTGAGTGACTTGAGTGCTCATGGGCCGGCACAAAAGCACGGACTAAAGGCGGGTGCTACGCCGTTGATTCGTGATTGTGGTTCCCAATCCAGCATGATATTTGGACACATGCCAAGGTGGAGCGTTGGGACGCGGCGGCTGATTTTCCTCGCCATTCTGGCGGCTGGAACGATGTCCTGTCAGTGGACGAGCATGAACCTCCCCCCCACGGCGTTCGAGACGCAGGCTCGCAAATGAACGCACATCTCTTCAACCGCCGTCGGTTCCTCGGGCAGTGCGCGGCCGTGGCCGCGCCGGTCGCGTTGCCGGCTTGCGGCCAGAGCGACGAGAAGCCGACCGGGCCGACCAGGCGCGTCGGCCGTCTTTTCTTCACGTCGCAAGGCCGAACGGCGGTTATCAACGCCGATGGCACCGGATTGCGCTACTTCGACTTCAAGCAGCCAGAGCAGGTGACGTGGCAGCCGGGGCCATTTCTCTCCGATGGCAAGCGCGTGATCTTTCTCAGCATGGAGGCGCGGCGCGACGGGCCGGGGCGTCCGTTCGATAAGTTCTATCACCAGACCCCCACGCACCTGTGGCTGCACGATCTCGATCGCGGCACGCTGACGGAGATTGGCACGCGCGACCGGCTGGCGCCGTTCTACACGCCGGCGTTGCTGGTATCCGACGACCGGTTGCTGGTGCAGGTGGTGCGCGATTCCGGTGGGCAGATTTTCAGCATGAACCTCGACGGATCGGAGGCGCGCGAGTTCACCCGGCTGGGCGAAGGGCTGCCCTACGGACTGAGCCTCAGCCCGGATGGCCGTCGCGTGGCGTATCACCTGGCCAGTCCAGAGGGCTACCAAATCTGGACCAGCAGGGTGGATGGCTCGGACCGCGTCCGTGTGGCGGCGCATCGCGACCACTTGTACTTTGGCCCCAGCTGGTCGCCGGACGGAGCATGGCTGCTCTTTCAGAGCTGCCATTTCCGGGCGGACCCCGGCCACGATTGGAGCGACGTCTGCATGGCACGGCCGGATGGGGGCGACTTCCGCACGCTGACCGAAGGCCAGTCGATGTGGTTTGGGGCGACCTACGGGAATCCGCAGGAGCGCGGCGGCGGGTCGAATGTCGCCGCATGGACGAAGGGCGGGCAAGTTTTGTTCCCGCGGCGACTGCCCGGCTCGAAAGTGCCCTGGGAATACCAGCCGCAACGTCCCGACACGGATCATTTCAACCGCGACTACAAACCGGACCTCGCCCGCGGCGGCGTGCAGATCGGCCGGCTCGATCCGCGCAGCGGCACCGTGACGCCTCTCACTGAAGCCAAACCGGGCACTTGGGATTTCCGCGCCAGCGAATCGCCCGACGGCCAGTCACTGGTTTTTTGCCGCGCCGAAACCGGTGGCACGCCCGCCATCTGGATGGCGGACGCTGACGGACAACACCCGCGCCTGCTCGTCCGCGGTCTTGAGGGCCAGGGCGCGGACCATCCCCGCTGGCTGCCGTAATGTTTAGATGCCATCCGGGCCCGGTATCGACTAACCTGCATCCATGAGTCACGCGTCCCGCCACCACGTCCCATGCACCGCCGCCTGCCTGCTGGCGGCGTTCGGCTTCGCCTCATTCGGCTCCGCGCAGGAGAAGCCGGCGGCTTGGAAGAAGCATGTCATCATGCAGCAGGGTCACTGCAACACCGCCGTGGCCATCGATTCCAATGGCGACAAGGCGCTCGACGTGATCGCCAGTTTTAATCGGCGCGTCAGTCTGTTCCTGGCACCGGACTGGCGGGAAATCGTCATCCATCGCTTCCTGGGGGCGGGCGACGGCGAAGGCGCCATCCACAGCGAGGTGATTGATGCCGATGGGGACGGCGACGTGGATTGGGCGGGCACCCTGTCCCATGCCTCTCCGATCTGGCTGGAGAATCCTGGCCATGAGCACTTGGCCAACGGCGTCTGGATTCCGAGGATCATCGATCCGGACCTCGTCGGCATCCACTGCATCGCCCGGGCGGACATTGACAACGATGGCCGCGACGATCTCATCATCAACAATTTCGAGCCCGAAAAGGGACTGGGCGATTCCATGGTGTGGTTAAGCATTCCCGGGCAGCCGCTTACGGCGGAGCGGTGGGATCGCCACATTTTCGCCAACAAGGACGCTCGCGGTGGCAGCCATTACATGGGCGTCGGGGACATCGATGGCGATGGCTGGAAGGAAATCGCCGTCGGGGCCAAGGGCGGACCATTCGCGGACGGCAATTGGTTTGCCTTCTGGAAAAACCCAGGAAAGGACGGCGTCAAAGGCCCGTGGAAGAAAATCCTGCTCGCCGAGAACCAGGAGGCGGCGACCAACATCCTGCCGTGCGATGTGAATGGGGATGGCAAGGTGGACTGGCTGGCTTCCCGCGGCCACAGCCGGGGCGTTCTGTGGTTCGAGAATCCGGGATGGAAGATCCACGAGATTGACACCGAGATCCGCCAGCCCCATTCGCTGACCGTTTTTGATCACGACGGCGATGGCGACACCGATGCCGCCTCCTGCGGCTATGAAAGCCGGTGGGTCCGGTGGTATGAGAATGACGGCAAAGGCAACTTCACCATCCACACCCTGGACGACAACCAGGAGAGTTATGACCTGCGCACCGTTGACATGGACGGCGACGGCGACCCCGACCTGCTGAACGCCGGCCGCGGCTCGGGCAATGTGGTATGGTATGAGAACCTGGGGCGCCCAACCCGGTGAGGGCAGCCCCGCCACAACCATGCCCATTTCCTTCTCCGATCTCCACATCGTCGAGCCCTCGCCGCAAGCGCGGTGGCCGCTCTGGGATGTCCTCACGATCAGCAGGGGCTGGCGCTATGAGTCGGAGCACTCTGCGGGAGCCGATGAATAAAACTACCTCGCCAAAAGAAGCACCCATCGGGCTCATCGGCACCGGCCTCATGGGCACGGCGATCGCGGAGCGATTGCTGGCGGCGGAATGTCGCGTGCTGGCGTGGGACATTGATGCGGCGCAGCTGGCCGCCAGCCGGGCCGAGGGGGCGGCGGACGCTTCCGTGGTGGCGCGAAACTGTGATCGCATCGTGCTCAGTCTGCCGGATTCTCAGGTGGTGGATGGTGTGATCGGCGAGATGAGCGGCCACCTGAGGCGGGGCACCGTGATCCTCGATACCAGCACCGGCAAACCCGAGGATGCCGTGCGATTCGCGGCAGGGCTGCAGGAGCGCGGCGTCACCTACCTGGATGCGACGATCTCCGGCAGCAGCGAACAGGTCCGAAGGGGACAGGCGCTCGTCATGGTGGGAGGCGACGAGGCGGCACAGGTCCGGTGCCGCGACATTTTCGCGGCGCTGGGCGCCGCGGTGGCGGCCGTCGGGGGCAGCGGCGATGCCGCCCGGATGAAACTGGTCACGAATCTGGTGCTCGGGCTGAACCGGGCCGCGCTCGCCGAAGGCCTGGCACTCGCGGAGAATCTGGGCCTGGATGCGGAAATGACGGCCGCCATCCTGAAGACCAGCGCGGCGTATTCCCGCATCATGGACAGCAAGGCCGAAAAGATGATCCACCGTGACTTCAGCCCGGTAGCCCGGGTGTCGCAGCATCTCAAGGATGTGGAACTCATGCTGCGCGCCGGAGAAATGGGCGGGTTGGAGCTTCCCCTGACGAAAACGCACCGTGAAATTCTAACCAGGGCCGTGGCCGCGGGGCTTGGCGATCTCGACAACAGCGCGATTGTCGAGGTGCTGCGGAGGGGCAACCCATGAGCGAATGCAATGAACTGTCTCCAGCCCGACGGATGCTGGTGCTCGTCGTGTGCTTTTTGGCGCTGGTGTTTGACGGCGTGGAACTGGGGTTGATGCCGGTGGCCTCGCTGTCGGTGTCAAAGAGTCTGCTGGGGGAGGCATTCACGCCGACGCTGGGTGGCGATTGGTTTGCGCGCTTCACCGCGGCGCTCATGCTGGGCGCGGCCATCGGCGGCATCTTCCTTGGGGCTCTGGGTGACCGCTTCGGACGCGCCCGAGCCATGGGGGTGAGCATTTTGTTTTATTCCGGCTTCGCGGCCCTGGGGTCCTGGGTGAAAACGCAGGAACAAATGCTCGTGCTGCGGTTTCTCGTCGGCCTCGGCGTGGGCGGCTTGTGGCCCAATGCCATCGCCCTCGTCTCCGAGAGCTGGACCGGGGCCAAGCGGCCGCTCGTCTCGGGCGCGATGATGGCAGGGCTGAACGCCGGCATCCTGATGCTCTCGCAAATGGCCCGGGCCTGGCCCATCGCGCCGGAGTCGTGGCGCTGGATTTTTGCACTGGCGGGCGTGCCGGCCCTGCTCGGCGTGTTCGTGCTGGTCGCCCTGCCTGAATCGCCCCGCTGGCTGGCCTCGCGCGGCGCGGCCAAGGCCCCGTCCCCGCCGCTGCGCGAACTGTTTTCAGCGGATCTGATTCGCTACACGCTCGTGGGCATCGCGGTCAGCGCCATTCCGATGGTCGGCGCCTGGTCGGCGAGCAAATGGATGATCCCGTGGGCGGACGCAGTGGCAGGAAGGAGCCACGGCGGCTACAAAGCCGCCACCCAGGGCTGGTGGGCGCTGGGCGCGGTGGTCGGCAGCTTCACCGGCGCGCAACTCGCTGCCTGGCTCGGACGCCGGCGCAGCTATTCTCTGATCAGCATCGGCGCGACAGTGCTGACGGTGGCCATGTTCCAGCTCACCGCGCCGCTGCGACCCGGGTTTCACGCCATTGTTCTCGCGCAGGGGATGGTCTCGACCCTCTTCTTCGGCTGGCTGGCCTTGTACCTTCCGGAGCTCTTCCCCACCCGCGTGCGGGCCACCGGCAGCGGCCTCGCCTACAACTCCGGCCGCTTCGCCACGGCCGCGGGCGTGCTGCTCGCCGGATTTCTGTTCACCGCTCTCGGCGGCGATTACGCCCGGGTCGGCACCATCTGCGCCATGATCTACGCCTTCGGCCTCGTGGTCATCTGGTTCGCCCCGGATACCAAAAACAAGGACCTTCAGTGATGTCGCCGCGCTCTTCGAAACCCGCGAAACCCACACCAGCGAGTAACCAAGCCATAAGCAACATGAGAACACAACCCATCATCCTAAAAGCACGGATGGGAACCACGAAAAGCACGAAACACACGAAAAAACCAAGGCGTTGCCCAACTATCATCGTCCACCTGATGGATGAGTCAGTCGCTTGTCCTAACTCAATGAATTTTCGTGTGTTTCGTGACTTTCGTGGTTCCAATGTCCCTTTTTGGGATCAACCGCCGCTGGTTCCTTGGTCGGTGTCGATTCGGTTTATTGCACGCGCAGGATGCCGAAGCGGGACGGCACGTGGAAATTGGGAGGGGATTGCAGGGTGAGTGACCAGCAAGAAAATTCGGCGGGTGTGCCGTCGCGAGGGCGGTCGATGCGGAAGAGGTTGAGGCGCCACACTGGGGGTAGTTGAGGCACGTTTGCCATCCCCAGGGCAGGCCAGGGGAGGCGGATTTCAGCGGTCCAGAGGGATGTTTTCGCGTCGATATGGGCCTCCCATGAGGCTCCATGCGCTTCCCAGTCGAGGTCCGCGGTCATGCTATCGCGTCGTCCCAATGGATTGTGGATTTTGGCGTCGAAGAATGTGCCGAGCGGGCTGAGTTCGAACTCGAAATACTCCGAGGGGTCCTCGGCACCGGGAGCGATGAAAATCTCGACGCATTCCTCGGTATAAACAGGGGCATTGCGTCCGCTCAAAGTGCCCCACGCATCCACGTCGACACAGCGAAAGCCGATGGTGAGGGCCTTGGCCGTCGCCTGCAATCGGGCGGTGGTCGTCTGGCGTGGCGATCCCGAGCCGTCGGCAAGTCGAAAGCCGGGCGTGGTCACGGCGGGCCCGTTCAGGCGCAGCTCGAGCGCGGGCAGCATCGGCGAGTTGTCGGCTGGCAGGCGGGTGGGCAGAGTGACCGGAAAGGGCTGGTCGGTAATGCGGGGGAGGGGCGGAGGCCGGCATGAAAGCGGCCCGAATAATTCCAGGACTTACGCCATCGACTGGCGGATCAGTCCTTCGAGCTTGATAATATCCTTGGCGAAGGCCCGGATGCCTTCAGCGGTTTTCTCCGTGGCCATCGCATCGTCGTTGAGCAGGTACCGGAAGTTCTTTTCGTCCGAGGGAATCCGCTCGATATCGAGCGACCGGGCCGCGGCGGCGTCCAGCTTGCGCGTCAGCGGTTCGTGGGTGGCGGCCAAACTTTCGAGCAGACTGGGCGAAATCGTGAGCAGATCGCAGCCGGCCAGTTCGATGATCTGGCTGGTCTTGCGGAAGCTGGCGCCCATGACTTCGGTCGTGTGCCCGAATTTTTTGTAGTAGTTGAAGACGGTGCGCACCG
>JBJXFS010000354.1:0-10711 GCA_046155625.1 Verrucomicrobiales bacterium | reverse complement strand
GAGGACGCCGGGCGTTGGCCATCCGGCGCCGACGGATCGGGTGCGTCCTTGGCCCGCCGACGCGCCGGGGCCGCCGACCCGGGACCAGAGGCGTGGGCCGCCAGCCGTGAGGCGGGCGGCACGCCGGGGGCGCCCAACTTTCCGACGGGGCCGCTCCCACCTGGCATTCGTTTTTCGGAAATCAGCGGGGCGGGAGAGTCGCCGATACGCATTGAACTCGTCAATGAGGGCACCACGCCGGTCAGCCTGGCCTCGGTGCGCCTCAATGCATTCACGCCTCCGGCTGGCACGCTGGCGCCAGGGGCCTTTATCGTCCTGGACGACACCCAATTCGGATTTCGGCCGGTCGATGGCGAACGACTTTTTCTTTATGGCGAGGGTGGTGCCACCCTGCTGGACGCCGTGACGGCGCGGGCAACCGGACGCGCGCGACTCGATGGCCGCATGCTGGTGCCGATGAGTCCCTCATTTGGATCGACCAACCCATTCGACCTCGAGGACGATGTGGTCGTCAACGAGTTGATGTACCGGTCGCCTCCATTGGCCAGCCGCGCCGGCAGCCCGGCGGTCGTGGCATCGGTCGAGATTTTGCCGATCGACGCTGTCTGGCGCTACCGCGCGGACAACATCGATCCGGGGCCCGGATGGGCGGCCACGGCGCATCCCGTGGGAGGACCATGGCAGCAGGGAGCGGGCCTGCTGGGATTTGAAACCACTCCCTCGGTGCTGCCGGATCTCCTCCGCACACCGTTCGTCTCCTCCAACGCGGTCTCATATTATTTCGAGACCGAATTCACCCTCACGCCGGCCCAACTGGCCGGCCTGACCCACCTGCGGCTCGAGCATGTGATCGACGACGGGGCGGTCTTTTATGCCAACGGCGTGGAGGTGCCGGAATGGCGGTTCAACATGCCGCCGGGTGCCGTGACCCACGGCACCCTGGCCACCGGGGGCGTGACCAACGCTGTCCTGAGCGCACCCGTCGATGCGCCCGCCTCCAGCTTGAATCTGGTCGCCGGTCTGAACCGGGTTTCGGTTTCGGTGCACCAGCAGATCGCCACGGGCAACGACATGGTCTGCGGCGCGCGCCTGTCGATCGCCACCACCGTCACACCGGCGGTCCCAGCCGCCCCGGTCACTCCCAACCCCGAGGAATGGATCGAGCTCTACAATCGGGGGGCCAGCGATATCGACCTCGGCGGTTGGAGTCTGTCCGATGCGGTCAGTTTCACCATCCCCCCCGACACCCGCCTGCCCGCTGGTGGATTCCTCGTCATCGCCAACCATCACGCCGCCCTGCGGGCCAAGTGGCCGGAGCGCGCGGCGCAAATCATCGGCGACTTCTCCGGTAGCCTGGCCAATGGCGGCGAACGCCTGGAACTCCGCGACGCCCGTGGCAATCCCGCGGACGAAGCCCGCTACCTGCCAAGTTGGCGCAGCGACGGCGGCGGATCGAGCTTGGAATTGCCGGACCCGCGCTCGGACAACAGCCAGCCTGCGGCCTGGGTTGACAGCGATGAATCGGCCAAAAGCGAATGGCAGACATTTTTCTGGCGCGCCCCGGCCACGCAGCGGTTCGGACCAACCATGTGGAATGAACTGCGTCTCGGCATGCTCGACGTCGGCGAATGCCTCATCGACGATCTCTCGGTGCGTCGCGATCCGGACGGGGCGGCGGTCGAGGTTTTGCGCAATGGTGGCTTTGAAGGGCAGCCTGCCGGCGCGCACTGGAGGTTTCTCGGAAACCACAGTGCCAGCACCATCGCGGAAGATCCGATACAACCCGGAGGATCCATCCTCCATTTCAAGGCCACCGGCCCGACTGAAACCAACCACAACCACGCCGAAACCACCTTCGTCAATAACTCCGCGCTCACCAGCGGCCTGCACGAAGTCCGTCTGCGAGCCCGATGGCTCGCCGGCACCAATCAACTCAACGTCCGCGCCTATTACCAAAAGCTCGCAAAAACGATCGAACTTCCCATCCCGGCCCGGCTCGGCACCCCGGGCACCACGAATTCGCGGGCAATCGTCAACGCCGGCCCGGTGCTGACCGACCTGCGTCACGCGCCTCCTATTCCAGCCGCGTCAGTGCCAGTGACGGTTTCCTGCGCCGCGACGGATCCCGATGGGGTCGCCGCCGGCACGCTCTTCTATCGCCTCAATGGCACCGCCAATTTCACCGAAGTCGCCATGACCGCCTCCGATGGCCAATGGACCGCCACCATCCCGGGTCAGGCGGCCGGCGCCATCGTCCACTTTTACATCGCACTGAACGACACTCCCGGCGCGCGCTCACACCTGCCGGCTCGCGGACCGGACGCCCGCGCCTTGGTCCAGTGGCAGGACAACCAGACGTCCGCTCTGCCCGCCCATCAACTGCGCCTCATCATGCTCACCGCTGACCGCACGTTTCTGCTCAATAATTTCAACCGGCTCAGCAACGACCGCGTCCCCGGCACCCTGGTCTATCGAGGCTCCGAGGTGTTTCACGACGTCGGCGTGCGGCTGCAAGGGACGGCCGCCGGCCGCGTCCGCGATGGCGATGCCTACATCGGCTACGACATCGCGTTTCCTCCCGACCACCTTTTCCGCGGCGTGCACGACTCGATTGGCATCGACCGGTCCGCGCGGACGCCGGTCGTGCGTCGCCAGGATGAAATCTACGTGCGCCATTCCTTCAATCGCGCCGGCCTCCCGTGCACGACGGATGACTTGTGTTATTTTATCGCCCCTGCCACCGGTCACACCGGCACCGCCATCCTCCAGCTCGCTTCGTACGGCGGGCTCTGGGCCGATTCGCAATTCGAGGAAGCCGAAGGAACCGTCTACAATTGGGACATCACCTATGACCCGTCCACGACCAGCGTCGCTGGCAATCCCGAAAGCCTGAAGCCTCCGGTTCCCTTTGGTCATATCGCCACCGATTTGGTTAATCTCGGCCCAGACAAGGAACAATATCGCGGACCGTTCGACATCCGCGCCGGCAAACGACGCGACTCTTACGAGGGATTGATGGAGTTGGCGCGCGTCATGGCGCTGCCCAGCGCCCAACTCGCCATCGAGGCCCCGCGCGTGCTCGACTTGGATCAAGTCTTTCGCTGCACCGCTCTGGTGAACCTCTGGGGCATCGTGGATACGTATTACACGGGTGGCCTGCAGCACAACATCCGGCTCTTCGTGCCTGACAGCGGCCGCGGCATCAATTTCCTCCCTTGGGACATGGACTTCGTGATGGGTGGTGCCTCAAATTCCCCGCTCATCCCGTCCGGCAACAACCTCGGCCGCCTCATCGTCTCGTCCCCAGGCCATCGTCGGCTCTACCTCGGCCATGTCCGCCACCTCTGCGAATCCGCCTTCACCACCTCCTATCTGAACCCGTGGTTCAGCCATTTCGGATCGGTCGTCGGTCACAACTTCAGCGCGACCAGCAGCTACGTCACCGCCCGTCGCACTTACGCCCAATCGCAATACCCCGCTCAGGCACCCTTCGCCATCACCACCGGAAACGGTGAGGACTTCACCACCGAGGCCCGCGAAGCCGTGCTCGAAGGCACCGGATGGATCGACGTCAAAGAGATCCGGCGCGGCGGCGTGGCCCTCGCCCTGACGTGGCTCGACCTCAGGCGATGGCGCGCCACCCTGCCGCTCGACGCCGGCGCCAATGCCATCACCCTCGACGCCATCGGATTCTCCGGCGAGACCATCGCCTCGCGCACCCTCAACATCACCAGCACCGCCGCCCCGGAACCGAAACCCAGGGATTTCCTGCGGATCACGGAAATCCACTATCACCCTGCCGACCCATCCACCGACGCCGAACTCGCCGCCAGCACCTCCGATGGCAATTTCGAGTTCATCGAGCTTCGAAATATCGGGACCCTCCCGTTGCGGTTCGACGGCGTCCGATTCACTGAAGGAATCGATTTCGTTGTCCCGGACAACACCACGCTCGGCCCGGGCCAGTTCGGCGTGGTCGTCCGCCACGCCGCCTCCTTTGCCGCCCGCTACGGGACTGACATCACCGTGCTCGGCACGTATGCCCCAACTTCCCTGTCCAACTCTGGCGAAACCATAACACTGGTCGACGCCACCGGAGCCGTCGTCCAGAGCTTCAGCTTCGCCGACACCTGGATTCCCGAGTCCGACGGCCCAGGCTGGTCGCTCGTCGTGCGCGATGAACAAGCCCCGTCCGCCGACCTCAATACCGCCGCCTCCTGGCAGGCCAGCCGCCAATTCCACGGAAACCCGGGCGCCCCGAACCGTGGCGACTCACCCGCCGGATTTAACGCCTGGCAACTCCAACATTTTTCCGCCGCCGAACTGGCCGACCCCGCCCTCAGCGGCCCGTCCGCCGATCCCGCCGGTACCGGCATCCCCCACCTCCTCCGCTACGCCGCCGGCTTCCCGCCCCACACCACCACTCCGCCCCCACATCCGACCGTCAGTCAGTCCCAAAATTCGCTGGTCCTCGACTTCCGACGCCTGTCGCGCACGCCCGACCTCGAGTGGTCGCTCGAATCTTCCTCCTCCCTCACCACCTGGTCGCCCGTGCCCGTCGCCCCCGTCGTTCTTCAATCCCATAACGACGCCACTGAAACCGTCCGCTGGTCGATCCCCCTCCTCGACTCCCCAACCCCGTTCCTTCGCTTGCGCATCACGCAGAGAGGCCTTTAGCCCCCAAACCTCTATTCCTCGTCCGCGAAATAGTCCAACGCCTCCGACCGAATGATTCGGCGATCCGGAGATCGGACGAGCCATTTTCCACTGTCGGGATAATGACAGGACTCCCCCAGGGGATTGTCCGCGACGATATAAACCACGAGATCCTCTTCGGCGTCACCCAGCAGTTGGTGGGGCTCGCCCGGCCCAAAGATGAACGCATCACCGGCCTCAATGGGCGTCATTCCTCCCTGGTGTCGCACCTGTCCCTTCCCGGAGATCACATGGTAGAACTCCCATTGCGCACTGTGGGAGTGAAACGGGCAGGCGGCCTTCCCGCGCGGTATGCGACAAATCTCGACGTCAAAAGGATGCCGTTCGCGTTGATCGTTCGACTCGGGCCTCCGACCCAAGGCGACGGATATCTCCTGGTCAATGCTCGCGTATTTGCCGCGTGGCGATTCCCAGGGTTCGGCAGGGATGTCGCGAATGTTGACCTTGCGCATACAAACCCGGGCGGCCCGGCTCATTCCGCCGCGCCGACCGGTTCTCCGGTTTCGGCGGCGGGGGATTTCGGGTGAAACTCGAGCGCCTTTTCCGTGAGCTTTCGGGTGACATTGACGACGTCGCCCTCTTTGATCTCAGCGCGAAGGAGGGCCTCCGCGAACGGGTCTTCGAGAAAACGCTCGACGGCGCGGCGCATGGGTCGGGCGCCGTACTGCGGGTCATAGCCCTCCTCCATGAGCAGGTCGCGGGCGGATTCGTCGAGAACCAGGGTGATTTGCTTCTTCTGAACGCGACCGGTGACCTTCTTGATTTCGAGGTCGACGATTTTGGCGAGATCCGGCTTCTCGAGCATGCGGAAAACGATGAGATCGTCGAGGCGGTTGAGGAATTCGGGCTTAAAGAACTTTTTCGACGCCTCCATGATTTTCGATTTCATGCCCTCGTAATCCTGCTCGTTGGCCGAGGCGGCCATGGCGCCGAACCCAAGCGCGCTTTGGCGCTTGATGAGTTCGGCCCCCACATTGGATGTGAGGATGATGATGGTGTTCCGGAAGTCGATCTTGCGGCCGAAACTGTCGGTCAACGTCCCTTCCTCGAGAATTTGCAGGAGCAAATGCATGACGTCCGGGTCGGCCTTCTCGACTTCGTCGAAAAGCACCACGGCGTACGGGCGACGGCGCACCGCCTCGCTGAGCTGACCGCCTTCTTCGTACCCGACGTACCCGGGAGGGGAGCCGATGAGCCGGCTGGCGGTGAATTTTTCCATGTACTCGGACATGTCGAGCTGGATCAGCGCATCGGCGTCACCGAACATGAATTCGGCGAGATTCCGCGCGAGGAAGGTCTTGCCGACGCCGGTCGGACCGAGGAAAAGAAAGCTGCCAATCGGGCGACGCGGATCCTTGAGGTCGGCGCGGGATCGCCGCAATGCCTTCGAGATCGCCGCCACCGCCAGGTCCTGGCCGATCACCTTGCCCATCAGCTCGGAATCCATGGCCAGCAACTTCTGCGCCTCGGTCGTTTCCATCCGCTTGAGCGGGATGCCGGTCCACTTGGCGACAACGGAGAGAATGTCGTCCTCCCCGACGTCGACGCGCTTTTCATCGGAGTTTTTGCGCCAGTTTTCGAGCACTTCTTCAAGCTTGCGCTTCGCGTGCTTTTCCTTGTCGCGCAGCGCGGCGGCTTTCTCGAAATCCTGGTCGCGGATCGCCCCTTCCTTGTCCGAGCGGATGGTGTCGATCTCGGCTTCGATGTCTTTGATTTCGGGCGGGCGGGTGGTGGCTTGGATCCGCGCGCGCGATCCGGCCTCGTCCATGACATCGATCGCCTTGTCCGGCAGGAACCGCGAGGTCAGGTAGCGTTCCGAAAGTTTGACCGCGGCGTCCAAAGCTGCATCCGAGATGACGGCTTTGTGGTGGGCCTCGTATTTCGGTCGGATGCCGCGCAGGATCTTGATCGCGTCTTCGGCGCTCGGCTCCTCCACCTTGACCGTCTGGAAGCGGCGTTCGAGAGCGGCGTCCTTTTCGATGTACTTGCGGTACTCGGTCAGCGTGGTGGCCCCGACGCACTGCATTTCCCCGCGCGAGAGGGCGGGCTTGATGATGTTGCTGGCGTCCATGGCGCCTTCCGCGCTGCCGGCGCCGACGATCGTGTGCAACTCGTCAATAAAGAGAATAATGTTCTTGTTCCGGCGGATCTCGTCCATCACCGCCTTGATGCGCTCCTCGAACTGGCCGCGGTATTTCGTGCCCGCCACCATGAGCGCCAGGTCGAGCGTGATGACCTTCTTGTCCCGCAGGATTTCCGGCACATTGCCCACGACAATTTCCTGGGCCAACCCTTCCACAATGGCCGTTTTGCCCACGCCCGCCTCTCCGATGAGGACCGGATTGTTCTTGGTGCGGCGGCAGAGAATCTGAATCACGCGCTCAATCTCCCCCTGCCGACCAATCACCGGATCCATCTCCCCCTTCGCCGCCAATTCGGTCAAATCGCGCCCAAACGCCCGCAACGCCGGCGTCTTGCTGTCTTTCTTCCCCCCTCCCGCCGCGGCCGATTCCTTCCCTTCAGGTTGCCCAAAACTCTCGCCTTCCTCGTCCTCGTTCGGCGTGAAATTCGGATCCAGCTCCTTCAAAATCTCCTGGCGCGTGCGCTCGATGTCGACGTCCAGCGACTTCAGAACCCGGGCCGCCACTCCCTCGCCTTCACGAAGCAACCCCAGCAGAATGTGTTCAGTGCCCACGTAACTGTGGTTGAGCGCCCGCGCCTCCTTCCCCGCCAATGCCAGCACCTTCTTCACCCGTGGCGTGTATGGAATGTTTCCCATCATCTGCTGGTCCGACCCGGTGCCAACCTGCTTCTCGACCTCCATGCGCACGGTCTCAAGGTCGAGCCCGAGCTTCTGCAACACATTGACCGCCACGCCTTGGCCCAATTTGATCAGGCCCAGCAGCAAGTGCTCGGTTCCGACATAGTTGTGGTTGAAGCGATCCGCTTCCTTGCGGGCGAGCGCCAGCACCTGCTGCGCCCTCGGAGTGAAGTTGTTCATGGCACAAAAACCGGCGGGGGGCCGGCACAAGAGTTTGGTTTCCTCGTTACGCTACGGGTAATCGCCCAGGATTCAACCCGCGCCCCGCATTTTCCTCGGGAGGGCGGCGGGCGGTGGTCGGAGGGCGGTGAGCGGTCTTCGGTGATCCGTATTCAATCGAAACAGGGTAGGGCCCGATGGACGGGGTGCGTCACCGGCGTGGGCGGCCGCTTCTCGCTCATGGCTCTTCTTGTCCCTCACCCGTGACTCCGCCGTCGATCAGGACCCGCCCGTTTCCTTCTGATTACTGATTACTTCTGATCACTGATCACTGATCACGGCTTTCCGCTTAATCCTCATCTCCGCCTCCGACCTCCGACCTCCGACCTCCGACCTCCGACCTCCGACCTCCGACCTCCGACCTCCGACCTCCGACCTCCGACCTCCGACCGCCGACCTCCGACCGCCGCCCTCCGACCACCGACCGCCGACCACCGACCGCCGACCGCCGACCACCGACCGCCGACCGCCGACCGCGGCCCTCCAACGAATCGACCTTGCGCAACTCCACGGCTGGGACGATGGGCGGAGCCAAACGAATGAAGCAGACCCAGAAATCGAACATGATATCGCTGGTGGTCGGACTGGCGGTTGGGTTGCTGGTGGGGGCCGGCGGCGGTTACCTGGCGACGCGAAAACACTGGGATGCGCGCTGG
Source organism: Verrucomicrobiales bacterium (assembly GCA_046155625.1). Taxonomy (GTDB): domain Bacteria; phylum Verrucomicrobiota; class Verrucomicrobiia; order Verrucomicrobiales; family V1-33; genus CAJBME01. Next base: position 2,299 of record JBJXFS010000354.1, on the reverse strand, counting down.
CAGGCCGCCGGCGACCACGCCGCCAGCGCCCAAAACCAAGTGCAACTGGGTATCGCCGTGTCGATGGCCGAACAATTGCTGAAAGAGGAAACAGCGCCGCAAGAGGGGGCGCGTCGGCTGGCGGGGAGGTATCTTCAGGCGATGCGGGATCATTCGGCCGCTTATCCCAGTGTCTGGCTCCTGACAAAACCCAGCGATTATGCTCGCGTTCAAGGGCTTATCGAGAAGTTGGCGGCGCGCGACGCCGGGAAGGCCCCTACCGCTTCCCAGCCTCCGGCCGACGGCGCGGCCGACCGAGGCGCCGCGCAAAACTGAGAAATACTCGGCCGGGGGAAAAATTTCGCTTTGCTTAACCAACTGCCCATGATAGACGCGGCTTTGAGGGGCCACATCGCGTCGGAAATTGTGTCGGAAGTCGGATTCCAGCAGCAGGTGCAGCATTTGAGCACCGTGAACCGTCACCTGCGGGTGCTGGTCGATCAGATTGCCGAGGGGGCGTTAATTGTGGAGACGCTGCCAGTGGCGGGACGTGGGCCGCAAATCGTCTTCGTGAACCGGGGGCTATGCCGGCTGACTGGCCGTCGACCGGAGGATTTGCTGGGCCAGCCGTTGGCCGAAGTATTTGACCGGGCGCGGCTGGGCGAGTTTCTCGGCCTGCTCCCGCGGGTGGCGCAAGTGGGCCGGGCGGCGCTGACGCGAGCGCAGTTGTTGACGGCGACCGGCGATCCGCGACCGTGTCGCTGGACGGTCAGCGCGGTGCGCGACACCGAGGACCGTCTGCTGAATTTTATCATTACGGTGGCCGAGGAGCCGGCGGCGGCGGCGGCCCCCGTGCTGTCGACGCCGACCGGGCTGGAGGAAGCGGACGAGGGGTTTCTCCACCAACTGGCGCGCCTGGAAAACCTCGAGGTGATCGCCAGCGGAATCGCGCACGATTTCCGCAACCAACTGACGGCGGTCATGCTGAACATCTCGAATGCCGGATCGCACCCGCGCGGCGCCGAGGCCCATCGGGAGTTTCTCGAACGGGCGTCGGCCAGCGCCCGCCAGGCGAAAGAATTGGCCGATCAACTGATGGAATTCGCGCGAGGAGGGACACCGGTCACCGGCCTCGCCGACCTCGGGATCCTCCTCAGCGAATGCGCCAGCCTGACCCTCTCGGGGTCCAATTGCCGGCTGCAACTCGAGATCGCGCCCGACTTGTGGCCGGCGCGCGTCGATAAGACGCGCATCAAGCAGGTTGTCAACAACCTGCTGATCAATGCGTCCCAAGCCATGCCGGAGGGCGGCCACATTCAGGCCTCCGCCGCCAACACCACCGTGGCCGAAGGGAACGAACCCGGTTTACCCCCGGGCGCGTACGTGACCCTGCGTGTGCACGATCGAGGCACCGGCATCCCCGCCGATATCCTGCCCAATATCTTTAAACGCAACTTTACCACCAAACAAACCGGCAATGGCCTCGGTCTGGCGTCCAGTTGGCACATCATCCGCAGTCACGAGGGAATCATCACCGTGAGTTCAACGCCCGGCATGGGCACCGAGTTCACCGTCTATTTGCCCGCCTGCCCGGCGGAAAAAATGGAGTTGCCAGCCCCCACGGCGCGCCTCGACGCGCCACCCACCGCCGGCTGCGGCAGCGTCCTGATCGTCGACGACCAGCACGTGGTGCGCGCCGCCGTCAAAGCCAGTGTCGAGGCGCTCGGCTACGAGGCCGACGAGGCCGCCACCGGCGAGGAAGCGATCGACCGCTACCGCCGACGGTTCCACGAAGGCCGCCCGTTCCAGCTCGTCCTCATGGACCTCACTCTGCCCGGCGGCCACAGCGGCGATGACGCCATGCGCGAAATCCGCCTGCTCGACCCCATGGCCCGCGTCATCGCCTCCAGCGGCGCCATCGAAAACGGCTCCCAAGACGACCTCATCCGCCTCGGATACATCTCCACCCTGCCCAAACCATTCGACCTCCAGAAACTCTCCTGCACCCTCTCCGAGGCCGCCAGCATGGCCCTGCCTGGCGAGTAGACAGTCCCAACCCATCCACTCCGGCGGAGAATGGTCATGGCTCGGCCCAGGCCCTCTCATCGCCACCGCACCAGTTGCCAGCCGATGAGGGCCAGCAGCGCGACCATGCCCAAGCCGGGTGTGGCGGCGAGCCACCGCACCCACCACCGGTCCCAGCCGCCGAATCGTCGACTGGCCACCAGCGGGCTGAGGACCAAGGCCACCCCCGGGCCAAGGAACCACAGGTTGCGATGGGCCCACACCGCGACCAAAAACCCAAGGCCCACCGCGACCT
>JBJXFS010000336.1:0-30445 GCA_046155625.1 Verrucomicrobiales bacterium | reverse complement strand
GGCGGATGTCGTCGGGTGCCGGCGGAATGAACACGCGTTCCAGCGTCAGGGCCTGCCAGATCGGATTGCGGTCGCCGCCGTCATTGCCGCCAAAAAAATTCCCCATCTCCACGGTGATCGGGGTCGCTGCCGGGACGAATTCATGCGCCCAGACAATGGATCGGTTGGAGGCGTATGATTCTCCCGGACCGACTCCGAGCGAGGTGATTTCGTCCACCGCGTTCTCGCCATTAAGCCGGATGTCCCAGCGGCGGCTCTCGAAATGATTTCCCGAAATGAGGATCTGCAGTTTGTAGGGAGTTCCCGGTTCGACGACCAACCGCGCCCGCAAGCGCTCGTTGGACCCGGTACTCGCCCACCGGATGTCGTGCATGATCTCCTCCAGCGCATCGGCGTCCGCGCTCGCCCCATACTCGGGCTTCCCCTGCCACCTGACCACATTCTGCGGCCCTAGAAGCGCCACCCCGGGGATCGGCGGTACTCAGAAGCCGCCACCTCAGCAGCGCCCCCAATGACCTCGCCGAATGTTACGTTTTCGCCACCCGAGCGCAATGGGCAGTATCGAGTCTCCTCACACCCACTTCATGCCCCAGGCATCGAGTCACCCCGCCCCCAGTCGTCGTTCGAGATGGAAACAAAACGACAAGGTTTTTCTGTCTGCGATAGTCAAAGGGGGATGGGATAGTGATCACTGGGGCGTCATGGTCACCAAGTTTCCTGCGGCCTTCAAAACAGCCAAATCCAAGGAAGAAAAGATGAAACTACTGGAAGGAATGAAAATGAAGATGGTCGTCGTCGGATATGATGGAGCCGTTTCCTTCCCTGAAGAACCAGACGCAGCCCACCCGTGTTGGTCGATTGTCGCTCCCGCGCAAAGCAAAAACGGCTCACCTGAAGGCAGAGCCGCGCTGAGCTGCGATTCTTCTCTTGTGGGGCAGGCGCGAAGTCCCACGCTCCCCGCATGAACAGTGACACCTCCAGCAAGACCGCCAACAACTGTCCCCGGCTCGGCGCCTGGTCCGTTCTGCGGCGGGGACTGCCGCACTTTGCGGGCTTTGAGTTGATGTTCCGGCTCCTCGGACTGGCGATTTTCATCCCGCTCACTGCATGGCTCACCGCGCGGCTCATTCAGTGGTCGGGCAGCGGCGCCGTCAGCAATTACGACCTCGCCGGCTTTTTTCTCTCCTTCAAAGGACTCTGTTATGTCACCGCGGTGGCCACGATCGCCTTCGCTCTGGCCTTTTTCGAATTTGGCGGACTCACGGCGCTGGCGATTTCCCTGCACCGGCGCGAGAGCGTCCGGTCGGCCCAGCTCTTCAGGTTCCTTGGCCTCTCGCTGCCGCGGCTCTGGCGGCTCTCGGTGCGGCAGTTCCTCACTTATCTCGCCATCGCGCTGCCGTTCCTCGCCGTCACCGGCGGAGCTTATCTGTTCTTCCTCACAGAAAACGACATCAACTATTACCTCTATTCGAAGCCGCCGGCGTTCTGGATCGCGGCATCCATTTCCACCGTGGCCGGTCTCGGATTCGCATGGTGTGCAGTGCGGCTGTTCGTGCGCTGGATTTACTCCGTCCCGCTGGTGTTATTCACGAATGTCTCTCCGGCGGCGGCCCTGCGGGAAAGCACCGCGCTCGTGAAAGCGCACAAGCGTGCGACGATTCTGACGCTGCTCCGCTGGCTCGCCTTTGTGGCGCTGTGCTTCGGCGCCGCATGGCTGATCACCCTGGTCTTGAAATGGGCTCTTCATGGCATCGCGGGAAACAAGCCTGCTCTTGTCCTCGCGACGACGGCGCTGGTGGCGGTGATACACGTGCTGACTCAGGCAGCGGCGGCGATTCTTTCCATGGTGTCCCTGGCCTGCAAGGTCGCGGTGCGGTTTTTGCATTACCGGCCGGAGGTCACCCTGCCGGCATCGCTTGCCGGGGAGGAGATGGTGCTGCTGCGCCGGGCGGCGGGATTTCTCCGCACCGGCTGGGTGCTCCTCGCAATCATCACCGGCCTGACCACCTGGGCCGGAATTCGACTCGCGAATGCTGTCCATTTCGACGACGCGACCGCCATCACGGCGCACCGCGGCAGTTCCATCACCGCGCCGGAGAACACCATGGCCGCCGTGCTGCAGGCGGTCGAAGAGGGCGCCGACTTTGTTGAAATCGACGTTCAGGAAACGAAGGACGGCACCGTGGTCCTCGCCCATGACAAGGACCTCAACCGCGTCTTCGGCCTCAACAAACGAATCTGGGAGGTCACCTATGACGAAATCAAGGATCTCGACAGTGGCGGCTGGTTCAGTCCGAAGTTCAGTGACCAGCGCATCGCCACGCTCGCACAGGTCATCACGGCCTTGAAGGGCCGCGCCAAACTCAACATTGAACTCAAATTCAACGGTCACGAGCAAAAGCTCGCCAGCGAAGTGGTGCGCATCGTCAACGAGCACAACTTCGCCCGCGACTGCATCCTGACATCGCTCGACTACAACGGCATCCGTCAGGCCCGCGCCGCCGGGCCCGGCATTCGCACCGGCGTCATCGTGACCTCCGCCCTTGGGGACATCACCAGCCTCGAAACGGACCTGCTCAGCATCAGCGCCGCCGTCGTCACGCGAGACCTCATCTCCCGCGCCCGCCGCCGGAATCTGGAAGTCCACGTCTGGACGGTCAACGATGTCCCTCTCATGAATACCATGATCGGCATGGGCGTGGACAACATTATCACCGACGCCCCCAAGCTGGTGCGCGAAGTGCTCGATAAACGCGCCGGCCTGAGCAGCGCGGAAAAAATGCTCCTCCATCTCGCCGACTTCGCCAGCCGCCGGCTGTGAGGCCAGGGGCTTAATGGAACAGTTCGGCCACGGCTTTCTCGCGGAAGGCAAAGATTTGTGCGAAATTGAGGAAACTCGGCATGAGGCTTGTGCTTCATACAAGTAATTTACCATCAGGAACTTATAAATGCAATGTATAAATCGTTAAACATTAAAGTTTTACGCCTTAAACGAGCGCCATTTGGGTCTGGCCGCCCTCCAGCTTCGGAAATGGACTTGCGGAGGATGCGGGATCTCCCACCCTTATTTGATGTATCCCACTCAGATCCTTTCGGTAGGCGCGCTTGCGATTTTGGCGACACCCTGCCCGCTGGTGGCGATGTCGGTTGGTGAGGCTCTTGGGACGCCGGGGCGTGCCTGGACGATCAGCTCTCATGTCTCAGTGCAAGAGTCCCCGGATCTCACTCACGATGGGGTCGGTGTGGTCCAGATCGCCCCGGGAGAATCCACCTTGAATTCGATCTCCACCGAAATAACCGAACCATCGATCATCACTTATTGGCTGCGTGGGGAAGGCCTCGAGCGACCAACCCGCGCCGTGGCTGGTCGGGCCACTGTTGTGGTCACCGAATGGATTCAAGTCAGGCAGGTGGTGCTTCCTGGGGAATACCGGATTCTCAACGACACCCTCACAGGCTCAACCCCCACGCCTCTCTTCGTCGATGAGGTCGACATTTCTCCGTTGACCATTGTGTCGCTGGGGGAGGCCGCAGAAGCTCCCGGCCTCGTTCCCGCCACCAGTTTTGGGGTGATGGGAATCGCCGATCCACTGAGCGCACCCGATGGACAGGATGCCATCTATTTTTCTTCGGATGCATCAGCCATCCTTCCGATCACCGCGACGGGCCCGGCTTGTTTGATCTGCCGTTACGCCCCCACTGCGGCAGCCTCGGGAGCTCAACCGGTGCGCGCCGGAACTTCGACGCAGTGGGTCTCCAACGGCAGGCTTTTCGCAGGCATCCCACCGGGAGCCACCATGGTCGAACTGGGATTGAATGATTCGTTCTCGGATGACGGGCAGACGCGAGTCGATCAAATTCAGGTTCTGCCAGCCACCACCGCCGCGGAAGCGCTCGACGCCCCTGCCCTTGCCTTCCAGGTGATGGCAAGTGGGGACCAGTTTCCGAACTGGCCTTCAGCCTTCCCGAGCGCACCGGACGGGGCCGAGGGCGATGATGCCATGTTGATGGATGCCCGACAGAAAGGGAGCGGATTCGTGAGTTCGTCTGTCACGGGACGGGGCACTCTCCGATTTCGGTCGCTCGGCTCCCTGCTTCTCAACGTCGACGGAAAACCATTCCAGATTTCAGATACACACCTGGAGCCATGGAGGATGACGTGGATTTCCCTGGGCGACGGGCCGCACACGCTTCAATGGAGTGCGGGAACGAATTCGGAGGGATGTCTGGATGCCGTGGCCTTCGAGCCGGACCCCAGTGCTTTGGCATCGACAGTGCTGGGACAGCCTGGCATCCATGTGTCGTTCAGCGATACCGCAAATTTGGTTTCGACCCAGGACCCTCCCACCGAAGCGGCGAAGCTGCAAGTGAGGTGGCTTGCACCCGTGTCGCCTGACGCCGCGATGGAGGTGGCGGTGACCGGTCCATGCGTCTTCAGTCTGGCTGCAGCTGACACGTCCTTCCCCGAAACAAACCGAATGATCGCGCTGGGATCCGGTCCGGACTGTGGCTGGCTTGGTCGGCTCGGAACCGGCGACCCGCAGACAGCCTTTCTCATTCCGACCGCCGGCGCCCAGACCGTCCGCGTTCGCCGCGGTGGGACATTCGACCAACTGGGAGTGATCCCGTTGGAAGAGCTACCACTCGCGGAGGGGACCGATGCGCCCGCGCTGGTTTTTCGCACCTCACCGGCCACTCCCTGGCGCGGAGTCCGCACTCCCAGCCTCATGGCATTCGATGGGGACGATGCCGTTTGCGGAGGCGAACACACCACCTCCGCCGACCCCTGGATTGAGGCCGATGTTACCGGGCCCGGAGTGCTGCGCTTCCGGTTGGAACTGACGGCAAAAACGGCTGGTTCCAATGATGAACGGGACTCGGTCAGCCTCGACGGAGGGCTCCTTCCCCTTCCCGAAACTGCCGGACCAAGGCGTCAGCGCCTTGTCCACATCCCGCCGGGCACCCACACGATCAGGTGGACTCAGCAGGGAAGCCGGGCGCTTTCGCTGGAAGGCTCGGTGCTCTGGCTCGATGCCGTCAGCGTCGAACCGTCGACACCCGTTTCAATCAACGAGGCGCTGGAAACGGGTAATCGATCCTGGACCATCGGAAACACCGGACCTGTCACCCCGCTGGCAACTTCCACCGCGCCCGATGGAACAGACGCCGTCTATTTTCCCTCCGACGCTGGTTTCATCGCAACCACGATCCGCCTGCCCTGCGAGATCCAAGCGAGCGGCACTGGATTTTTCCTGGAGAGCGATGCCGGACAGATCTCGACGACCGGGTCGACACCGAACCGCTGGTTCATTGACGGGAATTCGACCACCACCTTGCGAATCCGGCGATTGCGCGGTGTGCCGCTCAGCGTTGTGTCCGATGTCCGCTTGTTTGAATTCTCATCCCTCGGATCCATTGAAGAAGTGATGGGAATCCCCGGTGTCTCCTGGCAAACCGGTGGATTTTCGTCGTGGTCCTACCTGCGCGACGCCGTGAGTGGCGCGGCGCGCCTCCTGATCAGGAACCCTCCTCAAACCAAGTCAATCTTTCTCGAGGCCGCCATCCCCGCACCGTTCCGTCTGGGACCGGTCGCCTCCCAGGCTCCCGCCATCACGCTGCCCACTGTGAGCGGAAACCTGCTGGCGAGTCCGGTGTATGTGGGAGGTGGTGATGTGCGGCGCGTGCGGCTCCGCTTCGGCACAACCGTCACTCAAGTGCACCCCATTCTCATCATCGACTCGGCGGGATGGCAGCCGGCGCATCCGGCTGGCGCCGTCAGCGGCGGGCCCGGGTGGACGTGGTCGACCGGCGGTGATTTGGGCTGGCTGGACCATTCCTCCGCTCCCGACGGCCTGATTGGCGGGCCGGTAGGCACGGGGCAGGTCTCGTGGCTCGAGGGGGAACTCACCATTCCCACCGCCAGCATCGTAAGTTGGAAACTGGGTTCGGCTCATGCCTCATTTACCACTACCCCGTTGTTCCATGTCAGCGTCAATTCCGTGCCGCTTCCCTTGAGTGCCTCCACTTGGCTGCATGCGCCCGCTGGCACTCATCGCATTCGCTGGCAGGTCGAGGGCGCTTCAACCGCAAACAACTTGGTCCATTCCTTGCGGCTCTCAGACTTGCGTGTGACCCCCAAACCCACTGGTTCGGTCCAGGCAATCCTAGGCGCCCCCAACCTTTTTTTCGTGCAGCGCGGGCCGCACGCCCTCCCCCCGTCGTCTGGTGTGCTCGATTGGCCGCAATCTTCTCCCTGGATTCCGGTGACGGACACCGCGGCGGGACGCACCGCTCTCCAGACATTTGGCGCCTCAAGCGGGGATCCGAATCCACTCTGGGTATTGCGCCCCGGTCCCGGTACCATCAATGCCTTTTTGCGCGCGGATCAATTTGCCGAGGTGTTCGATCCGAACCCGGTCTTCCCTGTCGCATCGATTCCCTTTCCCTGGACTCATCTCAGGACTCAACCGGTTCACACCGGCTCGCAGCCTTGGTTTCTCATGCTTGATGGAGGGCGCGCCAATTTCTGGATCGACGATGTCTCGTTCACTCCGGCGCCACCGGTCGGTATTGGTGAGGCGCTTGATCGAGACGGATTGAGTTGGCAGACAGGCGGATCCCGTTCCGGGCTGATCGGAGGATGGGCGGGAGCCACGCCCGGATCTGACTCGGTCGTTTGCCAGGGGCTTCTGCCAGGGGAATTTGCCTGGATCGAGGCACCGGTCACCGGCTCTGCCGTTCTCACGTGGAAACGCACGGACGCCCTGCGTCTGGACGTTTTGATCAACGGGCAGCGGGCGCAACGATTCACCGGACGACCTGGCGCCCCCACCAACGTGCCGCTCACGGACACCCTTACCGTAGGAAACGGAACGTCCACCGTCCGCTGGCAATTCTCTCGTGAATCCGGCATCGGCGACCCAACTGCCGCGCTGGATGCCCTGTCGATCACTGCCGGACCGCCCTCGCCGGACATTGCATCGCTGGTGGATCAGCCGGGACTGGAGTGGACGCTCACTCCAGCGCAGAGCCGTGCCTCGACCTCCTTCACCCACGACGGTGTGGACGCCCTTGAGATTGTTCCCATTCCGGTGGAACCGCCGAACCTTCAGCCGGAATACACCCTGGCCACAGAAATTGTAGGACCGGGAGTCTTTCGATGCTGGTTCAGGGGGGCGCTGGCCTACCTCCGCGCCAAGGGCGATGACGCTCAGGTATTGGCATCCGCGGCCACGGCCAGTGCCTGGAAAGAATTTATCACTCCGGTCCCACCGGGCATTTTTCGGTTCTCGCTTGTGGGGCAGGGCGCCGCGTGGCTCGACGACGTGTCTTGGACACCATTGCCCTCACTCAGCCTCACTGAAGCGCTTGACGTTCCGGAGGGTACGGTTCTCACACCCGCGCCCGGCGCTGTCCTGGGCGCCGCCGCCTGGGGAGCGTTTGCCGCCGACTCTCAAGATTCGGTGATCATGTTGCCGGGAACTGCGCACCGCCTGACGGTGCCGGCGGCCGCAGGTTCCACACTGACGCTTCGCGCCCGTGCCCACTCGACGGAGACTTCGCTTGCGGTCGGTGCCGCAGAGCAGCGCACCTCACTCGTGACAACCACGTGGTCGAAAGTTGAGTTCACGGTCGCCAGCCCCTTCGATGCCGAAGGGGTTGTCATCCGGGCCAGTTCCTCTGGAGGTCCTGTCCTCCTTGATCAACTGACGGTGCGCCCACCAGCCACCACCCCTTATCAGAGCTGGCTGGTGGCCACGGGTCTGGCCGGCCATCCGTTGGCCGGCCCGGATCAGGATGCCGATGGCGACTTGCTGACCAATCTATTGGAACTCGCCTTCGGGCTCAACCCCCTGCAGTCGTCTCACTCTGATTTCGAATCGGGAATGCCAACCGTCCGGCTCCTCCCGCGGTCAAATCTGTCAGCCGTTGTCATCATCGAGTTTCTCGCCGTACCCGGCGTCCGCTATGAAATCGAGACCGCCCCTGCGGAATCGCCCACTCGGTGGTCCCGTGCCCACGTGCTTTCCGTGGGTTCCCCGGGCCTGCGATCCTGGGAAGTGCCGGATGCCAACCCGCCCATTTCCGAACTGCTCTTCCGTGTGCGCGTCAGCTTGCTTTAGGGCGCCACCGCCGACACGCATCACCGCTGGCGACCACACACGAAGCAACTTGGACGAAGCAACTTGGACACCCACTTTCTGACCCGGCAAAGACCTAGAATCGGGAAAGCGTTGCTGATAGCAAGCGTGTGCCACTGGGATTGCACGCGAGGCGCGAATGGAAGGAGTCTGAGGGCTTCCGGCGATCGCTCGCAGTGAGTCGCGTGCCGGACTCGAGGACACTCGGCAAGCCGCAGCCGCAAGCCTCCGAGTTTCCGTGCGGTGCCGGAGGGAGCGCAAGTCCACACGCTCCCAGAGGGCGGCCCGCACGATGGCGAAGAGTCTGGTAAGGTCGTGGCCCCAGTTGGAGCGGTGTGCTGTCCGGCGACAATTGAAACTGACCCCAGACGTCAATTAAAAGGGAGGGGGAAAACAGGAGACGCCCACTCGCGGAGTGCCCCACACGGCGGGCCGGTCGGCATCGGAAAGCAGGAGTCTTTAATGGCCCTCGGCTCTCTTTGGCTGTTCAACTTTCCCTTGTGGCATATGTGTCTTTGAACATTTTCCGGCGCGACTTCCTCACCAGCCATCTACCACCCGCGTCGCCCACGCGCCTCCGCGCTCTGGCAGATCGTCCATGTCGCCTGGGACGACTTCCTCACGGCCTACGAGAAGAACTACCGTCCCACCATGGGCCCGCTGCAGCCCGAATCCGTCGCCGCCGTCATCGACCACATCCCGCCAAAGGAATAGCACACGATTCGCTATCACGGCCTCTATTCCAACCGCTCCCGCGGCTCGCCCCGACCCGCACACCCCGTCGTCCTCCCCCCACCCCGCTGCCAGAAACACCTTGGCACTGCGGAGCGGACTCCCTACTATTCAGCGATTTTCCATTGTTTGGGGCTTGGCCCCGATCGCGAGTTTCACGACACCTCGGGCCGACCCGACCGCGTCTATCGCGGCCAACCGATTCAGACGCTCTTGTGAAGCGGATTCTCCATTCCCCCAAATCTGAGTGAGCCAACTCTGGAGGACGCACCATGTTGACACGAAGAAACCACTGGGGTGCCATCGCACTTGTTGCCGCTACGATCATCATCCGCGACGTGCCCGCCCAAGAACAGGGTATGCTCGCAGGACTGGTCGGCACCGCGTCACAGCCCGTGCATCCAGTGCTCATCCGCAACGAGCACGGTCCGCTCACACGTGTGGTCGTGGTAGCCGAGCAGGGAACCGATGCCCGAGTCGAGGCCTTTGTCTTCAATCTGGACGGCACGGACGACCTCGACGATCTCGAATCGCTGACGCTGGTTTCGACGGGCGACAACGACGACTTCTCGCCAGCCACGCCAATCGGCAAGCCTGCCAAGCCATCGGCGACAATCACGTTTCGCGCCGAGCGTGGACTCGCCGACGGCAAAAACGTCTTTTGGCTATCTTGCAGGTTAAAGCCGACGGCCGACTTGTCGCATCGAGTCACGGCGAAATGCAGCTCGATCGACACCACAATGGGCAAGTTGACACCGCGCGATGACTCGCCCCGCGTGCGACATCGCATCGGCGTCGCGCTTCGCCGGCACCAGGACGACGGCGTTCACACGTATCGCATTCCCGCGCTGACGACATCAGCCGCAGGGACGCTGCTGTGCGTGTACGATAGGCGGCGGCGGATGGGACGCGACCTTCAGGAAGACATCGACATCGGCCTCAGTCGCAGCACCGATGGCGGGCGGGCGTGGGAGCCGGCGCGAGTCATCATGGATATGGGCGAGTACGGCGGGCTGCCGCAAGAGCAGAATGGCTGCAGCGACCCGGGCATTATCGTCGATCGGCAGACGGGCGAGATTTTTTGTTTCGCCGTCTGGATGAACGGCAAGCCGGGCAAGCATCAGTGGAATGACGACGGCTCCGAACCGGGCTTTGAGATCGGCAAGAGCGCCCAATTCCTGATGGTTCGTTCAAAGGACGACGGGCTCACATGGTCGCAGCCCGAGAATCTGACCCGCCAGCTCAAACAAGAGGCGTGGTGGCTGCTCGCCCCTTCGCCTCAGCAAGGCATCAATCTGCCCGACGGCACGTTAGTGATGCCAGTCGAAGGCCGCGACGGCCGCGACGCGTTGTCTTCGTTCGCGACCATCATGATCAGTCGCGACCACGGCACGACCTGGACGGTCGGCACACCCGCTTTCAGCGGCGGCAACGAATGCCAGGCCGCCCAACTCGGCAACGGCTCGATTATGCTCAACATGCGCAACGACCACGAACGTTTCCGCGCCGTGTTCGTCACGAAAGACCTGGGGCACACGTGGCAGCCGCATGAATCGAATCGCAACACGCTGATTGAGCCGAACTGCAACGGCAGCCTGCTGCGAGTCGATTACGAGGAAGCCGCAGAAAAGCGGCATGTGTTGTTGTTCGCCAATCCACACACGCAGATGGGCCGGACTCACCACACCATCCAAGTGAGTTTCGACGACGGCCGCACCTGGCCGAAAACGCATCACCTGCTGCTTGACGAAGGACGCGGGGCGGGTTACCCGAGTCTGACTCGCGTGGACGAATCTCATGTCGGCATCGTCTACGAAGGAAGTCAATCCCACCTGGTATTCGAGAAGTTTTCGCTCGATGAACTCTTGAGGCGATGATACCTAACGCGACAGAGCCGCAACCCATGTGGCGGTGTCGCTCCGCGACACAGCGTGTTCATGCTATTAAATAATATTAAATAACGCTCTGGAAGATGAATTGTGATACTACCTGTCGTCGCAGCGTCGTCTGGATCATGTCGATGATGTTCTTGCTTGCGTCGGTGACATCGTTGGCCTTGGGAGCGGACCAGCCGCAACGCACACGGCGAGTGCTCTACAACTTCGATGGCGATTCATGCCTGTCGACGAAAGCGGGCGGCAAAGGGCCGGTGGCGGTGGATGTCGATGATGTGAAACGGCTGATCGAAGAGGTCGCGTACGACGGGAGCCGTGTTGATACCGTGCTCGTTTGCATCAACGCGCAGGTCATGTACTACCCGACCAAAGTCGGCACGATGCGCGGCTCGTTGTCGACTCCCGACGAGCGAGCGAAGTGGCCGGCGTCGGAGAAGCAGCGGTTCGAGAACCTGAAGGCGTTCTTCGACGCCGATGTCGATCCCTATGCCATCATGCTGGCCGAAGCGAAGCGGCGCGGCCGCGAGGCGCTACTCACGTTTCGCATGAACGACGATCACGGCAACGATTTCCTGCGGACACAGTTTCTGGTCGATCATCCCGACTGGCGGCTGGGGACCGAGCCGTATCGCGGCAAGGGGGCCATGGACTTTGGCCGCGACGAAGTCCGCGACTACACGTTTCGCCTGATCGAGGAAGCCGTCCGGCGTTACGACTGCGACGGGATCGAACTCGACTTCAATCGCTTCCCGACGTTCTTCAAAGACGGCTCGACCGACGAACGTGTTGCCAAGATGAACTCGTTAGTCGAGCGGGTTCGCCAAATGCTCGACGACGTCGGACGAGAACGTGGGCGCAGGCTCGTGCTCTCAGTGCGCCCGCCGTCGAACTACGGCCGCACTCCGCCGACGCCCGAGTCCGCGCAGCTGCTCGGCTGTGATGTGCCGGCGTGGGTGCAGAGCGGCCTGGTAGATTTTGTGGCAGTGTCCGAGTTTCTGTTCGAGCGCGGCGACCTGCCGATCGGTCTGTGGAAGCAGGCCATCACGACCGTCCCGGTTTACGGCGGCATCGAGTGTACGAAGGGGGGCGGCCAGAAGAATCTCACCGCCGACGAATATCGCCACGCGGCGACACAGCTCATGAAGACCGGAGCCGACGGCGTGTACCTCTTCAACTTCTTCACGTCGCGCGAAGAGGGCGAGGCAGCCTACGAACCGCCATTCGAAGTTCTGCGCGATTTGGAGCATGCGCCTCGGTGCCATCGGGGTCCTTCGCCGCTTGATGGCGAAGCGGCGGCGGGCGTAGTGACTGTCGATCCAAAGAGAGACACCCCGTTGCCGAGTCCCGTTCGCCGGATAAGGGGTGTAGTTTTTCGGTGACGGAGAGTGGCTCCGCTCTCCCACGGCCTCGTCCAGGGGGTTGGGCAGATTGGGTGAGGAGCGAGGGGGATGAGGCCGGCCCGAGGACGAGCACGTGGTTGGGCGGAGCGGCGGGCTGGGCCAGGACTGCCGGCACACCGAGTCCGAGCAACAAGGCGAGTGTCAGCGAGGCCTCCACGTTCTCGCTGGCCCGCAGCGACGCCGCCCGCGGGATGCCGCACAGCACGGCCAGTTCCCCCAGGATCGTGCCCGGCCCCGCTTCGGTCAGGAGCACGGGCCGGCCTTCCCGCTCCACGAAGACCTGCACCTTCCCGCTCAAGACGAACAAAACAAACGTCGCCGCGTCGCCTTCGCGACTGAGCACCTCATCCTGGGCGTGCTCCCGGACTTCGCCACGGTCCAGCAAGAATTGCACTCCGTGGATGGTATGTCCCTCAACTACGAAAAGCACGAAACACACAAAAAACCAAGGCGTTGTCCAATGATCACTGTCCGCCTGATGGATGAGGAGGTCGCTTGTCCTAACTCAATGAATTTTCGTGTATTTCGTGACTTTCGTGGTTCCAATGTCCCTTTTTGGGTTAATCAGCCTTGGCGACTTTCACCGCCCCCCCGGCGGGCCGCCATGCGACCTCAATGGCAACTGGTGGAGCTTGGCCGCCGAGCGCTGGCCTCCGCCGCGTCGCCGAAGAACTTGCCCCGACCCGCTCCTGGGCGACGATGCCGCTGCATGCACCCTGTCTCCGTTCCTGCCGCCGCGTTCCGTCGGTCGCTGCTATTGCTATCGATCGCGTCGCTCCTAGCCCTGGCGTGCCTCGCCCCTGGGGCTCGCGCCCAGTCCGCCTCACCCGAACGCCTGCCGCTGTGGCCCGGACCAGCGCCGGTGGGAGAGGGCGCGACCGAGGAAGTCAACGCGTTTATCACCCTCCACCGCCCCGCCAATCCCAATGGTGCGGCTGTTGTCATCTGCCCTGGCGGCGGCTATGGCGGCTTGGTCACCGGTGGCGAAGGCAGCGGCATCGCCCGCTGGCTGAATACCCATGGCCTCACCGCCATCGTGTTGGAGTACCGACTGCCGAAAGGACGTCCCATGGTGCCGTTGCTCGACGCGCAACGGGCCATCCGCACGGTCCGTGCCAAGGCGAAATCCTGGGACTGCGACCCGTCGAAAATTGGCATCATGGGGTTTTCCGCGGGCGGCCACCTGGCGTCGACCGCGGCTACCCGCTTTGATGACGGCGAGGCGACGTCCGTCGATTCAATCGAACGAGCCAGTTGCCGACCCGATTTCGCGATCCTCGTTTATCCCGTCATCACTATGGGCGAGAAAACGCATGGCGGCTCGCGTGCGAATCTGCTAGGTCCGGCTCCCTCAAAAGAACTGATCAACCGCTTTTCCAACGAGACCCAGGTGACCTCGCGCACGGCCCCGACGTTTCTGACCCATGCGGTCGACGACCATGTTGTTCCAGTTGACCACAGCCGGATGTTCCTGGAGGCGCTCCGGAAGAATAACGTGCCTGCTGAGTATCTCGAACTTCCCAGCGGCGATCACGGACTCAACGGGTACAAAGGATCGATGTGGGACGCATGGCAGACTGGATCTTTGAAATGGCTCGCCGCCAGAATATTCATCCCCGAGCCAGTCGTCCCACCGGCCCCCTCCACCCCAGCGCCCGTCAAGCCCTGACTCCCACCGCGGGTCAGGGTCGATTCCTCAATTGGCGGGAACGGCACTGGCAGGCACTCACTCGGAAGGAGGCTCGGTGCTATCGCGAACACGGTGCGCGCATGCCAAGGCCGGGAGCTTCAGGCACGAAAACCACCTTCTGGCATGAATCCACGCCCGACGCTCCCGCCATTCACCGAAGAGAGCTCCCGCCAAAAAATGCAGGCTGCCGAAGACGCATGGGAATTCCGCATTGGGCGCGGAGAAACGCAAAAGTTTTCAAAAAACACCTTCGTCGTTTCTCTTTGCTCTCATTGGTTGGATCGGTCGCCAGACCGCTCCCCGGGCACCGTGAACAAATTCGCCTCGCAGCGCGGGCAGTCCGCGTTAGTATCGCGAGTAATTTCACTCACATCATGATCAAGAAAATCCTGCTGGGCCTCGCGGCCATCGTCGCCGTCATCCTGCTCATCGCGGCGTTTAAATCACCGGACTTCCACGTTGAGCGCAGCCGCGTCATTGCTGCGCCGGCGGATGCGCTTTTTGAGCAGGTGAACAACCACAGGAAATTCAATACGTGGAATCCATGGCTGAAAATGGACCCGGCAGCGAAGGTCACCTACGGTGGGCCCGAGGCCGGCGTCGGTGCGGTTTCGAGCTGGGAGGGTGAGAAGACGGGCAAGGGCTCGGCGACCATCACCGAGAGCAAACCGGGCGAACTTGTACGGGAGCGCATGGACTGGCTGGAGCCCATGGAGGGCGTGAGCACAGTGGATTTCACGTTCAAGGCCGATGGCGGCAAGACGACCGTGACGTGGGCGATGTATGGCAAGAATGGCTTCATGGGCCGCTTGATGTGCCTGTTCATGAGCATGGAGAAAATGTGCGGCCCGGAGTTTGAGAAGGGTCTCGCAGATTTGGAAAAAGCGGTCGCCGCACCCGACGCGAAGTAAATTTCTATCACGCCCCACACCATGAAAACGCCCGGCGGATACGTTGACGGCTTCCTCCTCCCCATCCCGAAAGACCGCATTGAAGACTATCGCCAGCTCGCCGACCAAGCGGCGGCAATTTGGATGGAACACGGCGCGCTGCAATACACCGAGTGCGCCGCCGATGACCTCAGCGCGGACTGGGGCCGCTCATGTGTCGAAGCGGCGGGCGCGACGGACTTGGAGACGGTGATTTTCGCATGGGCCGTTTTCGCCGACCGTGCGTCGCGCGACGCCGCGAACGCCAAAATCATGGCCGACGAACGCCTGTCGGGCATGTGCGAGCAGACCGCAAAAATCTTCGACTGCAAACGCATGGTCTTCGCGGGCTTCAAGGTGCTCGTTTCGCACTGAAGCGTGCGGTCGTTTCCTTCTGAACCTCGCGGAAACCACACTCGACCGCCACATCCGCGACCGCAGCAATCATGCAAAGGTGATTCCGCTCGCAGTGGCCTCTATCCCGAACGAAGCTGTTCCCACGAAATAAAGCTCGCACGCACTCTCATTCTCTGCGCTCTCAGCGTCATCTGCGCTTCCCCACGCTCGGCTACCGATGTGCATCCGGCTCCGTGGGTTATGGCTGGCGCGGTGACGGCTTCCACGGCGCTGCTGCAGACGCGGCTCACTGCGGTGGCCGGGCCAGAGCTTGATGCGGCGGCGGGCGTGTCGGGCGCGGCGGGTGTGGCATGTTTTGAGTGGAGTGAGGCGGAGGATGTTGGCGGGGCCAAGCGTACGTGCTGGCTGACGGCGGCGGCAGATGGCGACTTCATCGTGCGGGCGAAACTCGAGGGGCTGAAGGCGGCGACGCGGCATCACTATCGCGTGCTCGCCGGTGCGGATGAAGCCTCGGCGCGAAGAAAGGAACCGACCCGGACGCGCTCATCAAGCAACCCTACACCTACGCCGAACCGACAGGCGGCTTTCTGTAAGTCACCATCGCCCGCGTGGAAAGCGGCACCCCGCAATTGCGCCTCATTTTTCGCGACGACACCGGCCGCGCTCTCCATGAAGTCGCTCGGACGCGCTGACGGAGGAGCGCGTGTTCTTCGTCGCCGCACCGTTGAAGATCGAAGGCGGGGACGGCTGCCCGTGCCGCGCCTTTGCGCTGGAAGGAGGAGCGTTCGCATGATCCCCACGCGCTTCCTCCTCGTTACCGGCACGTTTCTGCTGTCGGTTCTTCTTTACGTCGACCGCACATGCATCTCGACGGCGAAGGATGCGGTCACGCGCGATCTTGACTTGAGCAACGAACAATGGTCGTGGGTGCTGGCCTCGTTCGCGTTCGGCTATGCTCTGTTCCAGACGCCCGGCGGCGCCTTGGCAGACCGGATCGGCGGACGCGCGGTACTCACGGCGGTCGTCGCCGCGTGGTCGCTGTTCACTGGACTCACGGCCGCGGCGTGGAACCTCGCCAGCCTGCTCGTGATCCGCTTCCTCTTCGGCGCGGGAGAGGCGGGCGCGTTTCCCGGCATGGCCAAAGTGGCCTATTCGTGGATTCCAGTGAAGGAGCGCGGCCTCGTGAAAGGTGTCAATTTTTCGGGCTCGCGGATCGGCGCCGCGGTGGCCATGCCCGGCATCGCGTGGCTCATTCAGCGGTTTGGCTGGCAGGAAACCTTCGTTGTGCTGATGCTCCTGGGCTTCGCATGGGCGGCATTCTGGTGGCTGTGGTTCCGCGACGAGCCGGCGACCCATTCAAAACTCTCCACCGCCGAGCGTGACTATATCCTGGCGAACCGACAGGACGCATCATCAGCGAACGAAGCGCCCGGGCCGCTGCGTGTTCAATCGTTGTTCACCCTGGGCAATCTCTGGCTGATGATGGTCCAATACTTCGGCAGTAACTTCACTTTCTTCTTCAGCCTCACGTGGCTTTATCCCTACGTTAAGACGAAATACAATCTCACCGCTGTGGATGCCGGATTCTACGCGATGCTGCCGCTGCTCGGCGGTGCAGTGGGAAATGTGTTCTCCGGATGGCTCGTGGATTCTCTCTACAAGCGCGGCCGGCTTTCGCTCTCGCGGAAAGTTCCCGCCATCGCCGGCTTCCTTCTCGCCGCTCTCGGCATGGTGATGAGCGTTGACCAGGCAACGGCGGCCGGAGCGGTCTTTTGGCTCACCGTGGCGATCTTCGGCGCCGACATGACGCTCTCGCCGTCGTGGAGTTTCTGCATCGACATCGGCGGACGCCACGCGGGCGCGGTAAGCGGCACGATGAACATGGCGGGCAATCTCGGCTCGGCGATCACCGCGCTGGCCTTTGCCTATCTGCCGGAGACATCACGCGGCAACGTGGCCTTCTTTTACACCGCGGCGGCGTTAAGCGGTGTGGCGATTGTGTGCTGGCTGCTCGCCCAACCCGAAGGGAGACTTCAGACATGAGCAAGAAATTGAAAGGAGTCTGCATTGGCGCGGGTTACTTCAGCCACTTCCAATACGAAGCGTGGCAACGCATCCCCGAGGTGAAAATTGTCGCTTTCAGCAATCGGGATGCTGCGCGCGCCAATGAGGTCACCGACAATTTCGGGATTGCGAAGTGCTATGGTGACTGGCGCGAGATGTTCGACACGGAGCATCCGGACTTCGTGGACATCATCACGCCGCCGCCTTCGCATGTGGAGATCTGCGAAGGTGCCGCAAAGCGCGGCATCCACATCATCTGCCAGAAGCCTCTTGCGCCGACGCTCGACGAGGCGCGCGTCATCGTGGCCAACGCGGCGCAAGCTGGCGTGCGGCTGATGGTGCATGAAAACTTCCGCTTCCAGCCGTGGCATCGCGAGATCAAGCGGCTGCTTGATGCGGGCACGGTGGGTACATTGTTCTCACTGAACTTCCGTTCACGCATGGGCGATGGATGGGGCGAGAACGCCTACATCCCGCGCCAGCCTTACTTCCGCGAATATCCGCGCCTGCTGGTCTACGAGACCGGCCTGCACTTTATTGACACCTTCCGCTATCTGGCCGGCGATATCGCGCGAGTAACCGCGTGGCTGCGTCGGCTCAATCCCGCCATCAAAGGCGAGGACTGCGGTTTGATTGTGTTCGAGTTCGCGAACGGTGCCATCGGCCAGTGGGATGCGAACCGCTACAACGAGCCGGCCTGCCCGCTGCCCGAGGCGCGCTATACGTTCGGCGAGTTTCTTGTCGAGGGCAGCGAGGGCAGCCTGCGATTGCATCTGGATGGCCGCATCACGCTCAAGAATCTCGGCGGCGCGGAAACGGAGGTGAAATACGGGCACGAGCGGCACGGCTTCGCGGGCGACTGCGTGTATGCGACTCAACGACACTTCGTTGACCGACTGCTCGACGCCCAGCCGTTCGAGACCAGCGGCGAGGATTACCTGATCAACACCGCTGTGCAGGAGGCGGTTTATCAATCCGCCCAACGCCGCTCGCCGGTCAAAGTGGGGAAATCCGGAGATGCGAAATCGTGAAAATGTTCATCAGTCATTTAAAAGCGCGGATTGCCGGAACCGGGGCCGGTGCCGCCACGCCTTTTCCTAATGCCCGGTGCCCGGTGGCCGATGCCCGATTTCAATGCTCCCTGCGGAGCCATCCTCCATCGCCGCGTTCGGGCCCCCTCCGGATCGGAGTGCTCGTGGCCTGTGCGTTGATTGGGAATGCCGCAACCGGCGCGGCCATCCTCTCCGGCGCAAAATTGCCGTGGCACCTCAAAAAGGATTTCAGTTATCACGAGCAGGATCATTTCTGGCAGCATGTGAAACTCGTCCAGCTCGCCGTCGAACAGGTCACTCTGCGTGATGTGACGCTTGTCGACGCGCCGTACTGGTGCGTGTCCTTTATCAACGACGCGGACAAGCGCACCATGGGAAGGTTCGAGAACTTCAAGATCATCGGCGCCTGGACCTACAATCACGACGGCCTGCCCGTCCCCGGCGGCGCAGGCAGCGTGGTCCGTGACGCGTTCATCCACGCCGATGACGACGCTTTCAAGCTCTATCACTCCGGTGGAAGGGTTGAGAATTGCGTCGTCTGGCAAAACAACAATGGTGCAGTGTTCCGGTTCGGCTGGTTCCCCAAGACCGTGCGCGATGTGCGCGTCCACGGTGTGGACGTGATCCACAACGAGAACTGGTATGGCGTGAACCAGAGCAACCGTGCGGTGTTCAACTACGCCGATGCCAGCGGCCATGGCGTGATCGAGGACGTCCGCTTTGAGGACATCGCCATCGAGGGGAGGATTCTCCGCGCATTCGGCTTCAGACCGATGGGCGGACAGACGCTCCGCGCATGGCATTTCAAGAACGTGAGCATCGGCGCATTCGGCGCGGGCCAGCTCGGCGGACCGGGCCGCAATTATTTCCTCGGCGACATTCGGGACTTTCACTTCGAGGAATTAACCGTCGGCGGCGAAACTATCCGAACGCTCGAGGCGGGTTATTTCGATTTCGGACCGGGCGGAGGTGAAGCATTCAATTTCCACTAAACGGCCAAGACATGACACCCATGACGCTCGATCATCACGCCAACGCATTGCCCGAGGCGAAGAAAGTGCCAATATCCGTGCGATTCACAAGCCGAATCCTTTTGGTGGCCCTGCTGATCGCCCCAACCTTCCCTGCGGCGGGCGCGGTCCTCGATCTGGCGATTGAACCCGGCACGGGCGGGCCAGGAAAATTCGCCGAAGAGGAGATGCGCTTCGAGGCCAGAGCGCGTGGCTGGACGCTGGGCGGCGACGCAAATGCCACTCGCGTAGGCGTCTATCTTTTCACCTGGAACGTCTTCACCTTCGGCGCTGACGGGAAGCACGGGATCACGAACGACATGGGCAATGAGACGACCAAAAAGTATTTCCGCGCCAGTGTTCGGCAGATGGTGAAAACGTATCCGCTGCTCGCCGGCATGGGCATCACCGCGGGCGAGGGCATGCCACACGATATGGACTCCAAAGTGAAGGAACGCTGGCTGTGGGACACCTACGGCGAAGGCGTGCGCGATGCGTTGCAGGAGGCACCAGGACGCGTATTCCCGATGATTCACCGGTTCCACTGGACGGCGCAGGGAGACATCCTCGAGGCCTTCAAAGACTATCCGGGACCGTTCGAGTTCAGCTTCAAATACTCGGTGGCACACATGTATTCGATTCCGAAGCCGCCCTTCATCCAGCCGCTGCTGAACGGCCTCGCGCGCGGCCGGAAGACGTGGCTCACAGTACGGAACGACGACATTTACACCTTCCGCTTCGGCGATCCCGCCTATGCGCGCGAATACATCGCGAACATTCCGCCCGCGGACAAAATCGCCGGCTTCTACATGGGGCCGGACGGCTATTGCTGGGGCCGCGATTTTCTCGAACGCAATCCCGCGCCCGGCCCACGACCGCTGGTGATCGAGAAACAGTGGTATTCATTTATGCTCTGGGGTCGCCTCGCCTACGACCCGTCGCTGCCCGACTCTCACTTCGAGCGGGCCCTGGCCGCGCGACATCCCGCCGCGCCATCGCCGCAGCTCTCCCGCGCGCTGCAAGGCGCCTCCCAAGTCATGCCTCTGATCACGCGCTTCTTTTGGGGCGACATTGATTTGAAATGGTTCCCCGAAGCGTGCTGGAGCCATCCGCGGAGCAAAGGAAAGGGCTTCTACGATGTGGTGGAATTCATGGACGGCAACGCCATGCCCGGTGCGAATGTGCTGAACATCCGTGACTGGCGCGCGCACCTCAACAGCCGTCAGCCGATGACCGGGACCACGCCGCTGGAAATCGCAGCCGCACTCGACGCTGCGGCGGCCGAGACTTTCGCCTCGCTCGAATCGCTCCGAGCAGCCGCCAAGCAGGACCCGGAACTCCAAAAGAACGTCAATGACTGCGAGGCACTGGCCTGGCTGGGTCGCTACTACGCCGCGAAGATTCGCGGAGCATGCGCGCTGGCGCTGTTCGACGCGAGCAATGACCAGTTCGAGTACACCGCTGCGCTACGCCACCTCACCGACGCCCTCGCGCACTGCAAAAACTACGCCGCCATCCGCGACGCCCACTACATCTCCGCGCTCTACAACCGCGTCGGCTATGTGGATGTCACCGGTTTCACCGAAAAAGTCGCCGCCGATCTCGAGATCGCTCGCACATGGAACCCCGGCAGCCTCAAATCTGAAGGCAACCGCGGCGGCACGGAGAAGGGTTTTTGACAATAACATTATGAAACACCAAGGACTTGATCATCTCGCCATCGTCGTACCCGATACCGAGGCCGCGCTGAAAATGTGGCGCGACACGTTCGGCTTCCCGCTGCTCTACAGCGAAGTCGTCAACGGCGGCACGGTGCGGCTCACGCACCTCGATCTCGGCAACACGCACCTGCAACTCGTCGAACCGCTCACGGCCGAGCACCCGTTGAAGGCCTGGCTCGCGAAGAACGGGCCGGGCTTGCATCACTTCTGTCTCAAGGTCGAAGATGTGACTGAGGCGATCAAGTCGTCACCCGTGCCGACCGGCCTGCAGCCCCATCAAGGCACGCGGGGAAAACGCGCCGTCTTTCTCGACAAGACCCAAACGCAAAACGTGCAGGTGGAGTTCACCGGAGCCTGAAAAATGCCTGCGATCCTCTCCAAAACCGAAACGTTCGCCTCGATGCCCTCGGTCTGGCCGGTGGAACTGAAGGGCCGCGTGAAGGCCGGCGAAGTGAGTTCCATCTCGCTGGAGTTGATCCGTCGGGGCGGCCCGGATGAAGTGAGGAAGTACTTAGGCGGTTTGCCGGCGCGAACTGTCTGTATTGGGAATGCGGCCGCACTAGAGGACATCGACGCACGCGCGGTCGCGATCCGGGAGTCGGGTCGCCGCATCCTCATCCGCAGCGCGGCGCAGATAGTGGCTGGATTGATCGCATCCCCGCCGCCGCAAGGCGCCATGGCAGTTTTGCGGTCCGCCACCCCCACAGGGGGAGCACCGCTTGTCGTAATCGGCAGCTTCGTTCCCAAAACCACCGGACAACTCACGCACCTGCTGACCAACACCGACATCGCACGTACCGAGCTTCGCGTTGCCTCGTTGCTCGATCCCGGCACGCGGTCCAATGCTATTGTGGAAGCTCTCGTGGAACTTCATGCGGCCCTCGCCGCACGGCGCGGCGTCGTGCTCTATACCAGTCGCGAACTTGTCACCGGCTCTGACGCAGCGCAAAGCCTCGACATTGGGAACACCGTCTCCGCGGCGCTGATTGAGATCGTCAAGCGGTTGGAGATTCGCCCCAGCGCGCTCGTGACCAAAGGCGGAATCACCTCCAGCGACGTGGCGACCAAGGGCCTGGGCGTCAAACGCGCGCGGGTACTGGGACAACTTCTTCCCGGCGTCCCGGTCTGGGAGTTAGGGTCAGAAACCAAGTTTCCGGACATGCCCTACATCGTTTTTCCCGGCAACGTCGGCGGACCATCCGCTCTGACTGATGCCGTTTATCAACTCACAACTCCATCAAGATAACACATGAACACACGTGTCATCACCACACTTCTGCCGCTCTTCGCAGCGACGCAGCTCCACGCCCAGCCAATCCTCATCGAGGCGGAGAGCTTCAACAGCCAGGCACTCTCTGAGAAGCGGCAGTGGCACATTTTATCCGCTCAATCGTCTCCTCAAATCAGTCCCGACGGCGATCCGGCGCACCTCGAGCGTGCCAGCGGCGGCAGTTACATTGAGTTGCTTCCGGACACGCGGCGCAGTCATGGCGACAAGCTCATCCATGGCGAGAACTTCATCAACGAGGGCGGCATCGAAGTCGATCAACTCGCACTCACCACGGACGTGAAGTGGCGGCCGGACGGCTACAAGGAGGGCACCGCTGCTGCATCCGCGCCCGGCGCCGCAAAGAAGTTCCCCGCACACTGGGGGGAACCACCAGCCATCCAGACGCGTGACCTCCGACCGTTGCCAGGCGGCTATGGCAGAGGCAGCAGCACGCTGGCCAATTGGATCCAGCAGAATCTCGACAAGGACGCCGCCGAAACGTCAACAAAGCCTGCGAAGGCGGCCGGTCCCGCACTCGTGCCGCCTCGCCAACCCGCCGGCAACGGCGCCGTCGCCATCAGCGGCGAATTGAAACAGTGGCACAAGGTCACGCTCACGCTCGACGGGGTGTTTGCGCACGAGCGCGACACGCAGCCGAATCCGTTCACTGATCTCGCGCTGCACGTGACGTTCTCGCATGAGAGCGGGTCGCCGAAATACACTGTGCCCGGCTACTTCGCCGCGGATGGGAATGCCGCTGAAAGCAGCGCCGAGTCCGGCACGAAATGGCGCGCGCATCTTTCGCCGGACAAGGCGGGCAAGTGGAACTACACCGTCTCCTTCGCCAAGGGCAGCGAGGCGGCGTTTGGTGGCACGGGTTCGCCTGTGAAACCATACGATGGTCAGACCGGCAGCTTCGCCATCGCGGCAAGCGACAAGAACGGACGCGATTGCCGCGCGCACGGTCGCCTGGAATACGTCGGGAAGCATCATCTGCAGTTCGCCGGGTCGAAGCAGTATTTCCTGAAAGCCGGGCCCGATGCACCCGAGACACTGCTCGCCTACATGGACTTCGACAATACCATCGCCGGCAAATCAGACCAGGCGCCTCTCAAGACTTGGGCGCCGCACGCGAACGATTGGAAGGCCGGCGACCCGACCTGGAAAGGCGGCAAGGGCAAAGGACTCATCGGCGCCCTGAACTATCTTTCGGACAAAGGAATGAACACGTTCTCCTTCCTGCCCTACAACGCCGGCGGCGATGGGGACAACGTGTGGCCCTTCGTCGAGCGCGACGAGAAACTGCACTACGACTGCTCGAAGCTTGATCAATGGGGCATCGTGTTCGACCACGCCACGGCGCTCGGGCTTCACCTGCACTTCAAGCTGCAGGAGAATGAAATGGATGACGATCGCCGCGGGCACGAAGCCACACCGGGACAAGTCGCCGAGTCGCTCGACGGCGGCAAGCTGGGCATCGAGCGCAAACTCTACTGCCGTGAACTCATTGCGCGCTTCGGACATGCGCTCGCGCTCAACTGGAACATCGGCGAGGAAAATACGCAGAGCACCGAGGAGATTCGCGACATGGTGCGGTTCATCCACGACATCGATCCCTACCGGCACAACGTCGTCATCCACACGTTTCCGAATCAGCAGGACAAAGTGTACACTCCGCTGCTGGGCCAAGGCTCGCTGCTCACCGGCGCGTCGTTGCAGAACTCGTGGAGTGCGGCGCACCAACAGACGCTCAAGTGGGTACGTGAATCCGCGAAAGCCGGACGCCCGTGGGTAGTAGCAAACGACGAACAAAGTCCCGCCAGCGACGGCGTGCCCGCCGATCCCGGCTACAATGGCAACGACGGTACGGCGACGCAGGACGGCAAAAAATACACCATGCACGACGTCCGAAAACTCTGTCTCTGGGGCACGCTCATGGCCGGCGGCGCGGGCGTGGAATACTACTTCGGCTACAAGTTGCCGGAGAACGATCTCCTCTGCGATGACTTCCGCAGTCGTGATAAAAGCTGGGACTTCTGCCGCATCGCGCTCAACTTCTTCCGCGATGAAAAAATCCCATTCTCCGAAATGACGACCGCCAACGCGCTCATTGGAAACACGAAGAACACCAACGAGAAATTCTGCTTCGCCAAACCGGGCGAACTCTACCTTGTCTATCTCCCAAGCGGCGGCACCACGGACCTCGACCTGACCGGTACCAACGGGGAGTTCACCGTGAAGTGGTTCAACCCACGGACAGGAGGCCCGCTCGCGCAGGGGTCGCTTCAGAATGTCCCCGGAGGTGCTAAAGCGGCGCTTGGCAATCAGCCTGCGCAGCCAGAGGAGGATTGGCTTGTCTTGATTCGAAAATAGTGGTGCAATTACGCGTGGCATGAAAGTCCTCGTCCTGTTCACCAGCGCACTTCTCACCTCGGCGGCGATCGGGGACGACACCGTGCGGGCATTGGTCGAACAGTATTGCGTGGAGTGTCACGATGCCGATTCGTCAAAAGGGAAGCTGAATCTCGAAGGCTTGCTTGGCGATGATGTGACGGAGCATCCGACCGTTTGGGAAAAGGTGGTGCGGCGGATGGCCACCCGGCAGATGCCGCCACCGAGCCAAGACGATCGTCCGACGGAGGTGGAGTATGCGACCATCGTCACGGCGCTTGCGCGGCGGCTCGACGCAGAGGCCGCGGCGCGTCCGCAGCCGGGTCGCACGGAGACGCTGCGGCGGCTGAATCGCACGGAATATCAAAACGCTCTGCGCGATTTACTGGCGGTGGAAGTGGACGCGGCAGCGCTGCTGCCGCCGGATGAGGCGAGCCACGGCTTCGACAACATGTCCACCGGCACGCTGCCGCCCACGCTGCTCGACCGCTACATCACAGCGGCGCAAAAAGTCAGCCGCCTCGCGGTCGGTACAACGCAGGACATGCCGGGTGGCGAGACGTTTCGCATCCGGCCCGACATCACGCAGGAGGAACGCGGCGCGGGGCTGCCTTTTGGAACGCGCGGTGGCGCGGCGATTCCCTTTACTGCACCGCAGGATGGCGAATACGAACTGCAAATCCGCCTCACGCGCGACCGCAATGATATGGTCGAGGGTCTGCACGGCGCGCACGATGTGATTGTGCTGCTCGACCGCGCGCAGGTGCAGAAGTTCACCGTGCGTCCGCCCGACGAAGAAGGCCACGACAGCGTGGACGCGCATCTGAAATTCCGACTGCCGGTGAAAGCGGGCCGTCGCCAACTGGGTGTCACGTTTCTGAAAGACTCGGCCTCGCTGCTCGAAGACGAACGCCAGCCCTACGAGTCGCGTTTCAATTTTCACCGTCATCCGCGCACTGCCCCGGGGCTCTATCAACTGACCATCACCGGCCCGTTCGATGCGAAAGGGCCGGGGCCGACGCCAAGCCGCCAGCGTATTTTCATCGCTCAGCCACAGTCGGCGGAGGACGAGTTGTCGTGTGCGAAGACGATTCTCGCGCCGCTGCTGCGCCGAGCGTGGCGTCGACCGGCCACGGAGGAAGACGTGGCGCGCGTGCTGCCGTTTTTCGAGGAAGGGCGCAAGGACGGCGGCTTCAACGCGGGCATCGAGTCAGCGCTGAGCGCAATACTGGTGAGCCGCGAGTTTCTGTTTCGCGTCGAGACGCCGCCCGTCGACACAAAGCCGGGCGCGGTGTATCGCGTGGACGACTTCGCGCTGGCCTCGCGGCTGTCGTTCTTTTTGTGGAGCAGCATCCCGGACGATGAATTGCTTCGGCTCGCCGAACGCGGCGGACTCTCGCAGCCGGACGTGCTCGCGGCGCAAGCGCGACGGATGCTCGCCGACCCGCGTGCGCGGCAGTCGCTCGTGACGAACTTCGCCGGGCAATGGCTACACCTTCGCAACCTCGACGGCATCACGCCGGACGGACGGTTGTTCCCTGATTTCGACGACAACCTGCGCCAATCCATGCGCCGCGAGACGGAACTGCTCTTCGACGAAATCCTGCGCGACGACCGCAGCGTGCTCTCCCTGCTGAAATCCGACCACACGTTCCTCAACGAACGCCTCGCGAAACACTACGGCATCCCCGGCATCTACGGAGAACGCTTCCGGCGCGTCGACCTTGCCCCGGAAATTCAACGAGGCGGGCTTCTGCGCCACGCCAGCCTGCTCATGGCCACGTCCTACGCCACGCGCACCGCACCGACGATTCGCGGAAAGTGGATATTGGAAAACATCCTGGGCACACCAGCGCAACCGCCCGCGCCGGACGTTCCCGCGCTAGACGAGGGCGTCGTCTCCGAGAAACTGCCCGTGCGCCAACGTCTCGCGGCGCATCGCGACAAACCCGCCTGCGCGAGCTGCCATGAGTTTATTGACCCGCCGGGCTTTGCGCTGGAGCACTTCGACGCCGTTGGCCGCTGGCGCATGCTGGAAGCCGGCCTTCCCGTGGACGCCGCCGGTGGTCTTCCCGACGGGACGCGCTTCACCGGCGTCGACGCCTTGGAGAACGGCCTGCTCGCGCGCCCGGAGAACTTCGCCACCACACTCGCGGAAAAACTTCTCGCCTACGCCCTTGGCCGCGCCATCGAGCCCCACGACTCTCCCGCCGTCCGCGAAATCGTCCGCCGCGCCCAAGCGCACGACTTTCGCTTTTCCGAATTCATCACTGCCCTCGTCACCAGCGTTCCATTTACCATGCGCCAAAACCTATGAGCACATTCACCTCACGTCGCGCCCTGCCGCGCCGCACGTTTCTGCGCGGAGTCGGCTCCACGCTCGCGCTGCCATTGCTGGATGCGATGGTGCCTGCGCTTGTGGCCGCCGAAAAAACCGCCGCGAATCCGGTGCGCCGTCTTGGCTATCTTTTCATGCCGATGGGCGCGGACATGACGCGCTGGACGCCTGCGGGCGGCGACAAACTCGACGAGATGTCGTTCATCCTCGAATCACTCGCGCCCTTGAAAGACCGCGTGAGCATTGTCTCGAATCTCGAAGTTCGGAATGCCTACCCGGGTACGCACGCGACCTCCAATGCTTCGTTCCTCAGCTGCGCCCGCGCGAAGCA
Source organism: Verrucomicrobiales bacterium (assembly GCA_046155625.1). GTDB lineage: Bacteria > Verrucomicrobiota > Verrucomicrobiia > Verrucomicrobiales > V1-33 > CAJBME01. Next base: position 3,124 of record JBJXFS010000336.1, on the reverse strand, counting down.
CACGGAGAGCACGGACTATTTTCTCGGCACTACGGTGGACCAGATGGCGGCGCAGCAGCTTGGGCGCGAGACGCAACTCCCGTCGCTCGAGTTGGCCATGGACATGATGCAGACCGTCGGCCAGTGCGACAACGGCTACGCCTGCGTCTATCAGAACAACCTCTCGTGGTCGTCTCCCACCACGCCGCTGCCCGCGGAGGCGCATCCGCGCCTGGTGTTTGAAATGCTCTTCGGCGAAGGCGGCGACAAGGCGCAGCGTCAAGCCGCGCTGCGCAAGCGTGCCAGCCTGCTCGACTTCGTGAAGGACGACATCTCGCGGCTCCAGCGCGAACTCGGCCCCGCTGACCGCGAGCGCGTCGGGCACTATCTCGAGAGCGTGCGCGATGTGGAGAGGCGGATTCAGAGAGCTGAGCGTGGGGTGGCGGAGAATCCGCTGCCGGACCTCGACCGACCGACCGGCGTGCCCGCAAGTTACGCCGAACACGCGCGGCTCATGTTCGACCTGCAGTTGCTCGCCATGCAGGGCGACGTCACGCGCGTCATTACGTTCCAGCTCGCGCGCGAAACGAGCAACCGCACCTACCCCGAGACCGGTGTCAGCGACCCGCACCATCCGCTCTCGCACCACGGCAACGACCCGGAAAAAATCGCGCGCATGGCGAAGATAAACCGCTTCCACGTCTCGCTGTTCGCCGAGTTCCTGCAAAAGCTGCGCGCCACGCCCGAGGCTGGCGGCACGCTGCTCGACCACTCGCTTTTCGTCTACGGTAGCGGCATGGGAAATCCGAACGTCCACGACCATGTGAACCTGCCCATCATCGTCGCAGGCGGGGCAGCCGGAGGCATGAAAGGCGGACGCCACATCCGCTACAAGGAGCCCACGCCATTGGCGAACCTGCACCTCACGCTATTGGATAAAGCGGGCGTTCGACTGGATAAATTTCAGGACAGCACGGGAAAGGTGGACGGGCTGTTCGAGCCACTGGGGATTTGACCGCGAACGCACGCATGAACGGAAAGTCCCTTTTCTCCCTCACATCAGTGCTGTGGATTGCCGGCGCGATACTCGCGCGGGCTGCCGCGCCGCTTGCCGATGCGGCAGAGAAGGGGGACTGGCCGGACGTCGAGGCGTTGCTGAAGGAACAGACCGACGCGAAATCCGCGCAGCCCGACGGGACCACCCCGCTGCATTGGGCCGCGCACCACGACCACCTCGCCAGCGTACAGGCGCTGCTCGTGGCGGGTGCGGATGCAAAGGCTGCAAATCATTACGGCATCGCTCCAATTTCGCTCGCCTGCGTGAACGGCAGCGAGGCCGTCATCACCGCGCTGCTCGACGCTGGAGCCGACGCCAACACCACCACACGCGGCGGCGAATCCGCGCTCATGACCGCCGCACGCACGGGCCGCACCGGCCCGGTGAACGTCCTCCTTGCGCGCGGCGCCAACGTGGACGCCACCGACCGCAAAGGCCAGACCGCGCTGATGTGGGCCGCCGCCGATGGCCACGCGGCAGTCGTCTCGCAATTGCTCGCCGCCGGGGCCGCGCGCGACACGCGTGTGGCCTCTGGCTTCACCGCATTTCTTTTCGCCGCAAGGCAGGGCCGCACCGAAGTCATCCGGACGTTGCTCGCCGCCGGAGTGGATGCGAATGAAGCCATCGAGACCGACAAAGGGGGCGGACGTCGGCCGGAGGCGGGCACCAGCGCGCTGCTGCTCGCAGTGAAAAACGGCCATTTTGAACTCGCGCTCGAACTCGTCAAAGCGGGCGCCAATCCCAACGACCAGCGCAGCGGATTCACACCGCTGCACACGCTCACGTGGGTCCGCAGACCATCGCGCGGCGACGACCTTGACGGTCAGCCGCCGCCCGACGGCTCCGGCAGCGTCACCGCGCTCGAGTTTGCCGGCGGCCTCGTCGCCGCCGGCGCGAAAGTGAACGCGCAACTCGACGAACGCGCGGGCGCACGCGGCAAGCTCTCATTCAACGGGGCGACTCCGCTGCTCATGGCCGCGAAGAACGCCGACCTCGATTACATGAAGCTGCTCGTCGAACTCGGCGCGGACGCGAACCTTCCCAACAAAGACGGAGCCACGCCATTGCTCGCCGCTGCGGGTCTCGGCTGCTTCGCGCCCGACGAGGAAGCCGGCACCGAGGCCGAATGCCTCGAGGCCGTCGCGTGGCTGTTGAAGCAGGGCGGCGACATCAACCACGTGGACCGGAACGGCGAAACCACCATGCACGCCGCCGCCTACAAAAGCCTTCCGAAAATGGTCCAGTTCCTCGCCGCCCACGACGCCAAACCCGCAGTGTGGAACCGTAAAAATAAATCCGGCTGGACCCCCGTGCTCATCGCCGAAGGCTTCCGCCCCGGCAATTTCAAGCCCTCCCACGAAACGCTCGCCGCACTCCACGATGTCCTCCGTGCTGCCGACCTCCCCATCCCGCCGCCCACCCCGCGCCCGGCCGTTGAGCCCGTAGGTTATGACGACGGCACCGGCCCCAAGCCGGGGAAGGAGAATAGTAGAAAAGCCCGCTAGAGTGCGGCAGCGGGCCGGTCCGAATCGGATTTCGATCAAGAATCGGTCAGACATTCGTCATTTTAACGACCACCGACTCCTCAGTCAGCGCGCCACCTTGCTTGAGTTTACGATGAAGGGAAAACGTGGCAGGGTCCGCTTCAGCTTGACACCGTGGACGGATCCTATCCGAGTTGCGTGGAGTTGCCCGACAAGACGGTTTACTGCATTTACTATGAGGAAGGCGCGGGGAGTGGTATTCGCGGAGTGAAGTTGCGGGTGAACCAATCGAAAGTCATGGTTGGTGGTTGATGGCTAACGGCTCACGGTAATTGTTCCTCATTAACCATTCGGTGTGTCTTGCACGGCTTATAACTTATTGACTGGTTCGTTGTTGCTCTCTCTCTGTTCGTCCTGCTGGGCCATGGGAGTCCATAATTTGAAGTCATAAAGTGGCATAAGATGCGCGCAGTTGGTTTACGGCGCGTTTCCAGGGCACATGGAGATAGAGCAAGGTAGCTACCCAGCGGATGAACTTGACGCTGTTCTGCGTGAGGCGTTGGACCTTGCGCACGGGGAGGGGCAGGTGGGCGCCGGCTTCCCG